>CADBCZ010000003.1 GCA_902793335.1 uncultured Lachnospiraceae bacterium
AGCACCTTTAGGGAGCTCTATTAAAGTTACCCTTTTTTACCATCGATATGAAAAAGAAATTTTTTGCTAATTTATACTTGACTTTTCATAGCTGGTCTCATGAAACATATCTGTCGAAGCACCTTTTCATTTTCGTATGCGACTTCCTCCAAAACCTTAACTTCTCCTTGATCCGGCAAATACTTTGTACAAATGCAGTTCATTAGCGTTGTCTTTCCAGCTCCGTTTCTCCCTAAAAGCGCATAAATATTACCCGCTTCAAATTGAAATGAAACATGATCAAGAACCGTCTCATTTCCAAACTTTTTTATCACATTTTTACATTCTATTGCTATCATTTTGCTTCCTCCCATACGCAATCCCATTCTTCTCCTATCATCTGAATCAATTCATCTTTTCTAATATTAAGTCGTCCGGCTTCTTCCAACAATTTATGCAGATATTCATTTACAAACCTATTCTTTGCCTTCTTAAGAATCTTGTCCTTTGCACCTGTTGCCACAAACATTCCAATGCCACGTTTTTTGTAAAGAATCCCTTCATCTACTAGCAAAGTAAAACCCTTTCTTGCCGTAGCAGGATTGATCTTGTATAAAATAGCAAACTGATTGGTTGATGGAACCTGCTCTTCTTCTAAAATATGATCCCGAAGTATTTCTTCCTCCAACCATTCTGCAACCTGTAAAAAAATAGGGGTTAAGGATGTCTCATCTATATCCATACATATCCTCCTGTTTCCATCAATTGCGATATACTTATTATTTTTTACATTTTTCCAGTGTCACTTAGTTAGTTACTTGAGTAACTAACCATTCACATTATACAAGATTTGATAAATGATGTCAAGTCGACAAACCACACATTAGCCTATATAATATTTGCATTGATAGGAGGTTGTAGAACTTGCCAAAGAAGCAGGTCTTTCTTATATTGCACTTACCGACCATGATACAGTCAAAGGAATCGGTCGTGCTATCGCGCACGCCAGGAAAATAGGTGATATTTCTGTTATTGCAGGAACCGAACTTTCATGCTACGCCAAGGACAGAGAGGTTCACATATTAGGTCTTAACATCAAGAATTCCGGAGGTTATGCAGTGTAACTTGAAAGTACCCAAAACCCTTGTAAAATCGTCCATTTAAAAATCGCATCAATATTTTTCGGTAGTTAAATATTCATGAATCAATATTTTTCGGTAGTTAAATATTCGCGAATCAATATTTTTCGGTAGTTGAGTATTGACTTACCTGTTTTTATTCATTATTATGTGAATATAATAATAAACGCGAAGCAGAAACTATAACTATTTGAAAGATGGTGAATATATGTTACAACGAAAAATAGAAAATTCCCTACTCAAATGGAAAAACTCAAAAAATCACAAAAGTCTAATGGTGTTCGGTGCAAGACAGGTCGGCAAAACATATTCTATACGTTCATTTGGTAACAAAAACTACGAGTCTGTAGTAGAAATCAATTTTGCAGAAAGACCGGATGCTTCAAAAATTTTCGATGGAAATCTTGATTCCGACACATTACTAACGAACATATCTGCAGACATAGGCTATGGCAAACTGATTCCTCACAAAACACTTATTTTTTTAGACGAAATACAGGATTGCCCCAACGCCGTCACCTCCCTAAAATTTTGGAACGCTGACAAGCGCTATGATGTCATTGCAACAGGTTCTATGCTTGGCTTAAATTATAAGTTCCAAGGTTCTTATCCTGTTGGCAACGTAGAATATATCGATATGCACTCTCTTGATTTTGAAGAATTCTTATGGGCTATCAGAATGGATAGTTCTGTCATCTCCGAATTAAAAAAAAGCTTTGAAAAAAGAACCAAAGTCAATTCTTCTATACACGAAAAAATGATGTCATATTTAAAAAAATATATGATTCTTGGCGGTATGCCGGAAGTAATCAACGCATACTTAGAAACAGGTGATTTATCCGCTGCTGACTCTGTTCAAAAAAGATTATACAGAGATTATATAATGGACATTGCTCACTATGCCCCTGCTCACGATAAAATTAAAGCCGAAAAATGTTATCGTTCAATTCCCGGACAATTGAATAAAGATAATCATAAGTTTCAATACAGTATAGTAGAAAGCAAGGGAACTGCAAACAAATTTGGCAACAGTGTAGACTGGCTTAAAAATTCTTTCTATGTCACTCAGGTATTCAATGTAAAACGAATTGAATTTCCTTTAGAAAACTTTGTCGATGAAACAAATTTCCGCCTATATCCTACTGACATCGGACTTCTTATTGCTTCATATGATTACAGCCTGAAAAAAGCAATATTAGAAGATACAGATTTAGAAGAAACAGGTTTAAATATAATCATCGGTACTGCAAAAGGTGGTCTATACGAAGCCTTAGCCGCTGATATGCTTAGCAAAAACGGTCATAAAGACATCTATTTCTACAAAGATGTCAAAAGCACCGCTGAACTTGAATTCATAATACCAAGTGAAAACGGTTTTCTTCCAATAGAAATCAAAGCAGGTAAGAAACGTGCCAACTCTCTATATAACATTTTAGAAAAGAGCAACATCCCATTCGGTTATAAAATGTCTACTCAAAATGTAGGTCAAGATGACAAAAAGATAACCCTGCCTATGTATATGTTAATGTTTGTGTAAATAAATGCAAAAAGGACAGAGCCCAAACTCTGTCCTTAGCATACAACGATTACTTTCCTTCGTTCTTTTCCTCTGCTTCTTCACGCTCAACCTCTGCTATAGCATTCTTAGAATAAAACATCACAAATGGATATATTTTGTCATATATTGAAGAAAAATCTAGTCCTAATTTACGCTTTTTCTTTGAAATTTATCTTGTTTCATTCATATAGGTTTCACATCTTGTCTGAATGAGCTTGACTGTTTCATCTACAGATCTTTTCTTATTAAAGAACTCCTGTGCTTCTTCATTTATTATCTGTAACATTACTATATCATAAGAACTACTCTTTCGGGTTGAATCTAAGAGTTTATCAAAATCTACCTTTTCTTCAGCCGACAATTGTATTTCTTTTGATTTCATCATACTATCTAACACTTCATTATAGCAATCTTTCCTCAATGGAATCAATGCATCATCGCTATATATATCCACAAAGTGCTTTTGATAATCATATGACAGAATCATTTCAATAAATTTCCAGGCTCCTTCTTTTTGCTTTGAATTTGAATATATACCTATCTGATTTTCAAACACAAAATAATTATTCGATCCATCTTTATTTGGATATCCTACATATTGTATTTCTTCTCCAAGGATTTTTCTGTACTCAGCAACATCTCCAGGAATCAGGCTGATTCCCGGAATTAACGGCATTGTATTTTGTTGTATTAATTCGATTTTATTTGCATCATGATAATTGTCGTATTCCATTTCATCACAATATTCAAGAAGCTTTTTAAATTCTTCTGAATCAAATTGACACATCCCTGTTTCCCAATCATAAAAATCGTCCATGCTTCCGTCTAACAGTATAGATAATAATTCTTCTTTTGATCCTGACACCAAAAGAACATTATTACCTGTCATCTCATTACTTATTTTTTCTAATTCTTCAATATTCAAATTTTCATAAGCTTCACATTCACTTTTTTTACAAACCAGTGTCATAATGCCAAAACCCGGTGAAACTGTGTATAATTTATCATTTTTCTTCAATGCTTCAATTGCATTTTCAAAATAAACACCCTCATCTGGTTTTTCAGAACTGTCTATATAATTTGTTAAATCTTCATACAAACCTTTTGCCTCATATCTATAAGACAAAAGACTCAAATCTAAAATATCTGGCACCGTTCCTTTTGCAATATCTTCATTTAGTTTTCTTATTGCATCATCAGGAGTATCTCCCTCGTCTTCATTATAATATTCTTTTATTTCGATATTATACTCAGCATCATTCTTATTAAAATACTGCACTGCTTTTCTAATTTGTGAATCAGCCTGCAATACACCAAGTATAATTTTTGTCTTCTTTTTGGGATTGTCATTTCTGGTGTATCTTACAATTTGTGATCCTTCATCTGAATTGATACTAAAAATAATATCACCTGTATCATCACATAATACATCCCTTATTTCTTCTCCACTTATTCCAAATCTGTCAAAACTAAATATACACATTGATTTCTGTTCATCAATACTATATCCGTAAATTCCCTCATCTGTTCTATAATTGAAATCATAACTATTACCGGAAATAATACCATATAAACAATCAGCATAACATGACTTGATAGGAATTTCCTTTTCAACGCTCATCTTGTCTAAATCAAAGATCAGACTTTTCATATCATCATTATTGCTTATAAGACACAGCACCTTTTCCTCATTAGTAAATGCTATACCGACTGCATTTCCATCCAATTCAAGAGTATTTGCCAACTCCATATTCTTATCGATGATATATAATTTGTTCTTTCCCATACAGATATAATAACCATTTGATGAGTGTAAAACCTTATATATATTTTCTTCATTTAAAGACTTGTTTAAATCAACTTTATTAATTATGTTATAATCCAAATCCATTTGAACCAACACATTTACAGGCTCATATTCATCTTGATCACATGTAGACAACCACAAGGAAATCATTTCATTGTCACACATAATATCAGACACTATTACGTGTTGATATTCCTCATCTAATCCATGAGGTATCTCCACCGGTTTTTCATCATTGTCGCTAATACCATATAGTCCATTATAACTACTCTCTTCACCATTTTGCTCGCCACTCATATAAAATGTTGTAAAAAAAAGAGTTTCACTATTTATACTAAGATGTTGAATAAACCCTTGCATCCATCCTTCAACAATTACTTTTTCTTCATAATCATATTCTATTTCCGATTGCCCACCGTCTTTGCAACCGGTTAAAAGCACAATAATTAATGTTGTCAAAAAACAAACCAAAAATCTTTTAACAATATTCATCGCAATCCCTTTCGATTAATTTATATTTAATTCTTTTATCAATTTACCAAATATGCTCTTGTCTTGTAACATTTAGTAGCATCATTAGTTATTTACACATCCCCCAATGTCAATATTTTCCATAATTTTATCAAACACAAAAAAGGACAGAACCAAAAGTCCTGCCCTTAGCATACAACGATTACTTTCCTTCGTTCTTTTCCTCTGCTTCTTCTTTCTCGACCTCAGCAATTGCGTTCTTATGCATCGGAATACGACAGTTCTTGTTATTACCAAACTCTACGATAACAGTATCGTCAACCACATCAAGAACCACTCCGTAAAAACCTCCGGTGGTCATAATATTGTCTCCCGGCTTAACAGAATCGCGAAGTGCATCCATCTCCTTCTGCTGCTTCTTCTGCGGTCTAATCATAATCAGGTATAAAACTCCAATCCATGCTGCAATCATTACAACCGTCATTATCATAGAGCCACCTGTTGCCTGCGAACCACTTGTCAAAAACATTGTTAACATAATATATTACTCCTTTTTATTTTTATCTAAAATTCTTATTCCTCGCCTTGTAAGAACCCTTCGAGTCTCATCTTTTTATACTCTTTGAAGCGTTCCTCTTCAATAGCGGCTCGAATCTCACTCATCATATTATTATAAAAATGCAAATTATGCAAGACACAAAGTCTCATTCCAAGCATTTCTTTCGCCTTAAGTAAATGCCGGATATATGCTCTTGAATAATTCCTGCATGCAGGACAATTACATTCCTCAGAAATAGGTCTGTCATCCAGCTCATATTTTGCATTGAACAGATTGAGTTTTCCCTTATTTGTATAGACATGTCCATGTCTTCCGTTACGGCTCGGATACACACAATCAAAGAAATCAACACCCCTGTCAACTGCTTCGATTATATTAGCCGGAGTTCCAACGCCCATAAGATATGTTGGCTTATCCTTTGGAAGATATGGCACAGTCTCTTCTATAATATGATACATCTCCTCATGCGATTCACCAACAGCTAGTCCTCCGATTGCATATCCATCAAGATCAAGCTCAGATATCTCTTTCGCATGGCGTATTCTTATATCAGAGAAAATAGCTCCCTGATTAATTCCAAAAAGCATCTGGTTCTTATTGATAGTATCCTCTAAAGAATTGAGTCTTGCCATCTCAGTCTTACAGCGATGAAGCCATCTCGTAGTCCTGTCAACAGAAGCCTCAATATAACTTCTCTCTGCCGTGCTTGAAGGACATTCATCAAAAGCCATAGCTATTGTAGATGCCAGATTAGACTGTATCTGCATACTCTCCTCAGGCCCCATGAATATTTTTCTTCCGTCTACATGAGAATTAAATGTTACACCTTCCTCTTTGATTTTTCTGAGACCAGCAAGAGAAAACACCTGAAATCCACCAGAATCCGTAAGAATCGGTTTGTCCCAATTCATAAACTTGTGAAGTCCACCCAGCTTCTTAACAATCTTATCTCCAGGCCTTACATGTAGATGATATGTATTGGATAACTCAATCTGTGTTCCGATTTCCTGTAAATCAGTAGTTGCAACAGCACCCTTGATTGCAGCCGCTGTTCCGACATTCATAAACACAGGAGTCTGAACAGTACCATGTACAGTTTCAAACACCGCACGCTTTGCATTTCCATCCGTTTTAATCAACTTATACATACAGCATAAACCTCTTAATCTACAGTGTCTAAGTGACGTTACTATTCACAGAACTTCACGTTTGCGACACTCTTTTCCTTTTTTGCACCTTGCACATTATACTTGTTTTCCCTATTTATGTAAAGAACATTTTTTCATACCTTCCATCCTTTATTATTTCCTATTAAATTAATCTCCTAATCATTTTATTAATACTATTGCGAAACTCACCAATATTGTATAGTGCTCCGTAAATATTATACAGATTACATAATCAGGTGCTTTGGAGCCGCCGGTACTTCCAATGACACTTAACGAACATAGTGAGTTCTAGTGTCATGCACCTACTTGGTAATGAGCATTGATATGCGAATTTAGTACCGTTGCGTGCGACGAGCAGCGAGAGCGTGCCTGTTATGTAACTGGATAATATTTACGAAGCAACACAAAAGAAGAGTTTCGCAACATGATTTCAAAAAATGTTCTTTACAAATCCCCCTTTTATTCCGAAATATATATCAGGTTAGACTGGAATCTACAATTGAAAGGATGGGTGAGACGTATGAAGATCGACACAAGCATCGTTTCCGTGGATTCCGGAAGGTTCCACGCAAACACTACACAGGCATCAAGGAAGATGTCTTACTCAGTGCCGAAGGAATCGGCAACCGTTTCCTATGGAAGCTTTGCTTATAACTACATGAGATTCGAAAGCTTTACAGGAAACTGCAGCTATGAAAACAGTGAAAGTTACGATACTTTCCAGCCATCTGAGGAAGAACCGGAGTATTTAGGTTCGGACCTTTACTCAAACTTCTACACAAGTCCAACCGGAATTATAAGTGTCAGAAATACGATTCAGGATTTCCACGAACAACTGATTCAAAAAATTGAGGAATTCATGGAACGGATCAAACAACAGCTCCTGGGTATTAACAATCATGACCCTTCATCTAAGAAGCACTCAAACTTAGATCTTAGTACACGTATAGGTCAGCCCGGCATTTTATGGACCAGACAAGAAAATTCGATCACGGTATCTGAATCAGAATATACTACGTTTAATACTGTCGGGAAAGTGACTACCACAGACGGAAGAACAATTAATTTTAATATGTCACTTGCAATGAGCAGGTCTTTTACCGAATCCGTATCAACTATATCGGAAGGACTTCCTTTTATGCTCACTGATCCACTTGTATTTAATCTTGATGATGCACCGGAAACAATCAGTGACCAGAAATGGTTCTTCGATATCGACGGCGACGGAAAAGAAGAAGAGATTTCACAGCTTACCGCAGGCAATGCTTTTTTAGCCCTTGATCGTGATAGTAACGGCACGATAGACAATGGCAAAGAATTATTCGGCGCAACAACAGGAAACGGTTTTGCTGAGCTTGCAGAATTTGATGAGGACGGCAACGGCTGGATCGATGAAAATGATTCCATGTATGACAGCCTTAAAGTATGGCGTAAAGACTCACTTGGCAATGATATTTTGACCGGACTTAAAAACTCCGATATCGGTGCCATATATTTAGGTGCAGCAAACACAGAATTTTCTCACAAATCTCTTGAAACAAACGACACACAGGCAGTCGTCAGACAATCCGGTTTCTTCTTGCATGAATCAACCGGGTCAGCAGGACTTGTACAGCAGATTGACTTTGCCACAAGAAAAGCTGTTTGAATCAAATAGCAATTACATAAACTTCACAAAAGGCAATTGCTAAACGTTTGCTACCAGCCATACGTTTCACAATTGCCTTTAACTTTTGAATCTCGTTTCTCAATGTCCGATTCTAAATATAAAAATCTACTCATTTCTTATGGCTGCAAGAGGACTCAACTTAGTCGCTCTCTGTGCCGGGAAGAATCCGGCAAGCATACCAATTACTGTTGAAAAACCTATTGCCGCCAATATCAGCCATAACGGTATTACGGAAATTTTCAAACTTGCATCAAAACCATTATCTTCCATAATAGTCGGCGCAATAAAATGATTTACAATTATTGATAGTATAAAGCTCAAAATAATTCCGGCTACTCCACCAATAAAACCAATAAATGCTGCTTCCGATAAAAACATTGATCTGATGTTACCGAGACTGCATCCAAGAACCTTCATAACACCGATTTCCTTGGTACGCTCATAAATAGACATTGTCATAGTATTTGCAATACTGATTGCTGCAACCAACATGGCAACAGCACCTATTCCACCAAGTCCGGCTTCAATAATCATAAATTGCTTTTCTGTCTCTTCAATCCACTCTTTGTTGGCATCTCCACGATATCCCATCTCCTGAATTGTCTGAAGTACATCCTCGACATTCTCGGAACCATCTACATTGACTACCAACTGAGAATATTTCAGATCTTTGTATGGCTTGCCGTTCTTATCAACAGGCTGCTCCGGTATAACATCATTTAATCCATAATTTTTCTTGATAAATGCCTTAAGACAATCCATATCTGCATAGCAGTTATATGAAAAATCAGAATAATCTGATTCGGAACCAACTGTAATTCCCGACACCTTAACAGGCACTCGCTTAACATCTGATGTAAACACTGATGCACTACCACTGTTACCACCATCAAACTCGAAATCCCCATCCACCAAATCGTCTAAAGGATTGGTTATTGTCTGCTTATTATCTTCAGTTGTATCGGAATCATCATTATCTGATGATGAATCACTATCATCAGATGAATCAAAGTCATTGCCATCAGAAAACTCACTTTCAAAGTCATCTGCATCTGAAAAAGCCGGATCAACGTCATTCTTTACCATCGTGGTGGAGTCTTCACTATCCGTATCACTGTCTGTATCAGCTTCCTCTTTGGTTATTCCTCCAAAAACAGCACTTCTTAACAGGTCAACTTGTGGCACCTCATCTTTTTCATAATATGGGTAAATGCCGGTAGCTGATTCATAAAAAGATTCATTAAGAACCTGATTACCAAAAAGCAGTGTAAGATCACCATCAGCTTTTGATGTAGGCAACTCTCCAGCCTCTAATTCTATATCTTTAAGATACTCCTGTGTCACACCGATAATTGTAACTTCATCAGACTCATATTTTCCTGCCATTATCGGCATAGTAAAATTAAGCTGTGGCTCAATGCTTTTAACATTCTCAATCTCCATAATCTTCGATATGGTGTTGTCATCTAACAACAATTCACCATCACCATAATCCGCTTCAGAGGTTACAAATATCTCTGTAAGTCCTCCTGCGGAATTAACTTCTGCCATTGTAGCCTGCTTAAGTCCAAGTCCCAATGAAAGCATTACAACTATGGATGCTGTACCGATTATTACACCTAAAACCGTCAAAAAAGATCGTATCTTTCGTCTCCACAGATTCGACAGGCTCATACCCAAAATATCAGATAATCTCATGTATTACTCAACCTCTTGTATAATCATTCAAATCAACAGTAGGAATATCCTCATCATCAATTACTTCCGTTTCTTCTTCAGGAATAATTTCGGTTTCCTCTCCGTTGGATTTCACAGTCTCATCGGAATCATTTTCTGAATCACTCTTATTATCATCTTCAGCAGTCTTGTCCGATTCAGACTTTTCATCACTAAACAGTTCTGATTCATCCTCTTCTTCCATAAGCTTCTGAATCTTTGCTTTTCTCTTCTTAACAACTATAACGATTACAGCAATAATAATAGCAGCTGCAACTAATCCAACAATAAGCCATACCCACCATGGAATCTCTTCGTCTTCATCATCATATTCATCATCGTAATCCTCATAATCATCTTCACTTGTTGCATCGACTCCTACAAGGCAAGGAACATCCTGTTCTATCTCTCCCTTATTGCCTTCCGAGTCTTCATAATTAATCTTAACCTTGATAGTTCCCTTTTCAGAGTTGTCCTGTTTTCCTGTGACCTCTAAGGTCGCATATGCAGAAGAATTAGCTGCAATATTTCCAACATAACTCTCAACAGCCGCAACTGCCTCGTCAGCGGTTGAAACACTTATGTTATAAACACCTGCACTACCCTGGTTATTAATGGTAAACACAAGACTTCCTGATGAACCAATTCCTATAGACTCAGGAGTTAAAGTAACATCAGTTACATTCATCTTAACTTCCTGATATACGGTAAGATATACACTCTCACTTGCTGTATAATTATTACCTTTTCCGTCATCAAAATCACCCTTTATCAAAAGACGATAATTCTTCTGCGGAAGATCAGCTGTTGTCTTAAGCTCTATCTCTAAATCACCTGTTTTCCCGGCTTCAATCTTATCCACATAAACAGCATTTGAACCGGAGGTCGGAAGAAAGTTACCTGATTCATCTCCAATAAGAAACTTTCCATTACATACATTGGTCCTTTCAGATGAATTCTTAACATGAATCTTCATCTTAAAACTGCTTCCTGCCATAACCTTAGCAGGATCTGTATCAAAACCTTCAACTATAAGTTTGGGAGGAGTCGACTCCTCATCATCCGACGAAGAAGAAGATGAGCTTCCACCACTATATCCTGAATAAGAGCTTCCGCTACTTCCTGAATCATCATCGTCATCATCATCTTCCGTCGTTGATTCCTTCTTCTTACTGCTACTACTGCTACTGCTACTGCTTTTCTTAGATGTTGTCGATTCTGTGGTAGCAGTTGTTGCTTCTGTAGATGCAAAATAGATGTTAATAGTCTTGATAACATAGAAATCTGCCGATGATCCATCTGCAGCAAACTTGGTATATTCACCAATAAATCTAATACTCTGGTATCCATCAGGAAGATCAGAACGTGCTTTGAGTGTATATTCCGCATCCAATCCAGCCTGTTTTGCCGGATCATCACCTGCTGATACTACCTTGTAGGCATCTCCGCTTGTCTCAAACGGAAATGCTGTATCTATAACCGGATATACACTTTTTAATTTGATTGTATCAGCATTACCCGATACCAATTTGAAGGACACCTTAGATTCCTTTCCGGCTGTACCCTTGATTGCTTCTGTAACTTCAACACCAACATCCGAATTCTTTCCAAGCGTTCCGTTAGGATCTATATTAGATCCGTTGAGTGAATTATTAGCAGCTCCGCCGGTAGCTGTGGTATCTGTTGCAGTAGTATCCGCATTAACTCCTACCGTGTTAAGGTCTGTTGCATTTAAATCCATTGCTTTAACATAAGCGGTAGAATATGGTGCATTAACCAACATGGAAGCTGCAATTAAAAATGCAGGCAATACAGTTTTAACAGCTCTTATGCGTTTATTATTAGTCCTCTTAAAATGCTTCATTATTCTGATTCCTCCATAACCTTAGTGCGTCTATCTTCTATATTAACAATCTTTCCATCAACTATACGTATTACTCTATCCGCTATAGCTGCAAGACTGTCATCATGCGTTACCATAACAAGTGTTTTATGATGTTCATTAACAACCTCTCTCATAAGATTCATCATCTCTTTGGAAGTCCTAGAATCCAGGTTTCCCGTAGGCTCATCCGCAAACATTATTCTCGGATTAACCACAAGTGCTCTTGCCATACCAACTCGCTGTTGCTGTCCACCTGACATCTGACTTGGTTTATGCATCGCATGTTCCTTAAGTCCGACAAGCTTCAGCATCTTGATTGCCCGTTTCAACCGCACTTCTTTGGGTACTCCCCGAAACGATAGCGGCAATGCCACATTCTCTAGTGCATTCAATGTGCCCAACAGATTAAAGGATTGAAATATAAAACCAACGTTATCACGTCTAAATCTGACCAGCTTGTTTTCCCTCATCTTTTCAATATGCTGACCATCTATTATAACTTCACCCTTAGTCGGTTTCTCTAACCCTGCCAGCATATTCAGAAGAGTTGACTTACCCGATCCCGAAGTACCTACTATCGCACAAAACTCGCCTTCATAAACCTTAAAATCAACACCATCCAATGCGTGAACCTTTGCAGAACCAACACGAAATATTTTGTATAAATCCTTAACTTCTATAACAACATTGTCCAATGCAAGTTTCCTCTCATCTCAAATATTTTCGCGCAAAAAATACAATACGGATTCTTGTATTATATCACAAAAATCCGTATTTTACAGATATATTCAACCTTTTTCACAAAATATTAAGAAAGTATGTCGTAAATATTTCGTTCCTTCATAATTACAGTATATCTTCCAGTTCCCTAATCCATAAGTTAGCAGAAGCATCACTCGGCATGCGTAAATCTCCGCGCGGAGACAGCGCAACTGTTCCGACCTTCGGCCCATCAGGCAGACAAGATCTCTTAAAATGCTGAGCAAAAAATCTTCTATAGAATATCTTCATCCACTTAAGAATCTCTTCTTTATCATAATCACCTTCAAACGAGTTAACGGCAATTCTGAATATCTTCACAGGCGGATATCCAAATCTTAGCAAGTAATACATGAAGAAATCATGCAATTCATAAGGTCCAACAATATCCTCTGTTTTCTGTGCAATCTTTCCATCCTTGGGCGGTAGAAGCTCAGGACTTACAGGTGTATCTAATACATCATACAAAACCTTGGCAGTACCCTCATCAGTATTATCTGCATACCAACGGACCAGATATCTGACAAGAGTTTTTGGAATTGATGAGTTAACTCCATACATGGACATATGATCTCCATTATATGTAGCCCATCCAAGAGCAAGCTCTGACATATCACCTGTTCCGATTACGAGTCCTCCGGTCTTGTTAGCTATATCCATCAATATCTGTGTACGCTCTCTTGCCTGACAATTCTCATAAGTTACGTCGTGCACATTCTCATCCTGCCCGATATCCTCAAAGTGCTGTCTGACAGCCTTAACAATAGATATCTCCTTTATCGTTGTCCCCAACGACTTAGCAAGGTCAAGTGCATTTTGATATGTACGGTCAGTCGTGCCAAATCCAGGCATTGTAACCGCTATTATATCTGCATGATCATATCCTAATATATCATAAGCCTTAACTGTCACAAGAAGTGCAAGAGTAGAATCAAGTCCTCCCGAAAGTCCTATGACTGTGTGTTTACTATTAGTATGCGCCAGTCTCTTTCTAAGTCCCATAGCCTGTAAGGTAATGATTTCCTCACATCTTTTGTTTTTCTTTGCATTGTCTGACGGAACAAACGGTGTCTTGGAAAACCTTCTTTCTATTTCAGTTTTCTCAATACTAAGCGTAAATGGTATATAAATATATGCATCATCTTCGGTATATTTTCCGGCAAGATTCTTAAAGGTTGTCATACGTCTTCTCTCTGATGATATTCTCTTGATATCTACATCCGCAACAGTAAGACCGTTCTCAAACAACTTGGATTGAGCCAAAATACTTCCGTTTTCTGCAATAATATCATGCCCGCCATATACAAGATCCTGCGTAGACTCATCATTTCCTGCATCTGCATAAATATATCCGCATACCAGCTTAGCTGAATGAATTGATACAAGGTTCTTTCTATAATCCGACTTAGTTGCGATCTCATCACTTGCTGAAGGATTACAGATAAGTGTCGCTCCATGAAGAGCATGAGAAACTGCCGGTGAATCAGGCACCCACATATCCTCACATATCTCCGCAGAAATCAACAGCTCGGGAATAGTCTCACACACGAGAATCTGACGGGTTCCAAACATAGTCTCCTGTCCACAAAGAGTTATACCATAAGGATTATCCACACCCTCGGTAAAATATCTCGCCTCATAGAACTCCTGATAATTAGGAAGCATCTTCTTAGGTACAACCATAAGAATTTCTCCCGCCTGGCTAAAAACCGCAACATTATACAAGCTATTTGCAACCATCAACGGCATACCAAGAACAACGACCATCTCTGTGTGCTTTGTGGCTTCAAGTATAGAAGCTAACGCTTCTTCGCTCTTTGTAAGCAACAATTCCTGCAAAAACAGATCCCCGCATGTATATCCGGTTATACACAACTCCGGAAATACTAAAACTTTAACATTTTTTTCATCTGCTTTGCGTATAAGTTTGATGATTTCAGTTTGATTATACTCACAATCGGCAACCTTAAGCTTTGGAGTGGCTGCCGCAACCTTGATAAATCCATCTCTCATTCTACTTTGCCTCTATTACATCAGCCATGTCATACATACCTGACGGTTTACCAGCCAAAAACTTCGCTGCTTCAATTGCTCCTTTTGCAAATACCGATTTGCTGTATGCTGTATGGTTAAATGTTATAACCTCATCAGTTCCGGCAAATATAACATCATGAACACCAACTATTGTTCCACCTCTTACAGCTGATATTCCAATCTCCTTATCAGGACGCTGCTGCATTCTTGAACTTCTGTCATACACATATTCATACTCATTATCAAGAGCCTCATTTACCGAATCAGCAAGAGCAAGTGCTGTTCCTGAAGGTGCATCCTTCTTTAATCTGTGATGCTGCTCTACAATCTCAATATCGTATCCCGCAGGTCCAAATACCTTGGCCGCATCCTTTAGCAACTTCAATAATGTATTGATTCCAAGTGACATGTTAGCCGACTTCAAAATCGCAACATCTTTGCTTGTATCCTTAACAGCCTGAAGCTGCTCATCTGTTAATCCTGTTGTACACAAAACTACAGGAATATTCTTATCTTTGCTGTATTTCAACAGATTATCAACTGCAACAGCCGCTGCAAAATCAATGATTACATCAGCTTCCACATCACACGCAAATATATCGGTAAATACAGGATAACCGTTATCTTTATTATCAACAATATCAATACCTGCAACGATCTTAACATTTTCATCCTGCTTTGCAAGCCCGGTAATTACCTGACCCATGTGACCGTTACAACCATGCATTATAATTCTTGTCATACTTTCACCTTTTGTAACTACTCAATATCTTACGAACATAATCTCTATCATTTGTTGAACAGTTACATTATCCCTTTCATATTATTTTATCTTTATAGGATAATTCTCCATAGCCTTCTTAATCTGCTCAATACTCTTTGGCTCAGCCTCTGTCATAGGCATTCGCACATATCCGTTACAAAGTCCGGCAAGTTCAACTGCCTTCTTGACCGGTATAGGATTAACTTCACAGAACATAGCATCACAAAGTTCAACTGCTTTAAGCTGTAAATCCATTGAACCCTTAACATCACCATCAAGATATTTCTGAACCATATCATGGGTATCCTCAGGTATAATGTTAGCAGTAACAGAGATAACACCCTTACCGCCTAATGCCAGCAACGGAACTACCTGATCATCATTACCTGAGTAAATGTCAATGCAACCGTCAGCAAGTGCAGCAAGCTTAACAACCTGTGAAATATTACCTGACGCCTCTTTGATAGCCACAATATTCTTAACATTCTTAGCTAATGTCACAGCTGTTGCAGGCTGTATATTACATCCTGTTCTTCCCGGAACATTGTACATGATAATTGGTATATCAACTGCCTCAGCAACAGCAGTATAATGCTTGATAAGTCCTCCCTGGGTTGCCTTATTGTAATATGGAGTTACTACGAGTAACGCATCGGCTCCCACCTCCTGCGCTTCTTTAGAAAGCTTGATAGCTGTTTCAGTACAATTAGATCCTGATCCTGCTATTACCGGGATACGTTTATTAACAAATTCAACACACTTGGCAATAACTTCGATATGCTCCTCTTCAGTCATTGTAGATGCTTCACCGGTTGTACCGCAGATAATGATTGCATCAGTTTTATTTGAAATATGATACTCCACCAAATCCTTTAACTGCTCGTAGTTAACTGATCCATCCTCATTAAATGGTGTAACAAGTGCTACTCCTGATCCTGTAAATATTGCCATAACACATCTCTCCTTTTAAAATATTATTTTCTGATACCTATGTATTTTTTTACATGTAAAGACGCTCCGTCAGCAGTGCCGACGAAGCGTCATAAAAAGCGTTCACTAATATGTTCTTACGGATACAACACCCTCAAACACAAACATCGAAACCGCTATATTAACCAGCTTTACGTCCGTAGCACTCCACCTTAAGAATAAAATTTATGATATATCTCCGGTGACAGCCATATAGCTATTAACTATACGTCCAGATAAGACATCTATAAGGAGATATCTCTCTTCGGCATGTATCCCTTTCGCAAACCCTCGCTCAGCCTTATCTGTCCGATCCGTTACTGATGATACACGCGCCTCTACTTTCCGACAAATACGTCTTCTTAACGATAATATCACCATGCCCGATTTATGTCAACACATTTCAGATTTTGACTTCCTTTTCTCAAAGAATGAATTAAGATTTTTAAGAAGCTCATCTTTTTCTATGGTTTTTAGAAAATATCCCTCAGGTTTTAATGAAAGGACATCCATAACGCTTTGTTTATCACTCTTTCCGGTCAGAAACATAACCGGAATAGATTCTGTCTCCGGATCGCTCCTTAACATCTCAAGCACCTGAGGTCCGCTTGTAACGGGCATTTCATGATCTAACAATATCAAATCAACCCTGTTCTTACCAAGCCACTTTATCGCCTTAAGTCCCGATGTCGCCATTGATACTTTGTAAGTGCCCGAGAGCCATCCCCTTACCAGATTGAGATACGAAGGATCGTCATCCACCACTAATATACTCTTCCGAAATTCTCCCGACTCAACCTTTTTAAAAAAATCATCAACTGTTGCAACCAGTTCCTCATTTTTAACAGGACGGTAAAATTCAGTGTATATCAAATCCTCAGAAACATGTTCCTTTATATATCTGACATCATTTTTCTCACCTATCGGGATTATCATTCCTCCTATTTCAAGCATCTGATCAACTATAAAATGCAACACCTCATCACCTGGTCTGTCACCCTCATCCATATACAATATAATTAATGAATCCTCCACCATATTGCTGTTAAGGGCATCAATATCCAAATCTACATATCCGCATTCTAATCCTACATCCTGTAGTTTCTTAATAATTACCCTTATTAAAAATGTCTGTTTTTCACCTGTAACTATAACACGTTGCTTTGACATATCCCGCACTCTCCTCATATCAATTTAAAAGCTGTTCCATCGCATCCCAATCAAAGAGCTTTAGCAACCTTAAAAGTTCTCTGATTCTCTCATCATCACCATCCGGAAGTGCATATTCATTAAGCTGATCCAATATCATTTCCACTGAGTCATAATCCATCTGCGGAACCAGCTCTTTAAGAGCTTCATATGCGTCATTTAACTCTTCTTCCGGTATCAGGGACTTATCTGAATTATCATCCTCATCTTTTCTGAGACCTTTGAGTTTTTCCCTAAATGACCTATAATCCATCATAAGCTTATCTTTGTTTGCAGATATATATTCCATATCTCTTCTGTTTCCGGCATCTTCCATAAGCTTACAATCCTTATAAAGTTTCATGGCACCTATTATTCTTGCAGAAGTTTTAAGGGCATGCACTTTAACTGTATAGAGCTTGATGTCACCATTTTCATATGCATCCTCTATAACCTTGGAATTATCATCTATCGTATCTAAAAACATGTTAAGTGAAGAAATATAAAGAGCAACTCCACCTGAATGCTTAATACCTTCATTCACAGTCAATCCGTCAATCTCAAAAAGCCATTTCATATCTTCACCAAGTTCTTCCTCTCCCGCTGCTTCATCTGCATCATCTACTTTCATAACTATTTCTTCAGGTAAATGACGCAATATAACACGCTCTAGCGTTTCTGTGTCTATAGGCTTGGTAAGATAGCCGTCAAAGCCTTTTGATTTGTAAAATTCTTCACCGCCGGAAGTCACATTAGCGGTCAACGCATATACAGGAAGATCAGGATGTGTTTTCCTTATCTCGGCTATCGTTTCAAGCCCATCCATTCCCGGCATCATGTGATCTAAAAATACCACATTAAAGCTATCTGTCTTAAGCTTCTTTAAACATTTCTCACCGCTTTCTGCTGTGGTGACAAATACCTTTGTCGACTTTAACAACCCCTTTATTACTGTAAGATTCATCGGATTATCGTCAACTACAAGTATATCTGCATCCGGAGCAACAAATTTCGGCACATAAGGTCCTTTTATTGAATCATCGGTCTCTTCGCTGAAGATTCCTATTTCTTTTGAATCAACTATCTTTTGTGTAACAATCAAAAAGAATTCACTACCTTCACCATATGTACTTTCACACCACAACTGACCATCCATCAGCTCTGCAAATTGCTTAGATATATCAAGTCCAAGCCCTGTACCCTGAATGTTGCTGTTTTTTTCTTCGTCAAGGCGCTCATATGCGTTAAACATCTTGTCAAGATCCTCTTTCCTGACTCCGATTCCTGTATCTTTTACCGAGAAACAAATCTTGCATGAAACCTCTGACTTCTCCAAAACTCTGACCTTTAACTTAAACCCACCCTCGTCAGTATATTTTACTGCATTTGTGAGCAAATTGAGAAGTATCTGACGAATCTTTGCTTCATCTCCATATAATTTTACCGGAAGTTCCTCATCCACATCTATATCAAAGTACAGCTTCTCAGCTTCACTTCTTACACGTATCATCTTAATTATTGTTCTTAATGTATCTTCTATGCTGTAAACCTGTTCTACAACATGCATTTTTCCCGAATCAATCTTAGAAATATCCAGAAGATCATTGATAAGCTCAAGCAACGCCTCAGTCGCGCCTCTGACATCAATGGCATAATTGATTATCGTCATAAAATACTGTTTCGGAACATTATCGGCATTCTCACGAAGAATCATCTCATTCATTCCCATTATCGTGTTAATCGGAGTTCTTATCTCATGAGAAATGTTTGCAAGAAATCTTGATTTTGCTCTATTAGCCCGTTCAGCCTCTTCCTTTGCTTCCTGAATCTGTATATACTGCTTACGAATTACCGTACCCGTCATAACACGCCATACTGCAATTCCAACCATAGCCGCAATCAATATCAGCAGCAGAATCTGAACTGCTATATTTTCCAGAAAGTGTGGAGCCTTTTTCAGTTCAAAAATTTCATCAGAAATCACCTCTTTGGTATTGGAATCCTCAATCTGTATATGAAGATTGTAGTCCCCATGCTTAAGTCTGGTGAATTCCAAAGAACCGAGATCCTTCTGTTTAGCAGTTATACCGGCATCATCCGTACCTTCTAAAAATACATGAACCAAAGGATTGGCAAATGAATAATCAAGAGCCACCGGAGTTATCTGGACACGTCTGCATTTAGAAGGAATATTGTAAATGCCCTTTTTATCCGGCCTTATTTCCTTGTCATCACACAATACTGTTTTTATACCCGTCAATATTTTGGTGTAATCATCATAAAAATGATTTATGTTTACTTTTGACACACCGTTCTGCCCTGATATATATAGATTTCCATCATCATCCAGATAACTGTAGCTCTGGGTTATAGGCAGACTGGTCAAACCGTTAGCAAGTGTATATAATCTGTATTCCTTAATGGAATCATTTAACATATCATCGTAATTTACAGAATACAACCCCTGTGAAGAAAGAACCCATATCAAGTCCCTGTCGCCCGGAACAATATCAAAATTATTATTATACGGGAATGATTCAATATTCTTTATATTCCCATCCTTCATATACTCAATAGAATTAGATGTTATCACCCAGTACAAATCGTGATATTCATCTTTTTTGATCTTCATGATAACGTCACTGGTAAGGCCGTTCTCTATTCCTACTTTCTCTATATTATCTCCGTCTATAATATATATACCATCTCCATCAGTACCTGCATATATTTTTCCATCATCAGTCTCGCATACAGTTAGAACGACAGTGTTATCCATTCCCTCATTCTTCCCTATCTTTCTGACAACTTTATCGTCTCTTATCACAGCGATTCCTGCATTGGTTCCTGCTATAATTTCACCATTCTTTGTATCACATGTACATCTTACTTCATTACTCGGCATCCCATCTGATGTAGTAAAAGCAGTTATATCACCCTTAGATGAATATTTAACAAGACCCAGATTCTTCGTATATGAACTAATCCACAAATTATTAGAACTGTCATTTGTCATGCATCTTATTCTTGCACCGTTTAAATAATCTGTAAGTTTATTATTAAATGATGTATGCTCAGTTCCTATAATATATAACCCACTGTCAGTTCCTACGTACAGCTTATTATTATGTACACAGGTAACATTTACTATCTCCTCAGGAACACCTGCCAGAAACGTGTAATTCTGAAAATTATTGGTTACTATTTTCATTATACCCTGTCTTGAAGATGCAAACCACATATTCCCCTGATAATCCGAGGTCATCATCTCGATAGAGTCATTCATTGGTAAATTCTCAAAAACCTTGAAGTTGTTACTGCTATCAAGATATCCTATAGCGGTTTCAGACGCTATCCAGATACTATCGCAATCATAAGACATCCACTTTACATTTTCCATCGGACTGATATATATCTTTTTCAACTCATCAGCTTTATCACCAAATTCGCCATAATATATATAGTTTTTCTCGGTTCCAAAATATACTTTTCCACTTTCATCAGGAGCAGCAACTATGGTTGTTATCTTTTCCATATTAAGACTGCCACTGGTATAGTATTTTTCCACCTTACCCTTTTTAAGACTGAAAATAATACCGTTTTTGCTCTGACCGTATATATTACCATCTACGTCAGAAACTAATTTTAATATTCTTTCGGTGTTGATTCTTTGATCATCTACTACGTGTATATTCATATCTCTGTCTACGTAAGAAACACCCGCAGTTGAACCTATATATATATTACCATCGCTATCTTCCGCAAATGTACGAATAGAGGAAGATGCCAGACCTTCTCCCTTCTCAAAGCGGACACAGTCGTAGCCGTCCATTACTACAACTCCATTATCATTAGTTCCCACCCATATACGCTTTCTGCTATCCTCGAACAACACGCGTCCGTTGGTAAGCCCGTTAGTTGAAGGCATTCTTTCAAACACAGTGCCGTCATATCTGATTATTCCGCTATAACTTGCAATCCACACATATCCATCCGTTGAACCCAATATATAATTAGCTTCCGACGTAGGCATGCCATTAGTGGCATCATAAAGCTTCGACGTAAAGCCCACTCCACGAAGCCTGCCGGTAGCCGCATAGCCTCCTCCCCTTGTGCTATCACTTTCGGTGGCATTTACTTCTGACATTTTCCGGGCGCACATCGAGAAAGCAGTAATTAATCCAATAACTATAGCAATACCAATTATTAAATTATGTCTTTTTTTTCTTACATTGCCAATCATTAGAATCAAACCCCCAAGCATTTATCATCTGATCCTTATGTTCATAATCACACACAAATTACCAGTGAATGCAACATATACATTATCCTCTCCCTTAGGAACAGTTGTAGTACATTCTATAGATATTCCCGCATTCTCAGTTTTAAATATAATCCTGTTCTTCTTACGGTAAAAACGGAGTTCATAATCGAGTCCCTTTTTATAGATTTCTTTCCATGCATCCCATCCCACAAAATCATCACTCTTGTGTACAATCAGCTTGTTCTCTGCGACGCCCTCATTTGTTGCGTCCTCTCCATCCATACGTATACACGCAAATTCTTTGTAGTTTTTTCCTTTGACAGTCCCATCATCAGAAGTAAATATAACAACAAATGCACAGTGATTAACCAGGTGTGACACCGGCAGACTATTAGTATGGAAATATACCCTCATGTCATCTTCGACAGGCAACCCGGCTGTAGATACTTCACGATATCCATTAATCTCAATATTAGGGATGTCTCCATCCTTACGTGTAAAATAATTTACTTCCGGTGCTATTCTTCTAATATAATCATTATTTACCTCTAACGGTATCTCACTGACCGATATATTTTTAATAGAACAGTTCTCTCCGGTAATTCCTAAAAAAACAAATCTTGTGGCATCCGGAAGAGCAACCGTTATATCAGCTGACATATAGATATTATTAATTTTAATTCCAACATGATCTTTAATGTTTATTGCCTCTATCTCATATGTGATCCATTCATTCTCGTCTATGTAATCTGCAGATACCTTTGAATGTACATCAGACTTTATATTTCTCGCCGCAGTTGAAATTGTATGACCATCCATCCATATCTCACCAAATTCATAATAACGTGAATTTTTGATACCTCTTTCATTTCTATGAACACATCTGTCAAAAGAATCAAACAGTATTATTGAAGGCATGGAGATGGCTCTGTCATATCCGACATCGGGTCTGGCATCAAATTTGATTTTTAAAAATTCTTTCGTAATACGTATTCCGTCAGAAACCTGTTCTTTATATTCTCCAAAATGCATTCGCTTAACAACACGGATATCATTTTTATCAAACTCATCCAGACCGTCATCATCAGCTTCTCTCATCACATATTCTGTATCCCTGTCGATCATTCCAACCATAATCTCAACAATTCTCGGATCAAACTCTTTTCCGGCTCCTGATATCAATGTGTCTCTCACCTTGCCCTGAGCAAATGCCGGATGCGAACTTTGAGTACATGTCAGTTCATCATAGGCATCAGCCACAGCCACAATTCTAGCTATAACAGGAATGTTTTCTCCACTTAATCCTTCAGGATATCCCATGCCGTCATATCTCTCGTGATGGTAAAGTGCCGCTGTTTTTAAAAACGGCATCTCTTCAACAGCTGCCAGAATATCCCCACCATTGATTGTATGCTTTCGAAAAATTGCTCTTTCCGAACTTGTCAATCTTTCTGTCTGTTGTATTATCGAATCCGGCACCAGAATTTTTCCGATATCATGTAAAATTGCAGAATAATATACTTCCTGACAGCTTTTCTCATCCATGCCAAGAGTTTGAGCAATTTCCATTGAGTATTCAGCAACTCGTACCGAGTGATTTTTTCTATATTTATTCCTTGAATCTACGGCTTTACTAAACGATGTTATTATCTCCTCAAAAGATTTTGTTACTGAACGTCCCATATCACGTGCATCATTTAACTGTTCACGCTGCGCTTTTTCCAGCTTTTCATCCAACTCCATTATTGCGAAAATATACATCACAACACCCATTCCAACAATCATAATGTTGGTAAGAGATATTCCATAGAAGAAAAACTGAAATATCGACGCAACGATTGGCGCCACACCAAACAACAATAAAGGAATACTGATACTAAGACTCATTCTTTTGGCATACTGAATAATAACCGTAAGTGGAATAAGTGTACCTAAAATCGGTATAATATAGCAAATTATAAATCCCGGTCCTCTATGATAAGTATTATTATCATCGAAGTAGTAATACAGCCCGGTAAACTGACTGATAATCAACACCAAGTGTCCTATACCGACCACAATTTCTACGAACCTAAGACGTCTGGGGATTTTCTTCAACCCAATCTCATTTCTGCACAAGTCCATCAAATATATATTAAATGAATGGATAACACAAATAGTCATAAAGAACACTATGAAATTGGAAATTCTTATCATCCAGAAAGCCACTCTGCCCGGATTTCCACTGTACATGTACGAAAGCCTGTCAAAAAACAATAGCAGGCTCGCAGAAAACTCAATATATGCCAGCGCAAATTTCCTACGTTTAGGCAGTGATCTGGTAATCAGCGCAAATAAACCAACCATCAGACATACACTGGATAATCCAAGCATTATATTCAGTTGATGAACTTTTAAGAATTCATACATTATCCTATCCCCTCTGTACACTATCAAGCATCTTTATACTTGTTCATGACCTTCTTAACCTCTGCTATTGACTCTACAAACACTTCAACACACTTAGGATCAAACTGTTTGCCCGCTCCCTCTTTAATCATATTAATTGCTTCCTCAAATGAGAATGCAGGTTTATACACCCTCGGAGATGACAGCGCATCAAACACATCCGCGACTGCCATAATTCGAGCAGATAAAGGAATAACCTCTCCGTGAAGTCCCTCCGGATAGCCCTTGCCATCCCATCTCTCATGATGATAGGCAGCCATATTTCTTGCTTCCTTAAGATAATTATCCCCCTCCATTGAACTTATAGCGCTTTCCAATATCTTCTTCCCGGCAATTGTATGCGTCTTCATAATCTCATATTCTTCATCTGTAAGTTTTCCGGGCTTATTAAGAATCGCATCAGGAATGTTTATCTTTCCGACATCATGGAGAGGAGCGCTCATTTCAACATCCCTCATATATTTTTCATTAATCTTCTCTGCATAGTATCCATTTCTTTTAAGACCATGCACGATAATCCTCACATACGCAGCAGTTTTGAGTACGTGAGCACCCGTATCCGAATCTCTGCTCTCGACCATATCCGCCATAGTCACAATCAGGGCATTCTGCATTTTTGCAATAGCATCTGCCTTATTCCTATTATCCCTGAGCTGATATACCGTATCTCCGGTCAATTTACACAAAGCCCTATACAGCTGCTCCATTTCATCACCCGTTCTGATATCCAGCTCCTCAATTTTTCTAAGGCTTTCCTCTCCATCATCATGTCTATATTCAGAAATATCATTTGCATTTAAAGTCATACCCAGTATAGGCATAACGATACGATATCTTGTTGTCAATAAGCTAATAGTAACAATTAAAATCAGAAATAACAGAAACAGTAGTAATATCCTTCCTGTAAATTTGTGCAGCATTATATCTACCTGTTCATATTCTACGTCTGCAATTGCATAACACACACACTTTCCTTCACGGTTATATATCGGGCAAAATGCAGTAATTAGTTTTCCATACTCACCATTTGTTAAAACTGCAGAAATCTCTTTGCCTGCAAGCAGTTTTTCTTTATATATTAGTGTTGCATCTTCGTAATCTATAACATCTCCCGGAAAATCACCCGGAATAAATGATCCGTCATTCATAGTTCCATCCAGATCAAAAACCACGTGACAACCATCTTCTTCTGTCTTATATACATAAAGAAATGTGATATCCGGAGAAATGCTCTTTATCATCGACAGTCTTTTTTTGGTTTTAACATATCCCGGAGCAGCATATCCTTTTTCCAGATACTCATCTATCATTGAAGCGTCAATTTCATTTGCGGCAAAATCCGCCATCTTTGTCGCGTCTTTTAACAAAGTCTCCTCTATATTTTCACGTATACTTATTGCAGAAAATATAAAGGCTATAAGAGTCATAAACACTGTTGACAAAATAATAATAATATTAATTCTGGTTCCTATCGAGATACCATCCTTCAATTGACTCTTTGCATTATGGCGCTCCTCATATTTCATAGGCTTCTGCCTCCACGGAGTAACCTTAAGCCTCTTTTTGATTCTTGTCGGAGTTACCTTAATTATTATAAGTGCCATAAAAACTGAAATAGTTTTATCCACAATGTCTGCGATATATGCAGAAGTCAAATGGCATCCCCATGTGCCAATCTTCAGATTATCCGACAGCCAGTTTGTAATGCCTACTATCATTGGTGAATCTGACGGCTCCTTATACAAATACCATGTGATCTCTCCTCCGATAATTCCTCCAACAAATGCAATAACCAATACATACAATATCAGATCCAGTAACATTTTTTTGTTATAAATGCTTTTATTCTTATGTCTTTTCTTTCTTTTGTATTCAGCATATTCACCAAAGAACTGTGACGATATAACAGCAATCAATACATTCAATGACGCATAGAAAATTGACTCGCCATCCCTGGCGAAATTAATTGCATTAGTCACAAAAGCAGTAAGAATACCCGGAATTATTCCTCCAAGCGCTGTTGCCACAATAGTTCCCACAGTATCAATGTAAAACGGAAAAGTTGTCGCGCTCACCATTCTCGACAAAGAAATATTAATCAATATTGACAAAGCAATCAATATCAAAACCGGCGGATAAAATATTTTGTTGTTCTTTCTAATGTTCCAACCACTCATATAACCTTCTCCTTAAAGTTATAAAACAACGGGCTATCATTAAATTTTATTAATTCTGATATTGGTAAGTGCACATTGATCTCCTGACAATGCCACATAAATTTGCTCAGATTTGAAAACAATTTCAGTTATGACCTTAATGTTTATACCACAATTATCAGTATATGAAATGACCCTGTTCTGCGCTTTGTTAAATACTATTGTACACTCATAACCGTCCTTGTTATATTCCATCCAGGAATCCCATCCTTCAAAGTTGTCCCTGTCAATTATCATCTCATTTTTTGCAACTTCTTCAGCTTCCCAATTCTCACCATCTAATCTAACATATGAATACTCTTTGTAGTTTTCTCCATTTAATGTACCATCATCAGATGAGTAGATAACATAAGACGGACAATGCCAAACCAGTCTTGCAGTAGGCAAACTCTTAGTATGAAAGGTGATACTCATTCCATCCTCTATCAGAATACCCTGTGTTGCATCTGTGCGATATCCGTCAATCTGAACATTTGGAATATCACCTGCCGGCACATCGATATAGCTTATTTCCTCTGAAATTCGAGGAATATAATCCGGTGTTTTCTTCTCTTGTGACTTTTCAACAGACATTCCACTGATACGACACCCTTCTCCGGTAAGTCCGATATATGCAAATCTGGAGCTATCCGGAAGAGCAATAATTGCTTCAATAGTGTTGTCTCTGCATATAATTCTTATCAGTGCGTGATCCTTGATTCTTACGGCTTCTATCCTATACCAGCCATAATCTAAAGAATAGTCACCCCCACCTGTACTCTTAACCTCAGTTTTTAACGCACCTGTGTTAACATACTCTCCATCAAATCTAATCTCAATATATTCAAAATATTGAAACTTGTTAATTTCTTTCTCATTATCATGAAAACGGGTATCTAAAGAATCAAACATAACAATACCGGGACCTAGCGCAACGCCTGTTTTTGAGTCATCCATATCCACCTTAATTTTTAAAGTTGTCATATTCGGTGACAATAAAATGCCGTCAGACACATTATCTCTGTACTTATCAACAATCAGTACGCCCAAATCCGAATTTTCATTTGAAGAATCCATTTCACTCATCTTATAGTCGGTATCAATATCTATAAGATGAATCATAATTCCCGCAAATTCGGGATCAAACTGAGTCCCTGATCCCTGTAAAAGCTCCTCTCTTACTTTCGTCTGAGGAAACGGCTTACGATAACTCCTCTTTGAGGTCATAGCATCATACGCATCTGCAACAGCTATTATTCTTGCTATTTCCGGAATATCATCACCCTTTAACCCAAGCGGATAACCCTTCCCATCATATCGCTCATGATGAAAATGAGCACCGATACTAATATACGGAAACTCGCTTATATTCTGAAGAATCTGCGCCCCTATCTCTGAATGAGCCTTAATAATCTCATACTCTTCCTCCGTAAGCCTCCCCTGCTTATTTATAATATTCTCCGGGATTCCGATTTTCCCGACATCGTGCAACAGTGCAACATAATAGATTTCTTCACATTCGGTATAGCTTTTTCCTGCAAACTCAGCTATCTTTTTTGAATACTGTGCAACTCTTCTGGAATGACCCCGTGTATATTCATCTTTTGCATCAATCGCATCCACAAGAGCAATAGCAGTCTGGTCAAAGAGTCTCTCAATATTTTTATGTTCCTCGTCTTTGCTCAAAATACTGCTTTGAAATGATATCATCCAATATACGATTACGCTCACTATTGTTAATGCAGCCAGAGAATCAAAATAATTGCCTCCTTTAGAATACTCAGTTATAAGCTCCGGAAAATAATATCCTACGACCCAACAGGCAGTGATTACAGCAAAATCACAAACCAGCATTATCACTCTGAATTTTCCATCGAGAGTCAATGCAATATAAATGGTACCAAGAAGAAGCCAGATAGGCGCACCGCTATACACACCTCCATTGGTGAACAGCATTGCCGGCAGAAATAGAAATATAAGAATAAAAGAAATGACAACCCTCGCCCGCGCTATACGTTTCCGCTTAAAAGAAATAATCACGTAAATCAAAAAGAACATCGCGCCTGCAAATGTAGCAACAGTTGCAGAGCGAGGTTCATTCATTATAAGACCGCATGGAATCGCAGCAAAAAGAGCAACCAATACCGCAGCAGAGAACACCACAAAAGCTCTCTCCTTAATATTAATTGATGGATTGAATATATATTCTCTGATTCTGTTACGCAATCTATAATATCTTTTCAATCATCGTCACCCCTCAAGAATACCACACACCATGTCTAACCATTAACCTGCTAAATGATTCCCACAGAAATCAGGAAGAGAACAATCAGAAGAACCGGGGCAATAAATTTGATCATAGCGATATACAACCCTCTTCTTCCAAACTTTTCTCCATTTCTGGTAGTTTCTTCAATAACAGTCTCAGGTTTAATAACCCATCCCACAAGAATACATGTTGCGATAGCTACTATCGGCATCAACACAAGATTACTTATATAATCAAGAATATCCAATATCTGAGCCACACTTCCGTTAGGCAATGTAACCTCAAAATAAAGAATATTATATCCAAAACAAACGATAACTCCGATCACAAGTGCGGCAATAGTTTCAACAATAGTTGCACTCTCTCTTGCCATGTGGAACTTATCAATAAAACTTGATACAACCGCTTCAAGTACTGACATTCCACTAGTCACTGCCGCAAAAAGAACCATTGCAAAAAACATAGTTCCAATAACATTGCCAACCTTACCCATAGCCACAAATATCTTAGGCAATGTCACAAACATAAGTGATGGTCCTGCTGACATCCCATCTGTTCCGTTGAAAACAAATACCGCAGGAATGATCATTACACCTGCGAGAAATGCTACAGCAGTATCAAATATCTCAATCTGATTGATTGATTTCACAAGATTCGCATCATCCGGAACATATGAACCGTATGCAATCATAATACCCATCGCAATTGACAAACTGAAGAAAAGCTGTCCCAATGCATCTGTCAGAACAAAGAAGAACTCTTTGATACCAACCCCCTCTAAACTTGGAACCACATAGACCTTCAATCCCTCAAGACCTGTGACGGTTTGTCCTGCATCATTGGTATGCTTGATAGTCAGTGAAAACACTGCTATACCAATAACCAAAACAAGTAGTATCGGCATAATTATTCTTGACGATTTCTCGATGCCTTTATCTACGCCCATATATATTATCAATGCACATGCAAAAAGGAAAACTACCATCATAATAATCGGCTCTGTCTGATGAGTAATGAATCCTGTAAAAAATCCATCCTCTGCTGCCTCCTCTCCATGTCCCGTGAGAAATGCAATGAAGTACTTAACTACCCATCCACCAATAACACTGTAGTATGGCATGATCATAAACGGTATCAAACATGCCAAAAAGCCTACAAATCCAAACTTTTCACTGAGTTTCTTATATGCTGTAAGAGGACTTTGCTTAGTCTTTCTGCCTATTGCAATCTCTGATGTCAGCAGCGCAAATCCAAATGTTATCGCCAACACGAGATATACCACGAGGAACAATCCGCCTCCATCTCTTGCCGCCAGATACGGGAACCTCCATATATTACCCAGTCCTACCGCACTTCCTGCTGCTGCCAATACAAAGCCTATCGACCCTCCAAATGATCCTCTTGAATTTTCTTCCATGTTACTAATTCTCTCCTTACTAATCTTTTCAACTCATATAATTTTACCATAAATATGACTATTTGTCATCACAATTTGGCTAATTATAGCTTCCTCTCCCTGACCTCACATTCATTAGGAGAAGCGATTTTGTTGAGTTTTTGACCAGATTTATTAATTATGGTACAAAAGTTATAAGAGACTCCTTATATATAAAACGGTTCTGATATTTGCAAGAAAAATCAGAACCGTTGATATTATGTATATTAAATACAATATTCAATATCATTGCACCTTAGTGGCTTAGAATTTATAATTCATAATTTGAAAGACCGGCCTTAATTGCGTCTGAAGACTGATTAAGGTTCTCTGATATATTAGAAATACTCTCCGTCTCCGCCAACAGCTTATTACTCTCATCAACAATCTTATCGGAAAGAGCAAGAATTTCAGAAATCGAACTTACCTGCTCCTGTGTGGTAGCTGCATTATTCATAGCCACATCATTAATTTTCTCTATACCGCCAACAATATCATTAATACCTTTTGTTGCCTTTTCAACATCATCATATATCATGTTAAATGACTTGTTAGCACTTCCAACTCCAACCATACATGTCTGCATATCATCTGCACATCTGTCTGCTTTCTTTTTGATATCTTCCATATTCTTAGTAATTCCGTTGACAAGCTTTCTAATTGTGTCGGTAGCCTCGGTAGACTGCGTTGCCAGGACTCCTACTTCAGACGCTACAACCGCAAAACCTTTACCCATTTCACCTGCACGCGCCGCCTCGATTGAGGCATTAAGTGCCAGTAGATTAGTTTGCTCTGAAATGGCATTGATAGTATCAGTAATTCCTGTAATTTCCTCAATAGATTTAGCAGTAGCCCGAATGATGTCTGTCAAATCACTAATAGTGTCATTTAAGACTGTTACGTTATTAGTCATTGTCATCATTTCATCCTTACCTACCGTAGATGACTTCAAAGTTTCGGTACACAGATTTTTAACATCTTCTGCTTTTTGAGTAAGATGGCTTGATGTTTCCGCCATATCCGTCGCAGCCTGTGCAGCATCATCAATTGCCTCAGTCATAGAATTTAAAGTAGCGTTTAACTTCTCTATAGACTCACCCTGAGAACGATTAGACATCGATAAATTATGTGAAATATCATAACACTCACCTGCATTATTATTCATATCCTTAGAAATACCTGATAATGAGACAAGCATATTGCGCATATTTGTTATATATTCATTCAGTCTCTCACTTAAGGTAGTAATCTCATTGTTACCCTCAGGAACCAGAGTAACAGTGAAATCACCATTGCTAATATCCGTTATTCTTTCCGTCACAGTTGAAACCGGTGTAATATATTTTTTGATAATGGTATAAAGAAGAACTGCAAGTATAATTAACAACACTGCAGATATTATAAATGTTACCATAACAGTTCTCATAATACTGCCACTTATAAAACTGTATGGTACTGCACTTACAACAATCCACGAAGTCTCACTGATTTCAGTTGCGGTATACATCATTTTTCCGGAAGCGGTTTTTACAATCTTAACCTTATCAGCATCAATATCCGCAGCTGTATTAAGATTACCAAACACCTTATTAAGACCCTGTATGATTGCATCATTACTGTCGTTTACATTCTCTCCCACAATATCTTTATTACTACTTACAAGTATATCCCTGGTGTCCTTGTTAATTATATAGAACATTGCCTTATCGGAGCTTGACTTGAATCCGTCAAGCTTCTCAGCCAGCTTATCAAAATTGATATCCCCACTGAGCACAACATTATCTCTGATCATTATCGAGCATGCCAGACAGGTTTTACCCGTTGATGCATCAATATAAGGTTCAGATGTATAAATGTCTCCCCCTTTTTCAATGGCACCTTTATACCATGCCCTGTCTGTAAAGACAAAAGTATCATCCGGAATCCATCCTGATCCGTCAAGAAATACAGATTCAGCACCATATCCCATATATATATCCTGCGAATCCTCATCGTGCTTAGTAATCTCTGATAACATAGAAAGTGTATCATCATGTGACGGTTCGGGAATATTTCTATATATATCAGCTGTCTGTCGAATCCTGTCTTCTATACCACTCCACCAATTGTAGACTTCATTCGAATAAGATATCGATTCTTTTGACAAAATAGACTCCGTAAGCTCTTTAATCTTATTAGATTGCATCTTGACACTTAATACCGTAATAATGACGATAATTATTACAACAAATGCTACAATCTCGCTTAGTAAAATGTTTTTTAATGATTTTCTCTTAGTATTTCCCATAAGCATCTTCTCCTTTAACACTTAATTTTTATATGTCCCCAGAAGCCTCTCGGCCTCCTTACATAATTGTTGTGAAAGCCAACCAGGACTTATAACTTCTACTTCCGCTCCAAACCCCCTTATCCATCTGATGACATCAGGAGTGATGGCAGCCTCCTGATAAAAATGAAGACCGTCCACCTTTTTCTCAAGTTTCTTAGCCCGTCCGGACTCATACTCCAGAACAAATCTGATACTCTCACCGGTAAAGATAAGCTCTATATCCTCCTGCTTACTTCCCTCAAGCTTAATAAAAGCATCCCCCTCTCTTTTTGGTATATCCTCAGTATAATGCTCATCAAGCATTACTATGTCATGAATTCTCGACACACGAAATCTTCTTATCTCATTGCGAAGTTCACAAAAACCCTCAACGCACAAGTAGGAATCAATTATTATCATCCTATACGGATGCAATGTCCGCTTCGTGGTTTCGTCACTGGAAAAGCTGTAATAATCAATCTCTATCTTATTCCTGCTATCTATTGCATTCTGAATAATCCGCTCTGTTTTCCAGTCAACGATGTCGCGGTTTCCAACATGTCTCTCCTGTTTAAAAGTACCACACAACTTATCAAATTGCAGCCTGTTTAGTGAAGCTGATCCTTCCACCATTTTATCAATCAAAGATGACGCTTGTTTTCCCATCTCTAATTGTGAGTATTCCCTAAGTATCTCCTTAGTAAATGCCAGCGCAGCAAGATCCTGAATAGTAAGATCAACATTTTTCAAGGTGTATTTGTCTGCAGAAAAATAAGTCTTACCATCCCTTTCTTCCTCCAAAATACCATAGTTTAAAGACAACTCGTCAATATCTCTTAAGATCGTCCTTCTGCTCACACTTATATCCCATTCCATAAGTCTGCTTCTTATCTCATCAGCCTGATACCCTCTGGGATTTTCTGACAGAAGCGACAATATATATATTTGTCTCTGCGACATGGATATGTCTTTGCTGTTCTCTCCCAAAATCGTCACCTCAATATTTCTCTTAATTTATGTTTGTTTTTAAACTTAATATAAAGCAATACAAGGTTTTATCTTCTCCACAACTTAAATCTGTTTCTAAATCCGGCTTTTTTAAGTATTGCTTTCTTAATAGTCATAAGAATGTTACAAATTTCATCAAGCTGCTGTTCATCCGGATATTCATCATGAAAGCTCATCTTTTCCAACTGTACAGTCAGCCTGTCTGCATCCATCAATACACCATACATTTTCTGCATATACAAAAGCTGTTCCCTATGGCTTCTGCAGCCGTCAAACGCTTTGTCACATACTCTTATCATATCACATACATCAGCATATCTGGCTATAACCGCATCACGTCTGTTGTGCTGATTACACAGTCTGTAACGTCTTATACTTCTCAGTATTATTTTGATAAATGCCAGAATAATAAATGATACAACAATAAACATAATAACATAGATTATCCAGGAATACTTCTCAAGATTGAGATTACCTAAACCTGCCCCCTGTGTACCATCATCGGAATTGCCCAGTCCGCCTCTGAGTATATCTGAAAATGCTGACCAGAAATCATTCTCCTCAGTTACCTCATTACTTCCCGGTGTAACCTCAACATTTCTCCAGCCAAATCCGTCAACATATATTTCCACCCACGCATGAGCCTGTGCATCAGAAACCTCTACCTGCATAACCGGAGCTTCTCCAAGAGCGTTATATCCCTCATAATACTCCGCCGAATCAAGCCACTCGGCCTCTTCGGAAGCAAATACCGATTCCATCGAGAATGCATATCCCTCAATATATCTTGCAGGTATACCCATTTCCCTGAATATAAGTACGGCAGAAGAAGCAAAATGAGCGCAATAACCTTTTTTATTCTTCGTCAAAAAATAATTGACAAAATCTTCCTTATCCGGCGTCCGTCCAGGCTTCAATGTATATGGGTAATTATCCTCAAAGAACTGTTTAACCGCATCAACAGCCTCCATCTCCGTCATGTCCTCATTTAATCCTATATCATCACATATATTATCTATGACATCTTTGTTCTTGTCGGGAACCTCCATGAAAATCTTATTAACCTTACTATTATCAATGTCCTTAATTTTTGTTGATAACAAATCCGGCTCCCAGACTATCTTAGGGTAAAACCTGTATTCAGCATCCTGCCCGAAAGCAATCCCCTGTGTTGATCCCAGCAACTCATGATTATTGTAAATGGTGTAATCGTCAAAAATTGTGTAATACGGATAATAAAGATAAGCTGTATCCGCTCCCTCATTGTACACTACAAACTTTCCATTTGCACTGTACTGTCCATTATCGTCCCTCAGGCTTTCTGCCTCAACCTTAAGGCTTTCTTCCTCGAAAATCTCCTGATCACCTGCATCTGTTGTATTCTTGTCATATACGCTATCCCACTGATTGTCGCCATATCTGCCACCTGTAAAACCCTTAAGATATACTGCCTCATTACTGTATGGTACAAACCTCACCCTAAGATCCGTAAGGTAATCCGGTCTTACATTAGAAATACCTCCAAGTCTTCCACTGCTCATCCCCCCTGTACTAGAGTATAAGTTAAAAAAACTTGAAAATCCCAGCAATACAAAATTACCTACCGCATCGGATGTCGCATTCCACAGTCTGCCGTTTTTGAAACGCTTCTCAAATTTTGCAGGATTCATTATATTGCTCGCAATAATCACCAGACACAAGCTCATAATCAGGAGCGAAGTTATCATCTGTCCAAATATCGTTGAATCCTGTGTGTATGTAACTCTCTTCTTTTTAAAGCCCCTGACTTTGAACGGCGCATCCCACGCAAACACCACATAATGACCATTTGCTTTAAATACTAAAACAGCAAGATATCCAACCATCATAAATACTATATAAATCGGATCAGGAGAAAGCTTCATATAGATTGGTATAAAAAGCAACGGAAATGTAAAAAGAACCGTCCAGAACATACTCATTATAGAGTACATCCATATATTGAGAACTATTATCATTACGAGCCCGATAAAACACGCAACAATAGAAACTGTCAGAAAACCGTTGTCTATCTGAACCTCATATTGCCTTACTCCGGCAAGATCAAAGAAGCTCTTAGCCTTGTTCATGACTTCATTTACAATAGTATAAAATCCGGAATTGGCATAAATACGAAGTAGATAGATTGCACCAACAAAAAAACCGAAGAAAACAATATATCCCAAATCTCTATAGATAAACTTGGTAGCGGCATACAGAAACGAGAAGTACATTGATAATATCAGATATACAATTATCACCATTATATAATTATAAGAAATGTTAAACGCCGAGAGAAAACCACCTATCGATCCAAGCACAAGAAAAAAGACGATCAGTGCACGCAAAAAACAGTTAAGCACAATATTACCGTTGTGCATACTTGCCTGCTTTAAATATATGCCGTCCGTAACAAGCAGGTCGCCTTTATGAATATCATCTTTTTTCTTTCGCCTAAATAACATATTACAACTCCCAACTTTATATATATCAAAAGTAATGGTCAGCAGGTCGGCATTCAGTCACACAGTCCCGTTTTTTAATATCGCCGCCGTCATTTTGTCTCCAAGTATAGCATCTTCATCAACAATATCTCCATTTATACGACCAATGTACAAATAACTTCCTCCTCCGGGATTCTTTATCAGAAAAGAAGCTTCCAAATCAATATCACCCGAATAACAACTGTCATACATCATCATCTCTATCCAGTTCCTGCGTTCTATCTCATTGTTGATATAGCAGCTTCTGAGTTCCCCCACATTACTGCTGTAATAATGCACTGTAAAGGGCATGTTCCGGGTAACAAATGCTTTTGTAACACTATCGGAAAGCTCAAGCACTCCTTCAGCACACATATTCTCATCATTACTGATATCTACTAAAATATTAAGTTGCATCGCAGACATATTCACTCTCTCTTTGACCATGAGTTCGTCTTTTTTTACCGACAATTTCCAGTGAATGTCCTGAAGCTTATCGCCCGGAATGTATTCCCTTATGCCTGTAACATCGGAAAAATCATATCCCCTTTCCTTGCTCTCCATAGCTTCGGTTATCCCTCTAAGATATATCTGTCCCGCTTCTTTATTGCGCTCAATACCACATGGCAGCACCAGACATTCTGCGCTTTCATTTACTTTTTTCTTAAGTTCCCTTATCCCAAGAACATCCATAAGTGATATTCCCGATACCTCAATATGGAACCTTCCGCAATATTCCATAACTACCGGATAGGTTACCTTTGTCTCTTTCTTTGCTCTTACAGGAATATTCAAAACATGTTTGCCTAAGTTACCATAAAATATATTGGAAACGTCCAGTTCTAAATTAACATTTACAAGCGGAAACCAGCTTTCATTAGTTATAATAAATCGCACATCAAATTCTTCACCGCGCACCATCGGCTCAAACGGAGCTTCTATTCTGACTGAAAGCTTATCCCGGGCCTGCATAACACCGACAAAGCTGTATACTGGAAATAAAATGAGACCGATAAGCAAAAGGAAATTGATATAGCTGTGAAAAACAAGCATAACAGCTATATCGAGCAAAACAATTACTATGTATCTCATAATATTACCAATCTGTTTCATTGAATATTCTCCCGTAAATAAGACTAAAACTATTTTGTCTGTGAAGTTCTGGGCACTTTGATGCCCATAAACAGCTCATCAAGTGCCTGCGGTATATTCTTCCCTTCCGCTCTTGCCTTTGTGCTAAGTTTCACCCTGTGTCCCAACACATCAACAAGAACACCTCTAATGTCCTCCGGAGTCACGTATTCTCTGTCATCAAGGATTGCCATAGCCTTCGCCATCTTAAGCAACGCTATACTACCACGCGGACTTGCCCCCATAGAAAACAGAGGATTAGTTCTCGTCTCCTCGACAATAGTCACAATATAATCATACACTGAATCGTGAACAAACATATCATTCGTCTTCTTTCTAAGCTCCATAAATTTGTCAACAGTCATGACATTCTCAAGAAGATTTAACGGTTTCTTTGCATTCTCCTTAAGTATCTCTGTCGCCGCCTCGTGGCTTGGATATCCGATAGACAAACAGACCATAAAACGGTCAAGCTGAGACTCGGGTAACATCTGAGTTCCGGAAGAACCCAACGGATTCTCTGTAGCTATTACAGTAAATGGTTCCGGAAGTTTTCTCGTCACTCCATCAACAGTTACATTACTCTCTTCCATAACCTCAAGCAACGCTGACTGTGTTTTGGGAGAAGTACGGTTAATCTCATCTGCCAAAAACAGATTGCAGAAAACTGCTCCTTCTCTGTATTCAAACTGTTTAGTATCCTGATTATACATCGAAAATCCCACCAGATCACTCGGCAGTACATCCGGTGTAAATTGAACTCGTTTGTAGCTTAACGATACCGATTTCGCTATAGCCATAGCAAGAGTAGTCTTGCCCACACCCGGTATATCCTCCAGCAAAACATGTCCTCCGGCAAGCATTGTTGCCAGAACTTTATCTATTACCATATCCTTGCCTTTTACGGCTTTCTTAATTTCCTGTTTTACCCGTTGCATATGCATCCCCTTTCAAAAATACTGCTGCATGTAATCAAAGAGGCTTTCATCAATCATTTGATGAAGCCTCTTCTATCATAATCAGGTAACATTACATAATCAAAAAGAACAATTATAATTTTTCAATAAATGCATCCACAAAATGGATTATGGATTCAAGCGTCCCCTCAATACCAAGAGTAGAACTGTTGATACACAAATTGTAACTTCTGGAATCACCCCATTTGCCATCAGCATAGAAATTATGATAAGTCTTTCTGATCTTGTCCTCTTTCCTCATACGATTAATCGCTGCTTTCTCATCAAGATCGTACTTCTCCATTATTCTTACCTTCTTGGATTCTGTATCTCCTAGAATAAATATGCTTACCATATTCGGGTTATCTCTTAAGATATACTCAGAGCAACGCCCCACTATAACAAAACTCTTTCTTTCCTTATCACCCTTCTGCCTTATAAAATCAAAAATATGATTGGCAACCGTCTGCTCTAGCGGAAGATAACTTCCATCCATCGAAACCGGATAAAAAAGCGGATTAAGCGGTTTCTCATCATAAAACTTAGCCACATCAGGATTAATATCTCCACTCTTGGCAACATGTTCAAATATCTCTTTATCGTAAAGTGGAATGTCGTAATGCTTTGCCAAGCGCTCTGCGATATCGTGGCCACCGCTTCCAAATTCACGTCCAATGGAAATGATTATCTGCTTATCCATAGGCACCCCTCCTACTTAAATACATTATGTGTTTATATTATAACATATCCATGCAAAAAATAGAATCAAAAAAATATCATCTTACGGTCTTGCATTCCATATAATAGCGCTTCTCATAAGCCTCTCCCATCGAGAAGGTTTTTCTTGGGAGAACCCCATCCTTTATCACTCCTATAAACAGATCTTCCTTCTTTACTTCCGGGAGAATAAAACCAACATTTCCATCTTTGCCACTTAATTTTCTTACAACATCTTCACCATGAATATAGTCTATCTTTGCCTCAGTATGATTTGAAAGATATTCATCAAGAAAACTCTGCAATGTGGCAACAGGAATTCCCCACGAAGGATTAACTACCTCAAATTCCGTTTCTCCATCAACACTTAACATTTTGAAACCGTGTCTCTCTTTATTGCCATCCACATCAGCTTTTATATCAGAATTTTGTCCGTAGTTAAATTCGCAATCACTATTTTCATAATACTCTTTTGCAGCTTCAATGAGATTATCTTTGTCAACATTAAACAATACTCTATGTATTGGCTCTATCTCAAGACTATTATCATGAATATTGACTATCTCGCAAAGACAGAAACGCGCAGGATGATTTTCCTGTTCCTCCTTCGAAAGTCCCTTCTTAATGTTCTCCCAGGCAGCCTTAGCTGTAGCCATCGAATGATTACCATCACCTACCGCAAAATTTAACAACGGATAATCTTTTTTCAGGCCATATTTAGTTTTAAACGCCTCCGGATCAGCGAGTGCTTCAAGCTTCTCCATAATAATATCCGTAGTCTCTCCCTCATGAATCAGATAGCCAGAAATATGACCTCCATCCTTCATTAGTTTGGTGTCATACAACTGTTCAAAATCATTCTTTCTCTCAATAAGAGGCTCTATTATCGAACAATCAGGATCATCTATCAAAAGCATAATGTGTGGCAACTCTATCGTTGCAGTCTGTCTAACCTTAAGTCTTGGTGGAATTCTATCCTCAACAGTCATCTCTGTAGGACGTATAAGACTTCCGGCACCCTTCCTATACTCATAAGTTTCAAGATCAACTGAAACCACAAGACCGTTTCTGCAATGATCCCTTCCAACATTTCTCTCTACAAGCACGAAACCTTTATCAACCGGCTCCAATATACCGTTTTCAACATAGCTTTTCATAGCTTTATGTATATCATCAACTCTAGCCGGTTCATCATCCGCCCCAAGATAAACCTCCGGTAAAATGAGATTTAATGTCGACGGACTATCTCCTACTATCCCATCAACATCGCTCCAATATTCCGGTTGTGATGTGAACTGGTCACACGCAACTACCGACCATTTATACAAATCTGTTCCTTTTTTAGGCATTAAAATCTGTGGTACTCTGATACAATTCATTACACTACTCCTCTTCCTTCTTCTCTTGCATCTTCCTCAATCTGTTCAAATGCTAAACACATATTATAGCTCACCTCTCCAAGTAAAAAATGAATAGCTTTATTATATAGCAGATAAAAGCTTATGTCACCATATTAATAGTGATTTTTTGTATTTCAAAACTATAATTACCGATAAAAGGGCAGTTTCCTTACAGAAACTACCCTTTTTATCATTCTTAATTATTCTCACCGTAATTATCACTATCCGACTTTTCAGGTGTATTATCAGCACTTGGCTTTTTCGGCGGCGTACCCATATCCTGGCCATTTCCGTCCGGCTTATCAGGCGGAGCCTCGCCATCCTTTATCTGCGAATTATCTCCATCCGGTTTCTCAGGTGGATTTCCCATATCACCACCCGTGACATTCCCATCCGGTTTTTCAGGCATTTCACCATCCGTCATTCCACTTACATCACTCTCACTTACAATCTCAAATGCCGTTCCGCTTGACTCAGTACCCTCTTCATACTCTTTACCATCTACATATAACTTGTGACCATTAAGAACAATCGAATCTGCATCACAGGTAAGAGAAGAAACATATGCATCTGCTGTCAGAGTCCAGGTACTTCCACCTAATATCTCAACATATACATCACCTGTCTGCCCACTCTCATTGATTGTTCCAGTCCACGATGATCCATCTGTAAGATACAGATTTAAAGCCGAAACATCATCTACGATTATATCTCCTTCAATTGTCTGATTTGATGCAGTCAGATTGACCTTGCCACCGTTAGAACCTTCATTTCCCCAGCCAGCAGCCTCTGCTCTTAAAAACAGTCCTTCCGCATCCTCATTGACAATAGAGGCGTTAGTCAAGTTGATATCACATGCTGTATTATTAACAAAGAATATATCACCATTCTTATTGGTAAGTGTGCCGTCTGTCATTGTAAATGAAGACGTTCCGGAAGCTGCATCTCCTGACATTGACTGGTATATCATAACTGCCTGATAGTAATCAGACTTATCACTATTCTGGGTATTATTGTCCGCGGTTAAATTACAGTTATTAAGTGTAACAGAATTCTTACCTTCAACAACTACTCCCTGTGAAGATGTCGATATCATTTCCGAATCACTTACCGTAATATCTGCTGTTGAATATACAACCGGCGAACCCATTCCATCTGTTGTGTATGTTCCGCCATTAACGGTGACTGTACCACCTCCTCTGTCGGAACGTATCGCTGCAGAAGAATTACCTGTTGTATGAATCGTAAGATTCTCTGCATTCATTGTGCCACCGCCTGTTGTCATTATTCCTCCGGAGCAGTTACCGGTTGTTTCAATTGTAGAATTAGATATATTGACTGTTGTTCCATCCCCGTAAGAAAAAACTCCGTTTGCATGTGTTCCGTCTGAATTAACGGTTGCATCACTTATTGTCATAGTTGCTCCGTTTGTTGCAAATACTGCTGCATTTTCTCCATAGAAATCAGCCTCATCACCTTCAGAATCACCTGTCTTTGTAACTTCAATATTGCTGTAACTTTGTTCTTCGCCATCTACTTCAATAGCGTGTTCTCCGTCAGAAGAATTGCTGTATGATTCTTTCTCTGAATTTTCCTCTTCCTGACTGTCAACTGTTTCAGTACTTTCTGTCACTACCGAATTTTCTCCGGATACACCTGTTGTATCATTTGTCTGACATCCACTTAAACCTGACATCATCAAACCACCTATTAGCATAATTGAATATTTACTCCATCTCATGATAATCGCCTCCTAAATAATATATGTTCAACCTGTTATTTATCTTAAGATGTGTATACTATAACTTAGTTTTCTTAAAATAATATTGAAAAACACAAAAAAACAAAAAGACCGCAGTTAATAAACACTGCGATCTCTGTATTCTTATCAGTACATTAATCATCTTATCCATAGGCGCAAATTCCTTTTTGCTGAAAACGATAGAATAAACTCATGCCCTATTTTACCACTTTTTTCGACTTCTGTCACACACTTTCTTTATCTATTCATGAAAAAAATTATATATTTCTGTCGCAACCTCAGGTGTGATCCCCCTGACTTTTTTAAGCTCTTCCACAGACGCTTGTTTTATCTTTCCAATCTCAGCAAAATGCTGCATTAAAGCCTTCCTCCTTGCCGGTCCCACGCCCTTGATATCATCAAGAATACTGTGCACCTGTTCCTTTCCGCGAAGACTCTTATGATAAGTTATGGCAAAACGATGTGCCTCATCCTGAAGTCTTGTTATCATACCAAACACTTCACTGTTACTGGGAAAATTAATTTCCTGATTATTATAATAAAGCCCTCTTGTCCGGTGATTATCATCCTTGACCATACCACAAACCGGAATATCAAGCCCCAGTTTATCAAGTACCTTCAACGCCACATTGACCTGCCCTCTTCCTCCATCCATCATAAGTACATCAGGAAGCACTTCAAATCTCTCGTCCGTAAATCTTCGTGTCAGAACCTCTTCCATACTCTTGTAGTCGTCGGGTCCTTTTACGGTTCTTAACTTAAACTTTCTGTAAGCGTTTTTTCTCGCCCGTCCCTTTTCAAAAACCACCATTGAAGCAACAGACTGATATCCGCTGGTATTTGATATATCAAATGCTTCAAGCCTGTCAGCACATGGAAGTCCAAGCATTTTTGCCAGTTCATTGGCAGCACCTACCGTCCTAGCCTGTTCACGCTTTATCTTTTCCAGATCTCTGGATAACACAACGGCTGCATTCTCTCTTGCAAGATCTATCATTTTATACTTCTCACCCTTTTGTGGGGTTATGATATGAACTCTTCCCCCTCTAAGTTTTGAAAGCCACTCCTCAATCAGTTCACTTTCTTCAACTTCATATTCCACTAACATCTCGTTGGGTACAAATGGGGTTCCGTTATAATACTGCTTGATAAATGCCGTCAATATTTCAGAACCTGTTTTGTTGTCATCCTCCATAATCTGACCGTCTATCGGGGTAACTTCTTTTTGGGAATTATCAGTTGTGAAAGCACCGGTATTATCTTCAGACATTCCACTGTAGTTCATATGAAAATGTTCCCTTCCAAGCAGTTTTCCTTCTCTGACAAAGAATACCGATACAACAGTCTCCTCACCGCGTCTGGCCATGGCAATCACATCGCGATCAACACCCTCGGTCTTTACCACTCTCTGCGAACCGGTAACATGTTTCACACTCTCTATAAGATCACGATACTTTGCGGCCTCCTCAAACTCATATTTTGCCGCGTTCTCCTTCATTTTTGCCTCAAGTTCACGAATCACCTTCTTGTAGTCACCACTTAAAAAACCGAGAAGATCATCAATCTTTTTTTTATAATCCTCTTTTGTGATATATCCCTGACATGGAGCTTCACACTGTCCCATCTGATAATATAAGCAAGGTCTTCCCACACCAATTTCTTTGGGCAGAGCCTTGTTGCAGGTACGAATTCCATACAACTTCTTCACAAGCTCTATAGTATCTTTAACCGCTACTGCACTGGTATATGGGCCGAAGTATTTTGCGCCGTCGCGTCTCATCTGTCTGGCAAACAGAACTCTCGGAAAATCCTCCTGTACAGTTACTTTCATAAACGGATAACTCTTGTCATCCTTAAGCATTGTATTGTACTTGGGACTATGCTCTTTGATGAGTGTGTTCTCAAGAACAAGCGCCTCTAATTCAGAATCGGTGACAATATATTCAAAGTAGTCTATTAGTGAAATCATTTTATCAATCTTTGGGCCACGGTTTACATGTGCACGAAAATAAGAGCGCACTCTCTTATTGAGATTGATGGCTTTTCCTACATATATTATCTCGTCATCCGCAGCATGCATTATATACACTCCGGGTCTGTCCGGCAATTTCTTTAGTTCTTCCTTTAAATCAAATCCGTCTCTCATTCTCATCCACCATTTTTTGATTAGTCCATCACTATAATCTATTCAAACATTTTCCCACTTTAACAACATCAATATGATTATATAGCATATTGTCCTAAATGCAAACAGATAGAATAGCAAAACGACGCCAACATCGAGTTTGATGAAAGCGTCGTTTTTATAAAATTACAATACTCTTTATGTCATTACTTTCTATCTTCGCCATCATCGGCAGCCTTCAAGCTCTTACCTGTAACCTCTTCATATATCTGCATGAACTGCTTACCTGTGATCGTTTCCTTCTCAATAAGGAATTCCGCAAGAGCATCCAACACCTCAACGTTATCATTTAACAAATCATATGCCTTTTGATAAGACTTCTTGATGACCTTTCTGACCTCGTTGTCAATCTTAGTTGCGGTCTCCTCTGAACAGTTAAGTGACAGACTTCCGTCCAGATAACGATTCTGCACAGACTCAAGTGCTACCATTCCGAACTTATCTGACATACCGTATATCGTTATCATCTTTCTTGCCATATTGGTAGCCTGCTCGATATCATTAGATGCGCCCGTTGTTATAGAATCAAACTTGATAGCTTCAGCGGCGCGTCCGGCAAGAAATGTTACTATATCCTCTTCCATCTCCACCTTGCTATTTAAGTACTTCTCTTCCTCAGGGACCTGCCATACATATCCGAGCGCTCCCATTGTTCTTGGAACGATAGTGATCTTCTGAACAGGTTCAGTGTTGCTCTGCAACGCCGAAACAAGCGCATGTCCCGTCTCGTGATAAGCAACTATTCTCTTTTCCTTTTTGCTCATAATACGGTCTTTTTTCTCTTTTCCGGCAAATACAACCTCAACAGCCTCAAAAAGATCCGACTGACTTACAAACTCTCTGCCATCTTTAACAGCGGCAAGTGCTGCTTCATTTATCATATTGGCAAGATCTGCTCCGACTGCTCCTGAAGTTGCAAGTGCAAGCTCTCTAAAGTCTACAGTCTCATCCATCTTAACGTTCTTGGCATGAACTTTAAGGGTCTCTATTCTTCCCTTAAGATCCGGTTTCTCAACGATTACCCGTCTGTCAAAACGTCCCGGTCGTAGGAGCGCCTTATCAAGTATCTCCGGACGGTTAGTTGCCGCAAGAATTACTATACCCTTAGAGGTATCAAATCCATCCATCTCAGCAAGGAGCTGGTTAAGGGTCTGTTCACGCTCCGAATCACCGCCGCCATACTTGCTGTCGCGGCTTCTTCCTATAGCATCAATCTCATCTATGAAAATGATACAAGGTGCCACAGCGGTCGCCTGCTTGAAAAGATCACGCACTCTGGATGCACCGACACCGACATACAACTCAACAAAATCCGAACCCGAAAGCGAGAAGAACGGAACATTAGCCTCTCCCGCAACAGCCTTGGCAAGCAACGTCTTACCTGTTCCCGGAGGGCCTACAAGAAGTGCACCCTTTGGTAGCTTAGCGCCAATCTCCAAGTACTTATTGGGATTATGCAGGAAATCGACCATCTCCTTAAGTGACTCCTTCGATTCCTCCTGTCCTGCCACATCCTCAAATGTAATACCGGTCTTTTTCTCCATATACATCTTGGCATTGCTTCTTCCAACGCCCATTATTCCTCCACCGCTCTTACTCATAGAACGGGTAAACAGCCAGATTACAACATAAAAGGCACCTATCATTATAACCCACGACAAGATATTCCCCAAAATTGCCGTATGGCTCTCATCGACAGCCTTGTAATCAAGTTCACCTTTTTCCTTGGCTTTCTCTAATCTGTCTACCAGGTAAATGTCAGAGATTCTTGTACAGTGATAGCTCTTCTTTCTTATGGTCTTATCATCTTTGGGGATGATTTCGATTGATGAGTTATAAATCTTAACTTCCTTTGCTTTTCCCTCATCAATCATAGTAAGAAATTCGCTGTAAGAAATCTCAATCTGCTGACTTGACTGAAATTTACTGTATGCATAAAAGAACATCAGCGTCAGACAGACTGCAACAACAAACATAAAAATATAATTTCTATTAGAATTCTTATCGGAATTATTGCTGTTGCGATTCTCATTGTTTGACATATTGTTATTATCCAATGCAATTATCCTCCTGTTATCTTAATGTATAGTCGTACACATAATTAATCGTCAAATGCACATTTCTAAAATGCATTAACAATTTCAACGGTTATCATATCAGTTATTTAAATAAATCGCAATGGATTTTTGGTGTAGATTCTGTGAAGTCAACATTTGCCAGCATAAGCCTTCATATCCCCATTATTTTTATAAATAAAAATCAACCGTTTCAAATCTATATATTTAATGCATTTTTTGTGCTTTTTTCTTGACAAAACCCAAAAAACACTACTATATTAAATATGCAATCATTCAAAATGTATGATATTGCAAAATCTATGTATATTGATATACATTCCAGAAAGGGTAAAAACATGAAAACACCATTTGTAAACAAAGCACAGATTGATGAAATATGCAAAAAATTTCCTACACCTTTCCATCTCTATGACGAAAAGGGTATACGCGAAAATGCAAGAAAGCTTCACAAAGCTTTCTCATGGAACAAAGGATACAAGGAATACTTTGCTGTCAAAGCAACTCCTAATCCTACAATTCTGAAGATATTAAAGGAAGAAGGCTGCGGAACCGACTGTTCATCATACACAGAGCTTTTGATGTCTGACCGTTGCGGTTTCTCCGGCAATGAAATCATGTTCTCATCAAATGATACACCTGCAAAAGAGTTTGAGCTCGCAGCCAGACTTGGTGCTACAATCAACCTTGATGATATAACTCATATTGATTTTGTTAAAGATATTCTCGGTGAGATTCCTAAGAGAATCTCCTGCAGATTTAACCCGGGCGGAACTTTCTCAATCTCTAATACTATAATGGATAATCCCGGTGATGCAAAGTACGGTTTGACACGCCCCCAGATGACAGAAGCATTTAAGCGTCTCAAAGAGCTTGGTGCAGAGGAATTTGGAATGCATGCATTTCTTGCAAGCAATACAGTAACCAATGACTACTATCCTACACTTGCAAAGATATTATTTGAAACAGCCGTTGAATTGAAAAAAGAAACCGGTGTTGCAGTATCATTTATCAACCTTTCAGGTGGTATTGGAATTCCATATACACCTGACAAAGAGCCAAACGATATCTTAGCTATCGGTGAAGGCGTTCGTAAAGCTTTCGAGGAAGTACTTGTCCCTGCCGGAATGGGAGACGTTGCAATCTATACAGAGCTTGGCCGTTTCATGCTTGCACCATACGGTCACCTTGTAACTAAGGCTATCCACGAGAAACACACTCATAAAGAATACATCGGTGTTGATGCGTGTGCTGTCAATCTTATGCGTCCCGCAATGTATGGAGCTTATCACCATATCACCGTTATGGGAAAAGAAGATGCTCCGGCTGACCATGTATATGATATTACAGGTTCTCTCTGTGAGAACAATGACAAATTTGCTATAGATCGTAAGCTTCCAAAGATTGACAATGGTGATATCCTTGTAATTCACGATACAGGTGCTCACGGATTCGCTATGGGCTATAACTACAACGGAAAACTTAAATCATCAGAAATTCTCTTAAAAGAGAATGGTGACACAGTAATGATCAGACGCGCCGAGACTCCTGATGATTATTTCGCTACACTTGAAGATTTCTGGGATGTAGAAGTTTAATCAGGCGTTTGCGAAACGCTATTTCTTTGTTTTGCTTTTGTGCATGTTATACAATCCAACGCAATTCACAATTCATAGAGTTTCGCAATCACCTATAGAAGTTTAATTATAACGAGGAGAATAGATATGGCGAAAAGATTGACAATGATGCTTCTTCGAAATTTATGGAGACTTCCATCATTACTATTTCAATTGTTTTATTATGCTTCATCAGATAAAATTCCGGAGGAAAAGAAATACAAGCTGATAAGAGAAATCGGTGATCGTGGCTGTCGTAAAGGAAACGTTATTGTCCACGGATACGGTCTTGATAATTTCCCGAAAGAATCCGGATACATAATGTATCCCAATCATCAGGGTCTGTTTGATGTTATGGGACTGGTATATCTCAACCCCACACCTTTTGGTGTGGTCATTAAGAAGGAGGCCTATAAAGTTCCTCTGCTCCGTCAGCTTATACAGATTCTCGGTGGTCTTTTTATGGATCGCGAGGATGTTAAACAGGGACTTAAAGTAATCAATCAGGTTGCAGACGAAGTTAAGTCAGGACGTAACTTCCTAATCTTTCCTGAGGGAACGCGTTCCAAAAACGGTAATAAGCTCGGAAAATTCAAGAGCGGAAGTTTCAAAGCTGCCACTAAAGCAAAATGTCCTATCGTACCCATAGCAATAATCGACTGTTACCTTCCGTTTGACACCAATTCAACGAAGAAGGTTGATGTGCAGGTTCATATTCTGCCTCCAATAGAGTACGAAGAATACAAGGGAATGAAAACCACTGAGATTGCAGATATGGTAAGGGAACGTATTGAAAAGGTTATCTCTGAGAACGAGCACAATTTTTCTAATTGAACATAGAAATATTATCAGATGTAAAAGAATCCACATTTCCATTGAATATGTGGATTCTTTTACATCATAATATACGTTGCCTGAGTGAAATTATAAAACTATAAACAGAGTAATTTAAGGAGACAAATTATGAATAATACTCTTACCGAAATAACAGAAAAACTTAATCATGGTCAAAAATTAAAGCATTCAGAGTTTGTAACGCTCCTTAAATCCAACAACTCAGAACTCAGAGAGAATTTGTCAAAAAAAGCCGATCAGGTACGCAGGCTTCACTTTGATAATAACGTATATATAAGAGGACTTATCGAGTTTACCAATTACTGCAAAAACGACTGCTATTATTGTGGTATCAGAAAAAGTAATAAAAATGCTTCTCGATATCGTCTGACGAAAGATGATATATTAGAGTGCTGTCAAAACGGATATAAACTTGGTTTTCGCACCTTTGTTCTTCAAGGCGGTGAAGATCCGTACTACAATGACGACATGCTGGAGGATATCATTTTCTCCATAAGAAATTCCTATTCTGATTGCGCTATAACACTGTCTATCGGCGAAAGAAGCTTCAACAGTTATAAACGTCTATTTGATGCCGGAGCTGACAGATATCTTCTAAGAGAAGAAACAGCAGACAACAGTCATTACAAAATGCTTCATCCGGATGAGATGTCGTATGACAATCGCATGGAATGTCTTAATAATTTGAAATCTATCGGTTATCAGGTCGGATGCGGTTTCATGGTTGGATCCCCAAAGCAAACTGCCGAAAATATCGCAAATGACTTAATGTTCATTCAGGAGTTTCGTCCACATATGGTAGGCATAGGACCTTACATAACTCATGTCGATACACCATTTTCAACCGAAAGTAACGGAACACTTGAGGAAACATTACTTATAATAAGTATACTCCGTCTGATTGAGCCTAAACTTCTGCTTCCGGCTACTACTTCTCTTGGAACCATTCATCCGCTCGGCAGAGAAATGGGTATCAAAGCAGGTGCTAACGTCATCATGCCTAATCTCTCACCGACAAATGTCAGAAAGAAATATATGTTATATGACAACAAAATCTGCACTGGTGATGAATCCGCCGAATGTGTAAGATGTGTTAACACAAAAATGGCCTCTATCGGCTACAATGTTGTTACCGATAGAGGCGATTCACCGCTTATATAAATTTTGACCTGATTTGTATCTACCTATACATTTAACTTGCTTTCTTTATTATAGTTGCAAATTGTTCAGAAGGAACTGCCTTAGAATAATACCATCCCTGAAGATAGTCACATCCAAGACTGCTAAGCTTATTCTGTTGCTGCTCAGTCTCTACACCCTCTGCAACTATATGTATATTAAGTTCCTTAATCATTCCCACAGTATATTTAAGTGTGGTGCCTGCGCGTTCCGTCTCAAAAGCATCCCAAACCATAAGTTTATCAAGCTTGATTATGCGGAACGGGAACTGATGAATATATCCAAGTGTAGAATATCCCGAACCATAATCATCAAGTGAGAAGGTTATACCTTTTTCATATAATTTCTCAACATTCTCCTGTAATATCTGTAAAGCCGATATCTCAGCTGTCTCAGTAATTTCAAGATTAATCTGTTCCGGTCTTACCTCATATTTTTCCATAATTGATAATATCGTATCAACAAAATCTTCACGCATACACTGAACAACAGAAACATTTACCTCGATATACTCTATTGTAGAAGCAGCCAGATTCTGTTCGTGTATAAACCTACATACTTTCTCAAATACCATAGTTCCAAGCTGAACAATTCTTCCTGTTCTTTCAGCAATAGGTATAAATAACTCGGGTGAAATGTTGCCCAGATTCTCATCCTTCATTCTCACAAGTGCTTCGGCCGAGGTATAGCATTGCTTATCCGTGTTGTATATAGGCTGATAATGTACTTCTAAGGTGTCATTCTTGACGGCTTCATCCACAGCCTTCTCAATAGCTTTCTCTCTACGCATTGCATTAAGATCAACATCTCTGGTATATATTACAGAGCCTCTGCCTTTTTTCTTCGCAAACAAAATTGTATAGTCAAGAACTTCAACAAGACTTTCCAACGTTGTACCATCTTCGGGATATGAAGTACATATTGTTGTTGCCGATAAATGTATTGAGTTTCCCTCATGTATCCAGGGATGTCTGAATCGCTCTGTTATATTATTTAAAACATCATCTAAACTATCCGAACCCGGTCTAATTTGAACAGCAAACTGATCGGAACCGTATCGGAACACCTTGCCGCGATTACTTACCGTCTTAAGGAAGCTGGCAACCTGCATCAGCATGACATCTCCTATTTCAATTCCATAGGTTTTATTGATCAGTTTGAAATCATCCATTGCAAGAACAATCAACTCAAACTCTCTCTCATCTGAAATGTCAACTTTGATCATTTCTTCCATTATAGCTCTGTTAAGCACCTGTGTACTTCCATCCAGAATATTGAGCGGATGCTGTGCCACTTCATATAAAAGCAACATTGCTACAGCTATGACAAAATTAACAAAAAACGTCTCATCGTAATGAAATTGCACTATTATTCCGGCTACTACAGCAGCTCCTCCTATAGTTATCGCAGTGAGCTTGCCGTATGAAATGGTATCAATATATCTGATAGCATAACTGATTCCGTAAAACATCGCATATAAGGCAACAGCAGACAGCATCTGTAACCTGTAGGTATATGAATATCTGCCATCCAAAGACATGGTATATAGATTATGATGAATGAAATTATCAATTATCATATAAGTGTATATCGCAACCGGAATAAGCATATGAATTTTCGTAAGTGTTCGATTCTTCATACTTCTTCCCGACCACAGAATCATGTAATACATAAAAATTAATGCCGATAAAAAGTTGAAGGCAAAATACAGATCAAAAAACCTGTTGCTCATTTCCGGAGAAACAAAGGCATCAACACTATTGCAAAGCTGTACACCCATGCTGCACACAATAACAAGCACCTGTACAATACACATAATGATGAACACATAGCTTCTTCTGACCGGAATATTCTTTTTCGTCGACAAGAGCAACAATATTACAGCCATTATAACCATCGCGGCCAGATCATAATGTAAATCTAAAACACCATCCATTATAACACCCCCAAAACATGCACCATGGCGAACATGTCTTTAACAAATTAATACTTAATCGATATTCATCATCTGCAGGTTAAGATCCACAGGACCACTTATTCCCGGAACCTCTCCGTTTTCCGTATACTGCCAAATTGCAAATTCATACGGCCAGTCAGGTTCATCTGCGTACTGCGCATACCATACAGGATACTGATATACCTGTTCAATATCCAGATAAAGCGAATAATACATCCTATTGGTATACATCATAACTTTTCGGCCTGACGCCGCTATTGTTTCCATAAATCCCATTGCTGCAGCTGTATGCTGCTCAACAGACAAATCATTTGTCCTCGCATCATCGACCATAGGGTCCTCTCTGTCCAGAACGATTGGATATGAAATATTATATTCGCCTAAATTGGACAGAACGAATTTTGCTTCTTCAACACCCTCCTCGTATGATACCGCCTGTGAATAGAAATATACACCGACAGGAACTCCGGCTGCTGTAGCCGCTTCCATATTAGCAGAATAATATCCATCCAGCAGCAATCCGCCACCGGAATAACCTCTGTATCCGAGTCTGATATAGGCAAAATCTACATTAGCTGCAACCTTTTCCCAGTCAATTGCACCCTGATGTTCAGATACATCTATACCAACCTTACCAACTGCATTTCCATTTTCATCAAGATAATTTTTGAAAGAACCACTGTTATCCAGATTTGAAAAATCCCATTCATGTCTCTTAATATTAGGACTAATCTTAATCTTGCGAACTTCACCGAATTTATCAGTCACAACAATATAACTTGCATGCATAAATCTATCGTAATTATCCTGTGAAAGTGCTGTAATTTCAGAATTACTATATCCCGGAAGCTTACTTGTGCTCATCGTAAAAGGCTGTCCTTTTCCATAGTAATCCTTCTGACAACCCATTAACCCTGCACCAACTAAGCACATCATCAAAAATATTGAAAGTCGCTTTTTCATTAGTTAATCTCCTCAAATTAGTATTATCATGCGCACCTAACTGCGCAAAAGCCTACTTAATAAGCATTATATCCTATTTCATATTTTTTCTCAATTGATTTTATATAATAATTTCCATAATTATTGTCTCTTTATTTTGTGGATTATAACTTTAAAATAATTTCCATTGACTTACAATTTTATTGATGATAAACTGATACAGTATTTATAAAGTGTTTTTCGATACCAGCATTTCTCGCTATGTTTTGGTATTCATACTACCTCTATTGATACGCAATTTTTTTAAGGAGGTACTTTTAATGAACAAAGGTACAGTTAAATGGTTCAACGCTAAGAAAGGGTTTGGTTTCATTACAAACAGTGAGACCGGCGAGGATGTATTCGTACACTATTCAGGAATCGTGTCAGATGGTTACAAGACTTTAGACGAAGGACAGAATGTATCATTTGATATCGAACAGGGTGCTAAGGGAGCTCAGGCTGTTAATGTAACAGTTGCTTAATGCATATATTTGTATAGTATGTTCGAACACAAAAACCGTCATATCTTATGATATGACGGTTTTCTTATATTACAGTATGAAAAAATGTTTTTTACAGTACTTATTAATGTTTGATACTTTTTACAGATGCAGAACTCTCTCCTGAATCTCCTGAGTTCTACCTTGATTCCAGAACTGAGTTCCTATATATCCACAGGTACGTCTTGCAACATTCATTGTCTCTTCATCCGTGTTACCACAATTTGGACACTTCCAAACAAGCTTTCCATCCGAATTCTCTGCAATCTTAATCTCTCCGTCATAACCGCATTTCTGACAATAATCACTCTTTGTGTTAAGCTCTGCGTACATTATATTATCATAAATGTGTCTCATAACGGAAAGAACAGCGTCAATATTATTCTGCATGTTAGGTACTTCAACATAACTTACAGCTCCACCCGGAGAAAGCTCCTGAAACTTGGCTTCAAATGAAAGCTTAGAAAATGCATCTATCTTCTCTGTTACGTGAACATGATAGCTGTTGGTTATATAATTCTTGTCCGTAACACCGTCTATCTTGCCAAATCTCTTCTGAAGACACTTTGCAAACTTGTAAGTGGTAGACTCCAGCGGTGTTCCGTATATAGAAAAGTCTATGTTCGACTCAGCCTTCCATTTCGCACAGGCATCATTTAAATATTGCATAACCTCCATTGCAAACGGTGTGGCCTCAGGGTTGGTATGAGAGAGTCCTGTCATATATCTTGTACATTCACACAGCCCTGCATATCCAAGGGAAATTGTTGAATATCCGTCAAATAAAAGTTTATCTATCTTCTCACCGCGCTTCAGTCTTGCAAGAGCACCATACTGCCATAGAATAGGTGCAACATCAGACGGTGTACCCAGAAGTCTCTCGTGTCTGCACATAAGTGCCTTATGACATAATTCCAGACGCTCATCCATTATCTCCCAGAATCTGTCCATATCCCCTTCTGAAGAGCAGGCTACATCTACCAGATTAATGGTAACGACACCCTGGTTAAATCTTCCCCAATATTTGTGTTTACCAGGGTCGTAATTTCCTGCATTTGATATATTACCCAATCCGGCATCAGTGAATCGGTCCGGTGTAAGGAAGGAGCGACATCCCATACAAGCGTATACATCACCGCCTTTTAAATTCTTCATTATCTTCTCTGATATATAATCAGGAACCATTCTCTTAGCAGTGCAGGTAGCTGCCAGCCTGGTCAGATACCAGTACTTTGAATCTTCATGAATATTATCCTCTTCAAGTACATATATAAGCTTTGGGAATGCAGGCGTGATATATACACCTTTCTCGTTCTTAACACCTAATATTCTCTGACGAAGCATTTCCTCAATAACAAGCGCCAAGTCATCTCTGGTCTGTCCCTCCGGTACTTCATCAAGATACATGAATACGGTAACAAATGGTGCTTGTCCGTTGGTAGTCATCAAAGTAATTACCTGATACTGGATCATCTGAACACCACGTTTGATTTCCTCGCGTACACGAAGTTCTGCAATCTTCGCTATCTGATTGTGATCAAGTGCAAGCCCGGCCGCTTCGTATTCCTCCTGAACCATTCTCAAATATTTCTTACGACTGACATCAACAAAAGGCGCAAGATGTGAAAGAGTGATACTCTGTCCTCCATACTGAGAACTTGCAATCTGCGCAATACTCTGTGTTGCGATATTACATGCCGTAGAGAAACTCTTCGGCTTATCAATCATAGTCTCGCTTATTACTGTTCCGTTCTGTAACATATCCTCAAGATTCACCAGACAACAGTTATGCATATGTTGTGCGTAATAATCGGAATCATGGAAGTGAATTAGTCCTTCCTCATGAGCCTTAACTATATCCTCGGGAAGAAGAATACGCTTAGCGATATCTTTAGAGACCTCTCCTGCCATGTAATCTCTCTGAACGCTGTTAACAACAGGATTCTTGTTAGAATTCTCCTGCTTAACCTCTTCGTTATTACATTCAATAAGGCTAAGTATCTGTTCATCTGTCGAGTTTGCTTTACGAACGAGCGCTCTAGTGTATCGGTAAGTGATATACTTTCTGGCAACAGCAAAAGCCTGTGCTTCCATTATCTCGTTCTCCACCATATCCTGTATCTCTTCCACGCTGGCAGTACGCTTCATCCCACTACAGGTAAGGGTTACCTTCTTTGCAATCTCATTGATCTGTTCCCTTGTAAGCCTGTCCTTGTCCACAACTTCTTTGTTGGCTTTCGCTACAGCGGCAACAATCTTACTGATATCAAACTCGACCTCCGTTCCACTTCGCTTAATAATCTTCATTTTCTTCCCTTTCCCTCCTTAAATGTACTTCTCATATCTCCTAATCCCGCTTAAGTGTATCCCGTAAAAACACCCTATAAGGTGCAAAAAAGACTCTGACGTCACAGGCTCCTTCCTGTATACATCAGACCCTTTATATTCCGCTCCATGTCTTTCCGTGACACAACATCTTGTGTTATCATACACCCTGCCAGGACAAAATGCAAGGGTATTCTTCATTCTTTTTCAGCAAAAAAATGTGCAATCTTATATAAACAAAAGGGTTAAGACCCTAATAAAGATTGCACAATTTTTCATCATTTTTACTTTTTAAAATCACCTTAAGTCAGGTTGCTATTCCGCCTTAAGCACAACAGCAGAAATCTTTGGAACGGTTATCCTAAGTTCATTTTTTTCAACAACATATGTCTCAGGTTCCAGAACATATGAATCCTCTGTAGTAAGAATAAGCCGTCTTAAATTATCACCATTTAAAATACCTATTTTATCGACATCTAATGATAAATTAACCTCTTCATAATTATTATTCAAAATAACAACTATCTTATCTTTCCTGTTAAACCTTCCATATGCGATAACCTTATGATCACCGTGAAGGAACATCAGCGAACCGCGTTTTAAAACCTCATTTTCCTTATGTATCTTAATTATATCACGGTGAAACCATATAAGATCCTTATCCTCATGTCCCCACGGATAGGTACGTCTGTTATCCGGATCCGTCCATCCACAGAGTCCCGCCTCATCCCCATAATAAATGGTAGGTGCACCCGGCCAGGTCATCTGAAATACAACAGCCTCTCTAAATACTCCCTTGTTAATATTCTCATTGGCAGCTTCAGGGCCCAAGGTATGTGTACGTCCCACACGTCTGTTGGTTCTGGTTAAAAATCTGGAATGATCATGGTTTGAAAGCTCATTCATGGATACTTCCAATGACTGCTGATGAAAACGGCTCATATGATGGCGAAGTGAACCTATCATGACCTCAGGATTTCCAAGAAGGTCACCGCGGAATTCGTCCGAATGCTTCTCCACTCCTGTAAGGAACCATGTTATCGGCTCCATAAATGCATCATAGTTCATTACTGTATCCCACTGGTCACCCGCAAGCCATGCATGAGGGTCCCCGTAATGTTCTGCAAGAATTATTGCGTTAGGATTAGCCTCTTTGACAGCACTTCTGAAATCTCTCCAGAATTTGTGGTTGAATTCTTCTGAATGTCCAAGATCGGCAGCAACGTCAAGTCTCCATCCATCTACATTATATGGAGGTGAAACCCACTTCTTACCGATTCTCAATATATAATTATATAAATCTTCTGAATCCTCGTAATTAAGCTTTGGGAGTGTATCATGCCCCCACCAGCCGTCATAGGTATGATTATAAGGCCATGCATTTTCATCATAGAACTTGAAGAAGCTTCTGTACGGACTGTCTGCAGAAGGATAAGCTCCCGGCTCGTAGCCATCCTGTCCCTCGTAAATGAGTTCCTTGTCAAGCCATTTATTAAACGAACCACAATGGTTAAACACACCGTCCAATATTATCTTCATGCCACGTCGATGAATCTCTTCAACTAACTGGCAAAACAGCTCATTACTGGCTTCAAGATTCTCCTTATTGGTAACACGAGTGATATATCTTGTTGAATTCTTATTGGTCTTATCTCCCTCAGCAAGAATCTCTCCCTCATCTTTGACTATTCTTCCAAAATGAGGATCTACATAATCATAATCCTGAATATCGTACTTATGATTAGAGGGCGATACAAATATCGGATTGAGATAAAGAACTTCAACACCGAGATCTGACAGATAATCCAGCTTATTCATTATACCTAAGAGATCACCACCGTAAAAGCATCTTACATCCATTGCGTCAGGATACTTTTTCCACTCCTTGACCTGTTTTGAATAATCACCGATATAGCTGTATTCGTTATCAAGTACATCATTACTCAGATCGCCATTGCAGAATCTGTCAACATAGATCTGATACATAACCGCACCCTTCGCCCAATCCGGTGTTTTAAATCCGGGCATTATCGAAAAATTATAAAAAGGATTAACTTCTGTCTGAACACCTATCTTGTTATAGTAACAGATACTGTTACCTGATACGATTTCAAAGTAATACTCCACATATTCTTTTTTAAAAGGTGGAAGCACAATCTGATAGTAATCAAAGGCAGTATCAGACTCTGCTATCGTCATCTCTATTTTATTACCGTCGCACATCACATACACGTGATCAACATTACCTTTAGCTGTACGGAACTTAAGTGTTACCGAATCTCCGGGCATAGGCTCAGGTGGAATACGATAATCGCCTGTACCATCTGCAAACAGAACATCTGCACGAATGGCAGGTTTATTACTATACACGTACATCTGCATTTTCTGTGCTTTTGTAAAATTCCTAAATAAATAACCCATCGTGAATACAACCTCCCGAGAAATAACTATCTATATTCTATCGTATTAGAAAAAAATAAGCAAGAAAAAAACTTCTGCATGTTTGCTACGAGACACGCACCTCGCGACTTCGTCGCTCGGTCGTGGCTGTCGCCACATATACAGATTACCAATCTCGTCACTTTGCAAGCAAGCTTGCAGTTTCAGATTGGTAATCTGTATATGTGGCTCGTTGCAAACACGCAAAAAGGACAGCCATTCCGATCGACCGTCCTTTTTCTGGAGAAGGTATTTTTTTGTTACTTATGGGGTGTAGCAAAAAAACTATATAATGTATTGGGGGGGGGGTTACAAGTATTATTATATGCATTTTTCTCTAAAAGTGTTCACAAACAAAAAATTTTTTTCAAACTTCTTTTGTGCAAATATTATAAATAACTTATTGACTATTTTTTACAAAGATGTCCTTTTTGTATAATGTGCACTAAATCTCTATATATTGTACACTTTTTTTCACTTCATACTAATGATACACATTACTGAATAACAACCATTTATACAAACAATGCTTCAAACTCTTCACGGTCTATTCTTTCTTTCTCAAGAAGACGTTCTGCGCACTTATGAAGAACATCTATATTATCTTCAAGAATCTTTCTTGCCTCGACGTAACATTCATCGATTATACGCTTAACCTCTCTGTCGATAGCTGCCGCTGTTGCCTCGCCAAGCATTCTCTGATGTCCTATATCACGTCCGACAAAAGTTTCCTCCTCATTGTCTGTCTCATAATTGATAAGACCAAGCTCCTCAGACATACCATACTTAACAACCATCGCTCTGGCTGCCGCTGTTGCCTGTTTTATATCCTGAGATGCACCTGTAGTAATATCATCCATTATCATCTCTTCTGCTATACGTCCGCCAAGGCTTACCTTGATATCCTGTAATATCTTGCCCTTGGTGTTAAATACGTTATCATTTTCCGGAAGAGGCATTGTATATCCCGCTGCACCCTCACCGGTAGGAATAATCGAAACCGTATATACCGGTCCAACTCCTTCCAATACATGAAAAAGAATTGCGTGACCTGATTCGTGATAAGCAGTAATTTTTCTTTCTTTTTCAGGAACTAAGCGAGATTTTCTCTCTGTACCTATTCCAACCTTGATAAATGCTTTATCAATATCTGATTTGATAATAAACTGTCTGCTTTCCTTTGCTGCATTTATTGCAGATTCATTCATAAGATTCTCAAGATCAGCACCAGCAAATCCGGCAGTAGTTCTTGCTATCTCATGAAGATTAACATCATCTGCAAGCTTCTTATTTCTTGTGTGAACTTTCAGTATATCTTCTCTACCCTGTACATCAGGTCTTGTAACCGCAATTTTTCTGTCAAAACGTCCCGGTCTTAAAATCGCAGGATCAAGGATATCCACACGGTTGGTAGCCGCCATTACAATGATACCCTCATTTACATTGAAACCATCCATCTCAACAAGCATCTGATTAAGTGTCTGCTCTCTCTCATCATGGCCACCGCCAAGACCTGAACCTCTTCGTCTTGCAACGGCATCAATCTCGTCTATAAATACAATACATGGTGAATTCTTCTTAGCCTCAGCGAAAAGGTCTCTGACACGTGAGGCACCGACACCGACAAACATCTCAACAAAGTCTGAACCGGAAATCGAGAAGAAAGGTACCTTAGCTTCTCCTGCCACAGCCTTTGCAAGCAACGTTTTACCTGTTCCCGGAGGGCCCACAAGAAGAATACCTTTAGGAATTCTCGCACCAAGATCCACATATTTTGATGGATTTCTAAGAAAATCGACAACCTCTTCCAAGTCTTCTTTCTCTTCCTTAAGTCCTGCAACATCATTAAAGTTCATCTGATTATCATCTTCAGAAGTCATCTGTGCGCGGCTTCTTCCAAAGTTCATCATAGAACCGCCGCCACCTCCTGCGCCCTGCATTCCCGCTGTCATCATAACAATTATGATAATAGCAATAGCACCTAAAAGGTAAGGTAAAATTCTCTCTACAAGGCTTGGTCTTACAACGTCACTCATTTCGAACGAAACACTGGCTTTCTCTGCTTCTACGAGATTGTTATACAGTTCCTGAAAATGATTGACATCCGTAACATAGAATTTAACAGTTGACCTGTCTTTTTTGGTAATCTCTACAGTACCTGTCGGAACTTCCGCATTCTGTTGAACATATACCTCCTTTATATTACCTTCTTTCATGTCCTCTTCGAAAGAACTTTCAGTGTAGCTAAGATCAACATTCTGACTATTCTGCTGTATCAAGGCCAGAATACCCATAATGATCAAAAACAACACAATATAGGAGATAATACTCCTTCGCATATTCTTGTTCATTTATTTATGTCTCCTTTTATTAATCAGCAACCACAACTCCAATATATGGAAGATTTCTATGCTTTTGTGCATAGTCTAAGCCGTATCCTATTACAAACTGATTTGGTATGTCAAATCCTACATAGTCAGCCTCAATATCAGTTTCATGGTTACCCTTCTTATCCAAAAGAGTTATTATCTTAAGACTCTTTGGAGAACGTGCCGATAAAAGCACCTTTAAATTATATAGTGTTACACCGGAATCCAAAATATCCTCTACTATCAAAACTTCCTTATCGCATATGTCCTCATCCAGTTCTTTCTTAACAGTAATCTCGCCTGCTGATACCATTCCATTGCCATATGAAGAAACAGCCATAAAATCCATCGTTACAGGAATCGTAATTCTCTTTGCAAGCTCACAGGCAAAAAACACACTACCCTTTAATATTACAACTAAATGCAATTCCTTTCCCGCATAGTCCTCATCAATCTGCTTTGCAAGTTCAATGATCCTTGAATTAATCTTTTCCTCTGAAATCAGTTCATCAATATGATACTCCATAACTTATCTCCTTCGTATCTGTTATAAAATGTAATCAACCTTCAAAACCCGTCTGGTATTCGGATTCAGCTGATGATTCTCGCATCTTCTTTTCCCGATGACCCATAATATCTCATGTCCTGAAGCCAGTACAGGCAGACACATACGCTCGTTTTTAGGAACCTTTATATCCTTCATAAATTTCAAGAGACTCTTGCGGTGTCCCTCACCATCATAGACCAGATAATCTTCCTTTTGTGGATAGCGAATATGTAACGTATCCCCTATTGTATCACAATCAAAGTATTTCGTATAGTTTTTTTGAAAATTATTATCAACCGCATTATCCGCATCGTAAGATATTATGGTAAATACCACTTTCTCATTTGATGAAATATCCAGCTTATGCATATTGTCCGGCACCAATTCTTCAATCGCTATCACGTATTCTTTTGATTGTGCAGGCTCAATTTTAACTGCTTTACAAAGTATAAGATACTCATACGACACTTCCGCTTTTGTTCCATACGGAAGGAACAGTTCTTTCCCGCTCTGTTTCTTAATAAGTTCGTAAACAGAGGCGATATGCTCTCTTGTTATATCTTTCTTTGCACCGCATACATTTACCAGCATCTCGTATATTGCCCTGTATGATATTATCTTATCCTCATCAAGCAGAGCCTGTCTGTTCACTCGAATACTTCCGTTTTTTTGCCAGTGACTGTTATCACCGGCTGTTTCACGGCTGATAAATGCAAGAGCCTGCTTTCTAACGTAATCATCATACTCAGAAGCCAATGCCGCAAATTCCGCAACGTGCTCCGTTGCACTTTCATTTATTTTATTAAGCTCCGTCATCACATTATTGCGGATTCTGTTTCTTGAGTACGCATCATCTCCATTGGTGATATCTTCTTTCCAGATCATTCCCTTTTTCTCAAGATATTCAACTATCTCAGCTCTCCTGACATTTAAGAGTGGCCGAATTATATATGCATCATCCATAACACAATCCGTAAATGGTGCAAGAGCAGAGATTGGTCTCATCCCTGACATTCCGGAGAGATCGGTTCCTCTCACCATATGAAAAATCACAGTTTCCGCCTGATCATCCATATGATGTGCAACTGCTAATTTGTCAGCATTATTCTCCCTCATAACCTTTGTAAAACATTGATACCTGAACTTTCGTCCTGCCTCTTCCTCCGACATATGGTACTTTTTTGCCAATTGCGGAATGTTCTCTTCAAACAGATAAAAAGGTATATCCCTCTCTTTACAAAGTCCCCTTACAAAATCAGCATCCTCTGAAGCCTCGGCCCTTATACCATGATTGATGTGAACAACAAAAAGCGACAGTCCACTATCATCCCTCAAAGAACATAGTACCTCTAAAAGTGCTGTAGAGTCTGCACCTCCGGACACTCCTACGACTATCCTGTCACCCTTTTGTATCATCCCGTTGTCAGTTATATATTTTTTCACCTTGTCAAGCATATAATTTATCCTCGTTAAATACGTCATCTCTCCCAGATACCGACAACCATAACAGTACTGTCATCAGGAAGACTTCCCTCCTGCATTCTCTCGACATCCTCCATTATGAGTTGAGCTATTTTCTGCACATTTTCGGTATCTATATCTGCAATCAGGCCTGCAAGATACGCCTCAGCATCTATAGCATTTATCCCATCCAACACGCCATCACTTACCATGATTATAATATCACCATCATATAGCTTTCGCTCACAGGTGTCAAATTCAATTTCTTCAAGCACTCCGACCGGAAGCGACGAAGAACGTATGCATTCCACGCTGTCCTCATGCCGGATAAAGGTTGTTGACGCGCCCAGCTTGATAAAATCAACCATCCCTGTATAAAGATCAAATACAGAAAGATCAAGTGTAGAGCTTACGCTACCGTCATTCATAAAACTTATAAAGGAATTCAACAATTCAACTGCAAACTCTCTTCCAAATCCCGCCGACAACAGTTGCTCTAAAAGATCCACTATCTGTCTGCTTTTTGAATAAGCATCCATGCCGCTACCCATGCCGTCTGAAATCATACATACAACCTTCTCATTTTGGAGCTTTGTAATTGAGAAATTGTCTCCACACAGACTCTCACCCATTCTGTTTCTTCTCGTAAGCCCCGTTGTCAGAATATAATTTCCCTCTTCCGTAAAAGTAAATATACTATCTTTTCTTCCGACAATATCTTCTGCACGTTCGACGCAGTACATTTTTTTCCGGATTATATTTCCAACACTTCTTGAAAGCATTTTTCCTGATACAATTCTATTTCCCCTGCACCTGCACCTCATTATCACACAAAGTCTTCCGGCTTTGTCTTTGAGACATACCGCCCTGGTTACTTCGATTCCTCTTTTCCTGCATTTATCCAATAATCGCACTTCAAAATTATCCACCGGAAAAGACTCCTTTAATATCTCTCCCTGAAAACCTGTAATAATCTCACCTACCTGTTTAAGCTGTCTTATAAAATTTCTTCTGAGCTCATTTAACCGATTATTTTCAGATTCTACCGCATTTAACAGAGAAATCGCATTTCCATCCGCAAACATTTTCGAAAGTCCTTCCTGCATTCCACTATCCCACTCTTCCTCGTGAAGTGACAACATTTTCTCCATAGCGATAAATGCCTGTCCAAAATTCTCAATCTGTCTCTTTGTAACCTCCTGCACTAAAATGTCCTGAGACGAACCCGTCACCTCAGCCACCCCGGTTTCAACCCGTCTAAGTGCCGACTTTGGAGTCAGCAAAAAAAGAAATGCTGCTGTAAGTGCCGCAATCAGCATATTAGAATCCAAAACAGTACTCTCATAGGTGACTCCAAGTAAAACCACTGCCGATACATACCCCAAAAGCACCCCCGATTTTCCAATTTCCTTAAGAAGAATCAGAATTCCTGAAACCGCAAGCATCACTGCCAGATAAGATATTTTACAGGAGGTAAATGCCATTAACGCCCCACTCAGGCCTCCCATTGCAATCCCTATACCCGCATCAAAACGATAAGAAAAATACATAACCAGATATCCACTCAGTGTAAATGCCAGAGAAAATGGATTATCTATCTTAGGCAGTCCGAAAAGCCCCGCTGCCATCATCAGAAACAATCCTATAAACCTTTTATCATCCGCAAATATCCTGGAACTCCCTACCCTCATAGCTGCAAAACCATGTTCAAATACCAAAGTCATACATCCTGCTACAACGCCCTCTAAAAATGTAAACAAAAGAGAATTCACATTTCCCGTGATTATATATTCATAAGGCATACTCACTCCCCACAGAATCATTCCGGCAGCAAGCGCTATCTGCAAATCTCCGGAAAATATCCTTTCTCTTTTAGTGCGATTCAGAAGCAACAGGATAAATAAGAGTATAATACAATACCTTAAAACCTCCTGCCCCTCAAACCCACTCATTACACCAAAAAGCAGCGTCAGAAACATACTGAACGAACTTTGTTTTTCAAGATAGGCAGCCATAAAAAATGGCACAACAAAAGGATACATTCCAAGCAGTGTGCATCTGGCCACCATAAACGCAAGGATATGTATCCCTATCTTATAAATTCTATAACGCATATGACATACCTCCCAACTTAGGCTTTAACTTACTCCAGACCGGTGGCAAAATATGTCATATTATAATTCTATTCTTCGCAAAATTCGATTTTACTTATTATCAGGCTGTATCAAAATCTCATCAGGATATACCAGACCAAGCTTGCTCTTAGCAACCTCTTCCATGTACTTCTTGGTCTTCATATATTTTTCAAGGTCCTCAAGCTCTTCCTTTCTTTTCTCCTCACTCTCTATTTGCACAGCAAGTGCCTCCTGTTTCTTTGCAAGTTCACAACTCTCCTTATAAAGCGTCAACGACCTTATGCCAATGATAATACACATGATCACTACTGCAGCAAAAATCACCGGAATTTCTTTTCTGATATTTTTCTTTTTTTTACGCTTTCTGCTCAATAATGCTCACCTCTTATCTTCCTTTGATAGCTATTTTAACCTCTGTTACAACATTTTTCAACATTTTTCTGGTAGTGCCTTTTATTATTCCCAATGGATAAAAAAGGATACTGAAACATTTTTTCCAGTAGGGCACTATCTTTCCGACGATAAAAATTATTAATTTTGACAAAGTCATAGCGTAAATGACAACGCCCAAAAACATGCCCAAAAATGCATACGCCCTTAATGTTCCATGATTATATACCACCAAAGTCGAAAATACTTTCCACGCAGTAAACACCCAAAATACGAGATCCTCAATATCAACAACTATATCCTTATGCGGTATTAACATCCGCAATATTCTGACAACATCATAAACAAACGCAAGAGACGCTCCCAAAACCAGGCATATTCCAAAAAGAGTGATTTCCTCATGTATCAACTCTGTCATATCATCACCTACTTAAACAGCCTGTTAAAAATCGAACTTTCATCCCGTTGTCCGGTTTTTATATCGGAATAAGTAAATGAATCCACCTTGCCGTCAGTCTCCACCTCCCCCTTTTCCAGAGTGAGTCTGGTTACATTCAGATCCTTACCTTTAATTAGCAGCATCCCCTGCTCGGTTTCTAAAAGTATCTCATTAGGATCAAAGGATATTACGGCATTTACACCCGTAATAGTTCCTGCTCCACGATTGTTAAGTATAATCCTGTGTGATTTGACATTGTTATGAACCTCTTCCATACATACCCTCCAATACAGACTTTAACCTATCGTCAACTATCTCTAATTACAATGTATGTCAGCACAGTTCAAAACATGCTTAATTATATCAATAACCCGGTTGTTTCTAGAGGTATTTAAACATTTCCTTTGCGTCTTCCTTCTTGGTAGAATCGGCAATCTGAGTAACCTCTACAGCAACATTTTTGTTACCGAATTCAATATCGATTCTGTCACCTATTTTCACATCAACTGAAGCTTTGGCAACCTTTCCGTTAACCATAACTCTTCCGGCATCACACGCCTCATTAGCTATCGTACGGCGCTTGATAAGACGTGACACTTTTAAGTATTTATCCAATCTCATATATTTTTCCTTTCTACATGAGAAGAAGGCTATTGCTAATTGCAACAGCCTTCTTCAATGTAAGATTCATAAATTGACGAATTATTTCTTCTTCTTACCCTTACCTGCGTTAACAGTATCCTTAAGTGCCTTACCAGCCTTGAACTTAGGAGCCTTAGATGCAGGAATCTTCATTGTCTCACCAGTCTTAGGATTTCTTCCTTCTCTAGCTGGTCTCTCAGCTACTTCGAAAGTACCGAAACCAACTAACTGAATCTTCTCACCCTTTGTTAATTCTGCTGCTACTACATCTGTGAAAGCCTTGAGAGCCTTCTCAGCATCTTTCTTTGATAATTCTGTCTGCTCAGCCATAGCTGCTACTAATTCTGCTTTGTTCATAGGAATAGTTCCTCCTCTTATATATATAGTATTTGCTTAAACTTTATTCCTTGCCTGTTTGACAAGTCCTACAGTAGTTATACTCGTTTATAGCGGTTTTGTCAAGCAAATAGGCTATATTATTCGTTTTTTTGTACAAATTTATAGAATTTCCAAGTCTTTTGATTGTGAAAATATATTCATTTTGCTATATTTTCCCTTTATTTTCAGCCTTCCATTTGCTTTCCGAGAAAATTGGCTGCAATAATTGCTGCCTTTCTTTCCGTTTCCGTAAGCGGATTTTGGGCATCTTTATTAAGGATTATAACTGCCCCGATTGCATCTCCTTCACTTATTATTGTCTGTACAATTTCACCCTCGTAAATATCATCATTTTCACCCGTTATTTTTATATATTTTTTCTCGCCTTTTCGTGCCATAATTGCCTCGCGGTCATTTATCGCATCCTCCAGCTCCTTATGAAGCCGTTTACCCAAAAGACTTTTCTTTGAAACTCCAGACACTGCTATTATCTGATCCCTGTCAGTGACGCAGACAGGACATCCTAATATCTGTGCTGTGGCATCAACATATTCCTGTGCAAATATAGAAAGCTCACCTATAGGAGAATATTTTTTAAGCACAATCTCTCCATCCTTATCAGTAAATATCTCAAGAGGATCACCCTCTCGTATTCTCAGAGTTCTTCTTATCTCTTTGGGTACAACAATACGACCTAATTCATCAATTCTTCTTACAATACCTGTTGCTTTCATAATAAAAGATTCCTCCATTTTACAATACTATATTCTTAATGATTATTCTCAACATAGTATCTGTAAAATAAAGGAATCTATACGTTGTTTTTATAAAATTATTGTAATGTATCTTAAAAACTATCCTGCAAACATGATACCCTCAAACAGTTCTTCAATATCCACTCCGTCTATAGTCTGTGGCCATGTATCCGACTTGATTGTAAAACGATACAGCTTTCCGTTTGAATCCAAAAGATCAACAGTATCTTCTCCCTCAGTACCATATATAGAAAACCGGGTACCTGCAGAAACTTCAACATCCTCAGATATAATCTCAAAGCTTTCCTTATCTATGAGATCTGCTTTAAGATCCTTTTTGCTCTTGATTCTGTCATTTCCATCGTATCCAATCGCATAATAATAATCCTCTGACTTAACCAGCTCACCTGCATCATTTATAAAAGCCCTAGCTATTCCGGTATGTGTAGAGAATATCTGAATAGTGTCTCCGACATACAGATCATTTGGAGAAGTAAATGCCGATTTCCAGTAATATTTCCACTCTGATTCGTAATCAGGAAGAGGTAATTTATCTGTAATGTATCCATTATATTCACCTATCTTCTCAACTTTATTGCCATTCACCCGGAATGCACTGGTCACTCTGTAATCATTTTCCTCGACCATCTCAACATAGATGTAGGTATTACCTCCGACCCTTACCAGATAAGGTGTAATCTCATATCCATATACTTGAAGTCTGTTTTCATTACCATTCACGGTAAACTTTGCGCTATCAACCCAGTCGTATTCATTCATAACCGATTCTATAATAAACTGTTCAGCCTTTCCGTCACCGTTGATGTCAGATGTTACTGTTTCTCCGATATTAATCTCTTCCACATAATTGTCTTCCTGCTTGCGAAAGTCTTCCACAAATAATTCAGGATTTTCATCATAGAGTATGCTGACCGTCTGTGTCCCTGACGCATATGCGCCAAGCTGATATATACCAAAGTATATATCCACTCCTTCCGGAGTAATAAACCATGAACAACCTTGATCCTCTTCTCCTGTCAGATATTGAGGAACCGCCTCATCTAACGAATCGAGCACCACACTTTCAGAGTACTTCTCATTTATCTTGTCCTTCACTACAGTACGAAGTGTATCTATATCAGGAATTATATCTTTAAGTACAAGCTCTTTTCCGGAAACAGAATCATAATTATAGCCTCCACTGCCATATGCACCGTGCGCTCCACCCATATAGTCTTCTTCATTGACCCTTATACTTAGATATGCATTATCTGCCCTGACAATATCTATATCATACTTGATATAACATTCACTAAAATTGTTTTTATCCTCTAACTCCTCATACCAGCTTTTTGCGTCCGTCAGATAACTCTCATATACCTTTAAGAAATCATCCTCCTGCCGTTTATTAAAATCATCCAAGGATTTTGAAAGTTCCGGATAAACGGACTTTGACTCTTCACTTAGCTGGACCAATGCGTAAGTACCGTTCATCAACGTTTCATAGCTATCAGGCATTTTGTATTCATAGTGATAAATATTTTGTATCATAAGCTTAGGTGGTGTTTGTGGCAACTCCACCTCTTTGGTCTCTTCCTCCTCTTTATCCTCTCCGTTTTCTTCCTCTGAAGTGTCAGCAGCTACTGTCGCCTCCTCTTTTGAAGACTCTACCGTTGCCTCATCCTCCGTAGAAACATTTTCAGATTCATTCTTACCACACCCCTGGCAAAATCCTACCAATAGCAAAATTGCCAATAGAGTTACTCCACCATGAAACGACTTCTTCACTCTTATACTCCTCCTTTATCTAACACACCATAATCTTCACATAATCCTCTGTCTTATCCCTCATTATATGAAGTCCTGTATTTAGATCAGCCAATTTAAGCCTATGAGAAATAAGTTTTGAAGGCGCAATCGCCCCCTCTTTCAGTTTATCTACCACATAATGCCAATCATCTTTCGATTCACCTGTAAATGATGAATTCCAGGTTCCCATAACATTCAATTGATTTCTTAGTATCTTCCAATAAACATTTTTTTGAAGTTTCATATCAGACGCCGGATTGCCAAGCAGCATTACTTTTCCCGCCGGAGCCGCAACCTCTATTGCCTGCGAAACGGTCTCATTCCTGCCAACACATTCAAATATAGCATAAGCACCAATTCCATCCGTTTTTTCCAGCACCCATTCCACTACATTTTCACTTTTAGTATCACAGTAATTCTTTGCTTCAATTCCAAGTGCCATCGCCTTTTCTCTTTGAAACTCTTTATTTCCGATTACTATAATATTATACGCCGGATTATCTCCAAATTCATTAAGGAGATGCATTGTAAGCAAAAGTCCTATAGTTCCCAACCCCAGAACCACAATATTTTTATAGTGACCATCATTCTTGACATTTTCAGTCACAGACTTAATCTCCTCACCGAGCAGTCTCCTCATCGCATGTGCCGCAACGGCTGTCGGCTCTAACATAGCTGCATCCTCAAATGATACATTATCCGGTATTTTTATGAGATTACTGACAGGAACAGCAACAAATTCAGCAAACCCGCCATTACAACGCGAACCGAGATAATTATAATTACGGCACATCTCATATTGCTTATTCTTACATGGTCCGCATTCACCACAGGGTATTAGAGGAAACACTCCAACACGTCTGCCAATAAGCGAAGAATCACCGTTTTCAAAAACTTCACACACCGTTCCCGCAAATTCATGGCCCGGAATCAACGGATGCCTATGTGCCCCCGTCTCGTAAATTCTTGGAATATCAGATCCGCATATTCCAACACTCTCAACCTTAAGAAGCACCTCATTCCGCTTTAAAACAGGTCTGTCCACATCCTCATACCTAAGATCATTTATCCCATATAATACATGCGCCTTCATGTATACCCCCACTTTCCGCAATAAACATATCACAATTGTTTAAGTTCTACTATTTCTCTATATCTGTCAAGATCTTCACGCGTTGTTATCTTAAAATTACTTTCATCACCGTTAACCATAACAACATCCATGCCATCCATTACAGCCGGTTCAGTCGAACCCCTTATATCCATTATCTTGTCCGGCAACAGCTTCTTGCACGCTTCTAAATATCTGTCAATTTTGAAAACCTCCGGTGCCTGTCCCGCAAAGAGTCTGTCTCTGTTGAGCAACGAGGAAATCACCTTGCCATCTTCACTCAAATAAACAGTATCCTTCATTGGCAACACAGGCATTACTCCGTCATGTATCAACGAATTGACATCTATCCCGGCGACTGCAAATCCATTATTGGTGATTGAATCAAATCCCATCAGGGCAGCTATACATTTATCTATCAATTCCACCGAAACAAGCGGTCTTGCAGCATCATGGATTATAACAAGTCCATCCTCATCCCAATCACTCTTTATATCACAAAGAGCATTAAAGATTGATAATTGACGATTCTCTCCGGGAGATGAAAAACCCATGAATTTATACAGCCCCAAAAAACTATCATTACCAAAATAATCACCTGACAGCACCCGATATTCATCAATTATCTTATCATGCCACATCTTATCGGCAACTATTCTGACATCACTTACAATATCGTGCTCTAAAAAGGGACGAATACTCTCAGTGATTATCATTCTGTTATCAACTTCTATATACTGCTTTGGAATATCCATATTCATCCGGCTACCCGTTCCACCGGATAAAATGATAGCTGCACATCTCATAATACTGCCAAAAACCCTTCTATACACTCATTTATCATTTACACTCATTGCGAATCTCGCTCAGCACATCACCGTAAGCTCTACCTTTTCCAAACAACAGGCTTGTTCCAAGCACAAAACCCTTAACTCCCATAGGGGCATATTTCTGTATTCTGTCAAGAGTACAGGCTCCATCCCAATACACCTCAAAATCCATATCTTCTTTCATGGAGAGTAACTTCTTGTATTTCTCACCAACATAAGGTCTGTACATTTGACCTGCATTGCCCGGATTAACCGACATTACAAGCACTTTTTTCACTATTCTGAGCATCTCATAAATTGTCTCGACACTGGTACCCGGATTGATTGCAATGCCCGGAATCAACTCCGCATCTATTACCTTCTGCAAAGTAGTTGACGGATGGTACTCAGCCTCCGGATGAATATATATAGTGTCACCCTTATTCAGATTTCTTATAAAAATGTCAATAGTATTATTAGGATGCTCAACCATCAAATGAACATCCAAAGGCTTTTTTGTCAACTGCCTGATACAACTCAAATCATTTAAAGACATAGCATAATTAGGAACATATCGACCATCCATAATGTCAATATGAAACGAATCAATTCCCCCTTCATCTAAGTCTCTAACTTCTTTTTCAAGATTTCTGTAATTAGCACACATCATGGATGCCATAAGTTCAAATCCCATGTAATCCCCTCCTGTAAAACTTCCCCATATGTATATTTGTATATTTATATATTAGTTATTACATTATAGCATGAACTTCATAATTGCGCCATCACTTACTTAAATAATTGCTTTCAGATTGATTTTTATCCACCTATATTTTATAATCTTTATATAGTTTTTTAAAGCTTTTTAGGGGGGGTATTTTAATATAATATTACAGTTTTTTTTTTGGGGGGGAGGATAATCCATGAAGGATAAAAAAATCAGCATCATTCTACCATGCTACAATGTTGAACAATATTTGGACCGATGTTTTAACAGTCTTAAAAATCAGACTTTAGGTTTTGAGAATATGGAGCTTATTTTTGTAAATGATGCCTCAAAAGACGGCACTTTAGATAAGCTGACTACATTTGAACAACAATATCCCGATAACATAATCGTAATCAATTTTCCGGAAAACAGAAGACAGGGAACAGCAAGAAATGTTGCCTTAGAATATGCATCTGCACCTTACATCGGATATGTCGATTCCGATGACTGGGTTGACGTTACCATGTTTGAAAAAATGGTGGATGCTATAGAAAAATACGACTGCGATTTCGTTGAATGTCGTTGGGATCTTTGTAGGGATGAGCACCACCGCACTTCCATAAAGAAGGTGGGAGCTAACGGATATATTGACCTAAGCTATCCCTCAACCCACGCTAAGTTTATCGGTGAGCAGATTGGAATAACCGCCCTGTGGAGCAAGGTCTTTAAGAAATCGTTTCTTATTGACAATGATATATTCTGCCCTGAACAGATAAGATATGAAGACATCTTTTTCTGTTATCTGGCATTTCTCTATGCAAAATCCTATTATCGCATTGATGAACCTCTGTATCATTACTTTGTAAATCCAACAGGAACCGTACAGAGCAAAAAACAGATTCATCAATTTGACAAAATGCCGGTAGCATTAGGATTTCTACACACCTGCAAAGAAAGAGGATTATTCCGGGCTTTTCCGGTTTCTGATAACTTGCCAAAATGCGATTTTCAGGATAATAAATCCCTCGAAATAACTGACACATTCTCTACCTTTACAGCCAAAAATTGCATAGAGTGGATGTTTTTGGAAAAATATTTCGTGTATATGTTATGGGAGATTTTTCAGGAATTCCCCGAAGAATCTTATGAGTACTTTTTACAAATGCGTCAAACCGTATTGTCCGAAGTTCCAGACTACAAAGAAAATCCCTACAGAAAACTCGAAAACAATGCTTTCGATGACCTCATGCTTAGTTTCTTAGATCACGAATTTGATAAAAATACCTTTGAAAGTCTGAGAGATGAAATACTTGTAAAGTTTGGTAAGAAACCCGTCACCTCAGAAAATACACACAGTGTATCGTCGGATATTAAAGCTCAAAAAATCTACAGAATACTGTTTTGTAAACGCGGTTCAATATGTGAAGACGGTATTACAAACGCATTTAAAAACCTTGATTACAAAGTAGACTATATGACCAAAAAATTTACAAGCTATGACTATGACCAGGATTATCTGACAGTACTTGCCGACAAATTAGAGAAATCCATACACAACGGAACAAAATATGATTGTGTCTTTACCGTCAATTTCATCCCAATTGTTGCCCGTTGCTGCAACGTATTTAAAATACCTTATGTTTGCTGGACTGTTGACAATCCTGATTTCGAGCTCTTTTCTAACACCATCAGTCTTCCGGTCAACAGAATCTTTATGTTCGACCAAAGTCAGTATAATAAATTTGCACCGATGAATCCCGACCACATTTTTTATATGCCTTTGGCATGTGATTATGAAGCCTGGAATTCATTTACACTTACCGAAGAGGACCATAAAAATTATGATTGTGATATATCATTTATCGGATCAACGTATGAAGAAAAATGTAAGTATAATGAAATAGTCAATGATCTTTCACCGTTTGTCAAAGGTTATGTTGACGGATTGATTGCCGCCCAGCTAAATGTATATGGATATAATTTTATAGAGGATTCACTTACAGATGATTTTGTAAAACAGTTCAAAAAAGAAGTTGGCTGGTATCCTTTGGGCGATGATTATACCGAGGACGACAGAGCTATCATAGCTGACACATATATAGGTTATAAATGTACAGAACAGGAACGCTTTATGACCATCAAGAATATTTCAGAACATTTTAAGCTCGACCTTTGGACACTAAGTGATACCAAAAGATTCCCAAAAGCCAATGTCCGGGGCGGTGCAGATTCTGTTACAATGATGCCTAAGATATTTAAATGCAGCAAAATAAATCTTAGTATGACAAACCGTCCCATAAGATCAGGTATGCCGCTTCGAATGTTTGACACAATGGGAGCAGGTGGTTTTCTTCTAACCAACTATCAGGCAGAAATACCTGAATACTTTGAGATTGGAAAAGACCTTGAGGTTTACGAAAGCCAGCAGGATCTTCTCAATAAGATAGCATATTATCTAGAACATGATGATGAACGTATGGCGATTGCCAAAAACGGACAGGAAAAAGTCAGAAACGAACACAGTTATAAAATAAAACTACAGAAAATATTAGAAATGGCAAGGATTTAAATCCTTGCCATCAGACTGTAGACAAAGTCGGTTGCAAAACTTCGTTTTTCAACCGATTTTTCTGTTTTGGACTATGCCGCAGCAAATCCGAACGAAAAAGAGTTAAATGGAGTGCCTATTATCCCCTTTCTTTGAAGCATTTTTGCAAGTTTCTTTAAATTTAGACAAGCGTAAGTAAGCCCGACTTTCATTTCCATTCGAGCTTTACCATACATTTGTGTATATCTAAAACCATGGTGTTCCTTGGCTGTTCCAAAAAGTCTTTCTATCGTTTCTTTTCGTTGTTTATATAATTCTTTCATCCCAAGGGTGTGCCTTATATCTTCGCATTCTTCCATATATTCTTCCCAGATATGTCTTGTCACCACCTTGATATGTTCTTTGCTTTCGGTACACTGACTAAGATAAGGGCATTTTTCACAGATATGTTTACAGCTTTTGTATTCTTTATAACCATCTCTATTTGTTGTGCTATATCTTAGTATCTGGTTATTAGGACATATATAACAGTCATAGTACTCATCATATACGTACTCATATTTTTTAAAGAAGCCCTCTTTTGTCATAGGTCTTTTATAAGGAAACAACGGTTTTATTTCTTTATCTATTAGAAGTTTTGCTATGGCTGGTGTTTTATATCCTGCATCTGCGATTATTGTCTTTGTTCCTATGTCTTCGATTTTATCAAATAAACCTTTGAATGTTCTACTGTCATGCTCATTTCCCGGACTAACTGTATAAGCTACAACCCATCCATTTTTATCACATGCAGTTTCAACAGAATAAGCAAATACCTGTTTATGTTCCCCTTTATGAAACCATCCACTATCTGGATCTGTTGTGCTTGTTTTTATTTCTTTGGTTCCTGATCCTCCGCCAGTATTAGAATCGTCATCATCTGAATCTTTCTCTTTTAAATCTTTCTTTCCATGAACATTTCGATCCTCGTTTATTTCCTTCTTTAGCAATTCCTCATAGAAAAGTGCCTCCTCCTGAGCTATGCGCTTTCGCATCTTCTTGTTATTAGCTCTAGCTTTAACATGAGTAGCGTCTACAAATATCTCTGTCGGATCTACAAATTTCCACTTGTAACAGTCTTCAAGAATCTTTGAAAAGATCTGTTCGAATAAATCTGTATCTTTAAATCGTCGGGTATAGTTCTTGCCAAATGTAGAAAAATGTGGAACCGGATCATACATTTCAAGGCCAAGAAACCAACGATAAGCCACATTTACCTCTATATCTTTTATAGTCTGTCTCATGCTTTTGATACCATACAGATACTGAATAAATGGAATCTTGATGAGAACGACTGGATCTATACTGGGACGACCATTATCAGAACAATACTTTTCCTCGACCAAATCATAAATAAAAGACCAGTCTATAGCCCTATCTATAAGGCGCAAGAGATGGTCTTGTGGTACTAAGTCATCCATACAGAACATTTGAATCTGTTCTCTTTTTTTATCAGTATTCTGTGTCATCATAGGCGGCAAACCTCCTTAAAATGATACTATAATTATACCATAAAAAGGTCGATAAAGCCAGTAAATATAAGGATTTTTGCCTTTTAACAAAGAAAAATCAGGGGCAATGCCCCTGACTTTGTCTACAGTCTGATGGCAAGGATTTAAATCCTTGCCATTTCATTTAAAGATATATTATTGATCTACTATTCAAATAATCAGTAAAACTTAATCAACCCTTAACAGCTCCGGCAGTCATACCACCAACGATGTTCTTTCCAAGAATCAAGTATACTACAATTACCGGTAAGATCGACATAGCAATAAACATATACACCTGACCCATGTCGAACTTAAGGAAATCAGCCGAACGTAATGTAGCGATCAAAATAGGTAATGTCTTCTTGTTGTCTGACTTCAAAACAAGAGCAGGAGTAAAGTAATTATTCCAGCTTGATACAAAAGCAAATATCGCCTGAACCGCGATAGCCGGTTTCATAAGCGGCAACGCAACTGTATTAAAGATTCTGAACTCTCCGGCTCCATCTATACGTGCTGCCTCAAGAAGCTCCATAGGAAGGGTTGCTTCCATTGACTGCTTCAGATAGAAAAATACTACAGGACTCGCAATTGATGGTACAATTAATGGGATAAAACTGTCCATCAATTCCATTTTTCTAATTAAATTCAAAAATCCCAGCGCAGTAACCTGTGTAGGTATCATCATAACTGCAAGTATAAATGTAAACATTACTTTCTTAAGCTTGAAATCATATGCATGGATTGCAAAAGCTGTCATAGTCGAAAAGTATGTACACAAAAAAGCAGTCAATCCGGCAACTAATAAACTGTTAATTAAGCCCGATACAATTGGCAAGTTGCTGCTGTGAATTATGTTATGTAAATTCTCTCCCAAATGCGAACTTGGAATCATCGTAAAACCATGTTTCAGTTCTGAATTAGAACGTGTTGCATTAATAAATAATACATAAAACCAGAACAAGCAAAGTATTGTAACTAATACAAGAACAACATATGCAATCACTCGTCTAGTCTTGACACTAACGCCTTTATCTTTTTTCTTTTCCATATGTGTCCTCCCTCCTACTTATTCTCTTCTGATGTGTTAAACTTGAAAATAATAAACGAGAGAATACCGGTGATAATAAAGAGTAATACCGATAATGCTCCACCCATACCATAGTTCTTGCTATACAGATGCTTATTAAGGTACATAATAAGGGTCATAGTTGTTCTGTTAGGCGCACCTTCACCGTTAGTAAGAATCTGAGGTACATCAAACATCTGTAAACCACCAATCAGAGATGTTATCATAACGTAAATCAGGATTGGTTTTAAGATAGGTAATGTTATTTTCCAGAAAATCTGAGTAGAAGTCGCTCCATCCACCTCTGCTGCTTCATACAATGACGTATCAATTCCAAGCATACCGGCAAGAAGCAGGATAGTAGTATTACCAAACCACATAATGAAATTCATAAATCCAACCAAAGCTCTAGCACTACCGGTATGTGAGAAGAATTTATATGCCTCACTAATAATTCCGATATTTTGTAACATGCTGTTAATTGGTCCAATGTCTGAGAACAACGCAAAGAATAACATCGAAAAAGCAGAAGCCATGATAAGATTCGGTAAATAGATAACTGTCTGGAAGAAAGGTATACCCTTAAGTCTAAGACTCGGATCTGAGAACCAGGCAGCTAACAAAAGTGAAACAATAATCTGGGGAATGAAACCAATAATCCACATGATCATTGTATTTCCGAAATATTTAATAAGATCACCATCACTAAATAACTTAACATAGTTGGCAAATCCAATAAAAGTAGGTCCAACTTCCGTTAAACCGTTTTTAAAATAATGTTCAAAAAAGCTGTTGTATATTGTTGATACCAAAGGGATTAACTGAAAAACCACATACACTAGAGTAAATGGTATCAGGAAAAAATATCCCCACCGGTTATAGCGTACAACATTTTTTCCAGTAGTCTTCATTCCTTTACCTCCGCTACGCCTAAAAAATTGCGTTAAAAATGCGTACCCATTCGGCATGCGCCAAACAGGCACGCATCATTCTTACAATTAGATACTTAGGTTAAACTTAACAACTAATCTTAACCAGCGAATACCACTTAAAATTAATATGTAAGTTCAGGATACTTCTCTGTTACGCTCTTATAGAATGCCTCAAGTGCCTCCTCATAAGTAGCTGTATTACCCTCAAAGTAATCCTTCATAGCTTTCTGGAAAGACTCTGTACAACCCTGGTCATATTCAGAAACGTTAGACTTATCAATGTTCTCAGCACTAGTGCAGAACATGTCAAGTGCATTCTGTCCACCAAGGATTGCATCGCCGTAGCTTGTATCCTGTGCCATAGCTTCCATAGCAGGCTTATTGTTAACGAAATCATTATCCTGCTTAACTATCTCTGTCATGATATCTGTATCAACTGTTAACTTTCTCATAATATCTGCAACAAGTGCAGGATTATCTGTTCCGGCAGCAGCAATGATATAGGTACCGCCCCATGCAAAACTCTGTGGTCCTGTTGTAGCACCCCAGCCACCCTGAGCTGCAATAGAAGCAGGATCTGCCTGTGACATACAGAAGTCAATTAACCATGCTGGTCCAAAGTAACAGAATACTTTACCCTCTGGGAAGAATCCTGCTGACCACTCTTCACCCCAAAGATCACCAGTACCTGTGACCTTAGCATCAACCTGCTCTTTAGATGTCTCTGCCCAATTCTTAATGTTATCATCAACTACGATCTTACCGTCAACAACCCAAGGAGAAGATACATTATCAGCAAATACACGATATGTGTCATTAGCTGTAGCTGTCATCTTGTAACCAGCCTCAACTACTTTCTTAGCAGTCTCATTATATGTATCCCAGTCAGCCACAGCTGCCTGAACTGTCTCAGGATCATCTGAACCAAGGATCTCCTTTGCAGCCTCGCGGTTGTAAATAAGAACACCCGGACATGCCTGCCAAGATAAGCCTTTCAAATTACCATTAGCGTCTGTTGCAAAATCTTTTGTGTGTTTGTACTGTGCTGAAAGTTCAGAATCAGCAATTCCAAGATCCGCTACAGGCACACTAATATCTGAATTAAAATACTTAAGTGCATAGTCAACGTCAGCCAAGAACATATCTACTCTGTCATCTTCTGCTGCATCTGCATTTCCCGGAAGAACAGCATCCAAATTGTTCTGATAAGCATTGTCAGTAGAAGGTGTCATAGCGAACTTAACTTCGATATCTCCAATCTTACCACCTTTCAAAGCATCATCAGGATCGTTTGCTTCATATCCAGGATAATGAGCTGCCAAACGACGAGCGAACTCATCATTCCAACACTGAATGTTAAGTACCTTTCCGTCTGAAGAAAGATCTGCCTCAGCCTTAGCTGCTTCCTCATCAGCCTCTTTCTCAGGCTCTGCCTCTGTTGTCTGCTTTTCCTCTGTTGCTGCGTTAGTGTTCTCTGCTGACTTTTCTCCTCCACAAGCAGCAAGCGATGCGCCCATAGCTACTACAAGTGAAAGTGCCATAACTTTTTTAAACTTTCTCACCAATATACCCTCCTTTAAAATGTGTGTGTGTGTTTCTCGTCAAATATGTTTATAGTATTTTTGACGAGATAAATGTATATATAAGTATTAAGTACAGGTATAGTATAAGACATATTAAACAACATTGCAAGTATTTTTTTGAATTTTTTTATGCTTTTTTTTGCACATCGTAAAAAGCCCATATTTCGATTTATCTTTTTTGTCAATTTATACAACATTTTGTACATATTTTTCGCATCCCAAAACGTAATTTATTGTTCACTTTTCCGATTGCAACCTTATGTAAACCAATCAATCTTTATCAGACTCGAGATTCATAACCTGACGTTTCCTAGCCATTTCGTCACTTTCAAGATATTCATCATATGTTGTCATCTTGTCAATCAGACCTGTATTGGTTATCTCCATTATTCTGTTGGCAGTAGTCTGAATGAACTGATGATCCTGAGAAGAAAACAGGATAACACCCGGAAATTTGATAAGTCCGTTGTTCAAAGCTGTTATTGATTCCATATCCAAGTGGTTAGTCGGCTCATCAAGTACCAGGGTATTAGATCCCATGATCATCATTTTCGAAAGAAGACATCTTACCTTCTCTCCTCCGGATAATACCTTTACCTTCTTGATACCATCATCTCCTGCAAAAAGCATTCTTCCAAGAAATCCTCTTACGTAAGTCGGGTCCTTCTCTTCAGAAAACTGTGTAAGCCACTCAACAATAGTCATATCGTTATCGAATTCCTTAGTGTTATCTTTCGGAAAATAACCCTGTGAGGTTGTCACTCCCCATTTATATGAACCCGAATCAGGCTCCTCTTCACCCACCAATATCTTAAACAACATTGTTGTAGCAAGAGTATTAGGTCCAACAAACGCAACCTTGTCCTCTCTGCCTATTGTAAATGATATATTATCAAGTATCTTTTCACCATCTACAGTCTTGGTCAGGTTTTCAACTGTAAGCACCTCATTACCAATCTCTCTGTTTGGTCTAAAATCGATATAAGGGTATTTTCTGCTTGAAGGACGCATATCATCCAGCTGTATTTTCTCAAGCGCACGTTTTCTTGAAGTAGCCTGTTTTGATTTTGAAGCATTTGCCGAGAATCTCTGAATAAATTCCTGTAACTCCTTAATCTTTTCTTCCTTCTTCTTGTTAGCTTCCTTCATCTGTTTGATCATCAACTGACTTGATTCATACCAGAAGTCATAATTACCGGCATATAATTGAATTTTACCGTAGTCAATATCTGCAATCTGAGTACATACTTTATTAAGGAAGTATCTGTCATGAGATACCACGATAACTGTATTGTCAAAATTGATAAGGAACTCCTCAAGCCATGCGATAGCATCAAGGTCCAAGTGGTTTGTAGGCTCATCAAGCAATAATACATCGGGATTACCGAAAAGCGCCTGAGCGAGAAGTACCTTTACCTTAAGACTATCCTCAAGCTCTGTCATCTGCTTATAATGATATTCTGTATCAATCCCCAAGCCGTTAAGCAACGTTGCCGCATCACTCTCAGCCTCCCAACCGTTCATCTCGGCAAACTCAGCCTCAAGATCCGCTACTCTTGCACCATCCTCGTCAGAAAAATCTTCCTTTGCATATATAGCCTCTTTTTCCTTCATAACCTCATACAGGTGTTTGTTACCCATAATAACAGTATCAAGAACTGTATATTCATTATATTTAAAGTGATCCTGCTGCAGAATAGACAATCTCTCACCTGCATTCATAACTACATCACCCTTTGTAGTCTCTATCTCACCTGAAAGAATCTTCAAAAATGTTGACTTACCTGCACCGTTAGCGCCAATCAGACCGTAGCAGTTTCCCTCAGTAAACTTAATGTTAACATCTTCAAATAATGCCTTTTTACCAAATCTTAAAGTAACGTTGTTAGCACTTATCATTTCATTTAACCTCTCTTATCATTTATTAATTATATCCTGCATAAAAGCAGGTACTTATGCACTAAGTTCAGGGTCTATGAGAATAGCAACTTTTTCAATTCTGTTCTTGTCAACTGACACCACCCTGAAGGTTATACCATCCTTCTTAACCGTCTCACCCTCTTCAGGTAAATGATCAAGAAGCTCTATTACATATCCGCCCAAAGAATCATAGTCTTCTGATTCCAACTTGATACCAATACTGTCCGAAAGATCCGAAAGCTTGACAGAAGCATCAATCTCGTACTGACTTTCAGAAACCTCTTTAATAGCTTCAAGCTCATCCATATCAAACTCGTCCCTAATCTCTCCGACTATCTCTTCTATAAGATCTTCTATTGTAATAAGACCTACCGCAGTCGCATACTCATCAAGAACTATTGCCATAGATACAAAACGATCCCGCATTTCTGCCATAATTGACGAGGTCTTTTGATACTCATACACAAAAAAAGGCTCACGCATTATATTTCTGACCGAAAACGGGGTATTCTTTCCAGATTGATTCTGGAAGAAAAACAGATCTTTAAGATAGACGATACCAATAACTTCATCCTTGGTATCGGCATATACCGGAAGCCTTGAGTAATTCTCTTCCCCAAAAACCTCAACCACCTCATCAAGACCGGAATCGGCAGAAATGTATGCCATATCAGCACGTGGCACCATTACATCCTTAGCATTGGAATCGCCAAAATCCACAACATTGTTGATCATTGATTTCTCTTCTTTTTCAATAACCCCATCCTCTTCGCTGACATCGAATATGGTTCGAAGCTCACCTTCTGTCATCTGCTCCTTAGCTTTATCTTTGTCAACTCTGATAAGAAGGAAAATAGCATTGCTCAGTTTATCCACCAGCCATATAGCCGGAGTTAAAATAACCACCAGCGGTGAAATAATGTGAATATATACCATCGCTATCTTGTCACTATACATTGTCGCTAATGTCTTAGGTGTTATCTCGCCAAACAATAGGACACAAAGAGTGAGGATTCCAGTCGCAACTCCGATATATTTATTGCCAAACACTTCAGATGTATAAGTTGTCATAAGCGCCGATGCAGATATATTGACTATATTATTACCAATCAATATTGTACTTAACATCTTTGATGGTTCATCAAGCATCTTAAGCACCTTCGATGCAGATTTGTTCCCACTCTCAGAAAGCGTGCGCATACGATGTCTGTTAACCATCGTGAGAGCTGTCTCCGCCGAAGAGAAAAAAGCCGACAACAATATCATTATTATAATTGCAATTAATTGCATTGATGACCCGGGGTCCAAATAATCACTCTCCTCTATCATTTAAATTAATTAATTCGTTATTGTAATGAATGAACTATATATTGTCAAGTCACCGCATATAGTCTTTAATGGAAATGGTATTCCATATTTCATCATTGCGATACTCCTCATCTCCACCTATATACATATCAAACAATTTATTGTATAACTTTTCCTTAGCCTCATTGGATTTTTTGTGTTCTTCATATTCATTGATAACATTTGCATGCTCATCATCTTCAGGATCAAGAACTTTTACAACATAATATCCATACTCTCCGGATATCACACCGCTTAATTCATCGGCATTTAATCCTGTAATACCATCCCTGTATTCCTGTGCTAAATCACTATATTTTAAAACCTTTATACTACCAGTAATATTTTCCGCTTCTTTTTCAACAAGCTCTTCTATATCTTCTCCTTCGCTCACTTTCCGAGCAAAGTCCTCCGCCTGCTGCTTCATAGTTTCGCACTCTTCCTGCGAAATTCTTATAAGCTCACCGTTATCATCGGTCGTTACCATTCCCTGATCATCATACACCACAGTCGGAAATGTAACTTGGTATACTTTTACATAGCGCTCCTCATTTTCCTTAGTTTCAGCTTCCTTGTTTTCCAAGGCATCCTCTTCGATCTCTTCTCCGATTGATAACGCATATGAATTACCATGATACTTTAATTCATATATCTTTTTAAGATCATCGACATCTATTTCATAAGCATTAAGCTTTCCTTTACCAATCTTATCCGCTAACTCCTGTGCTCTCTCCTTCGCTTTTTTCTTCTCATCTTTTTCAAGCGTTATTTTGTGATCATCCGCTTCCTTACCAAGAAGAACACAAAGAACTATCTCTTTTTCCAATTCATTTTTGTAATGCTCTTCGTAAGTCTCCCCACTCTCATACACCTCATCGAGCATATCTTTCTCAACAAGTCCATGTTCAGACACATATATCAAACCAAAAGCATCCACACTCTTTCTGTCGACCTGTTTTCCATTTAAAACGAATACAGCATCATGCTTTCTGCCACAACCCGCAAGCCCTATTACAAGCACTGTTATAACAAACACCATTGATATGCGCTTTAACATCCGTACACTTCCCCTTCCATAAACAACTGATAAACAAAGCGGCTTCTTGGACTTTCATAGTAAAAATAAGCCGGCTGTAAGTTTCGGTCACAGCCGGCCTTGAAATACCCTACGGTATTATTATCATTAAATAAAATTAATTATTGATAAGCTTGTCATCTTCGTTGTTCCAGCTATAAAGCTTACGAACTTCCTTACCAACAACCTCAGCCGGATGCTCAGCAGCAAGCTTTCTCATAGCCTTGAAATGAACCTGACGTCCAGCAGGAGACATATCAAGTAAGAACTCCTTAGCAAATGAACCATCCTGGATATCTTTAAGAACCTGCTTCATAGCCTTCTTAGTATCCTCTGTGATGATCTTAGGACCTGTAATATAGTCACCATACTCAGCTGTATTAGAGATTGAATATCTCATTCCCTCGAAACCTGACTGATAGATGAGGTCAACGATAAGCTTCATCTCATGGATACACTCAAAATATGCATTTCTTGGATCGTAACCAGCCTCTGTAAGAGTCTCGAAACCAGCCTGCATAAGTGCACAAACACCACCGCAAAGTACTGCCTGCTCACCAAAGAGGTCTGTCTCAGTCTCTGTACGGAAGTTTGTCTCAAGAAGTCCTGCTCTTGCGCCACCGATTGCAAGACCGTAAGCCTTAGCAAGTTCCTGTGCATTGCCTGTTGCATCCTGCTCAACAGCGATAAGACAAGGTGTACCCTTACCAGCCTGATACTCTGAACGTACTGTATGTCCAGGTGCCTTAGGTGCGATCATTGTTACATCAACATCTGCAGGTGGCTTGATACATCCGAAGTGAATGTTGAAACCATGTGCGAACATCAACATGTTACCTGCCTCAAGGTTTGGCTCGATATCTTTCTTGTACATATCAGCCTGAAGCTCATCATTAATGAGGATCATAATGATATCAGCCTTCTTAGCTGCCTCAGCAGTTGTATATACTTCAAAACCCTGTGCCTCAGCTCTAGCCCATGACTTACTTCCCTCGTAAAGTCCGATGATAACATTGCATCCTGACTCTTTTGCATTAAGAGCATGAGCATGTCCCTGGCTACCATAGCCGATGACAGCAATAGTCTTGCCATCTAATAACGATAAGTTACAATCTGATTCGTAAAAAATCTTTGCCATTTTAAAAAATCCTCCTAAATATATTAGAATATATATGTGATAAGCTTACCGGCTTATTACTTACTTTGATATAAATATGTAATGTTATAATAAACAGACATCTCTGGTTTTTGAACGATTAATCAGCCTGATTGATACCTCTTGTAAGTCCTGTAAGACCTGTTCTTACAATTGATTCAATCTCAAATCCATCGAGCAATCCGATAAATGCTTCAATCTTGTTTGCATTTCCCGTAAGTTCGATCATAAGCGAATCAACCGATACATCAACTATCTTTGCCCTAAAAACATCTGTCATAGCAATAATTGCCTGCTTTTCCTCACGTGAGCTCTTAACCTTAACCAATACAAGTTCTCTGCAAACTGAAGATCCATCTTTGAGCTCTGTAATCTCAACTACATCTTCAAGTTTATTGAGTTGTTTGGCAATCTGAGCAAGCGTAAGATCATCTCCGCTTACTGCTATTGTCATTCGGGAATACTTTGGATTCTCTGTAACGCCAACAGATAAGCTGTCAATGTTATATCCTCTCCTACTGAACAATCCCGATACTCTTGAAAGAACTCCCGAACTGTTATCTACCAGCAGGGATAATACCATCTTCTTCACTTCAATTCCACCTTTCAAATTAACAAAACTGTTTAATATTTTATCAACTATTAATCCTTATGTCAATAATCTATTTTGCCGATTATAACAACCCTTAACCTGTTGACGTAATTCCTTTTTGTCAGTTAATCAGTCTCTCCACAACCTTGCAAGCCTCAGCGGCGTCCTTGGAATAACCGTCCGCCCCTATCTCGTCAGCAAAGCTCTGTGTTATCACCGCACCACCGATTATAACCTTAACCGGAACATTTTTCTCCTTGACATATTCCACAAGATCCTTCATCCTCATCATGGTTGTTGTCATAAGCGCAGAAAGCGCGATAACATCAGCATTTTCCTTGATTGCCATACCAACAATATCTTCCTTTGGAACGTCTTTCCCCATATCTATAACACGATAACCGTAATTCCGAAGCATCATCGCTACCAGATTCTTACCTATATCATGTATGTCACCTTCAACGGTCGCTATCACAATGGTCGCCTTCTCGCTGCCGGCCTCCGCTTTTGGGAGAAGCGGTTCCAACTCAGACACAGCAAGTTCCATAGCCTCCGCCGATGCAATAAGTTGTGGCAGGAAATATTTTTTCTTATCAAAAAGTATTCCCACCTCATTTATTGCAGGTATTAAATGTTTCTCAATAATTTCCTGTGCATCAACGCCGCTTGCAAGAGATGCTTTGACATTGTCAAGTATCGTTCTCTTATTACCCTTTAATACATCCATAAATAATTGTGACTTGTCACCGGATGCTTCCGATTCACCGGAGCTTTCTTTTCCCTCACTCTTTGCAGGAGTGCTTCCAACCGGTGCAGCTATCTCTGCCATAGGTTTAACATTGTTAATATATGTGACATCCGCACCTTCCTTATTGATAAGAAGATCAGATGCGTAAGCCGCATTCATCAAAAGATCCTGAGATGGATTAGCTATCGCCATGGTAAGTCCCTTTGATATTGCCATAGTCAAAAATGCCGTATTGACAAATCCTCTTTCAGGAAGTCCAAATGATATATTCGATAGACCGCATATGGTCGGGAGTTTCTTCTCCTGTTTACAATACTCTATAGTCTCTAACGTTTCTATCGCAGCATTCTTGTTAGCTCCAACGGTTGCAACAAGACCATCAACGATAATATCCTCATGAGCAAAGCCCATTTCCATAGCCTTGTCATAAATGATATTGATAATGTTCTTCTTTTCCTCAATATCCTTAGGAAGTCCTTCGTCCGACAGTGGAAGGAGTATGAACATGGCACCATACTTCTTTGCTATCGGCATCAATCTTACCATCTTCTCTGTTTCCATGGATATAGAATTGATAAGGGCTCTTCCGGGATAAATGCGAAGTGCATGTTCAATAACTTCCACATATGACGAATCTATACAAAGTGGCAGATTGACAGTATTCGTCACCTCGTAAATGACCTTCTGCATCATAGCATCCTCATCAATTCCGTTCATACCCACATTTATATCAAGTATTGCAGCACCTTTTTCCTCCTGTTGTTCCGCCATTTCCACAACAAGATCAAGCTTGTCCTCGCGAAGCTCTGCCTGGAGCTTCTTCTTTCCTGTAGGATTGATTCGCTCACCTACGACCAGAAATCTTCCATCTATATCTATCTCTAATAATTGTCTCTCTGACGAGAGTAATCTTTTCTTATTCTTATTAATCTCAGGAACATCGAGTCGTCTAACCAGACGCGAAAGCGCCTCGATATGTTCCTTTGTCGTACCACAGCATCCACCGATAAGGTTTGCACCTGCATCCACAAGTCTTCTTCCATACTCAGCAAACTCAACCGGAGTCATGGCATATACCGTCTCGCCGTCAATAAGCTCCGGCATGCCTGCATTAGGTTTCGCCAATAACGGAACATTGGCATACTTTCTCATAGTCTCAACAAGAGGTATCATTTCCTCCGGACCTGTCGAGCAGTTGACACCAATAGCATCCGCGCCAAGACTTTGAAGAACTGCAACAGCCGACTCAGGTGGAGTGCCGTATAACGTTCTTCCATCCTCGTTGTAGGTCATAGAAACTATGATAGGAAGCGTACATACCTCTCTTGCAGCAATAACCGCTGCTCTAGCCTCAGCAAGACTCATCATTGTCTCCACTACCAAAAGGTCAACTCCTGCATTATACAAAATGCTTATCTGTTCCTTATATACATCGATAAGTTCTTCTAACTGTAACTTCCCAATTGGATATAACTGTTTTCCGGTCATGGTAAGATTACCGGCAACATAAGCTCTATATCCGGTTCTTGCAACAGCTTCTTTTGATAATGCTACCAATTCCATATTCATCTGTTCAAGATTATCATCAAGTCCATATTCTTCAAGCTTGATTCTGTTAGCAGAAAATGTCGGTGCATAAATAATGTTACTTCCGGCATTGATGTAATCCATCTGTAAATTGATCATTACTTCCTTATGCTCTAATATCCATTGCTCAGGACATATACCTACCGGCATGCCCGCTTTCTGCAGATTGGTTCCGGTCGCTCCGTCTAACACCAATATTTTCTGATCGACCAAATTGCGAAACTGTTCCCTTGTCATCTGTTTACCTCAACCTTCTATATTCAAGAACGCCCAAGACGCTCTGAAACTTCGTTTTATTGCTATCTTATCAAACGAAAGTAAAGTCATCTCTTGACATTATTTTCTGTCCGATAAGCTATATTATAACCAATTTTCTATAAGTTTCAACATAGTTTTACATTTGCATCGTCAATGATATCTATTCAACCCGAAAAAAACCGCCAAGATTAACCTGGCGGCATAAATCCTTCAAAACGATTACTTTGAAAGTCCAAGAAGTCTATACTTAGAAAGCCAGTAATTTATCTGCAGTAAATACGCAAGTAGCTGTGGTCCTGCCATTAACTGTCCGTAAAACGGTCTTCCGTAATCAGTCGGGCTTTCCATGAACAATTTCATCTTTTTACGATCAATCAATTCACAGATTGGAGAATTTCCATCATCTAACAGTTCCTTCATTTTCTCACGTAGCAATATCTCGTAAGCAGGGTCATAAGTCTTGGGATAAGGACTTTTTCTCCTGTAAAGAACTTCTTTAGGAAGATACTTCTCCCCCGCTGCACGAAGCAGTCCCTTCACAATTCCGTTGTGGCACTTCATGTTCCACGGAATATTCCATACATATTCAATAATCTCGTGATCTGCAAATGGAACTCTGGCCTCCAAACCACTATACATAGAAGTGCGATCCATACGGTCAAGTAACGTCTGCATAAACCATTTAAGGTTTAAGAAGGATATTTCTCTTCTTCGTTTCTCCTCAGCATTTTCTCCTTCAAGTACAGGTGTTTCTGATACTGTCCTGTAATAAGCAGCCCTCGCATATTCCTCAAGCGGGAGCTCATTTTTTACCTCATCTTTTAACAGCTGCGTGCGCAGTGAAAAATCCATGGACCACGGAAAAATATCAGCATCAAAACACTCCTTTTTATGAAACCACGGATAGCCGCCAAATATTTCATCTGCACATTCTCCCGTCAATGTCACCTTATTGTGCTCAGCAACCTTTTTACAAAAAAATAACATAGACGACTCTACATCAGCCATACACGGCAAATCCCTTGCATCCACTGCATCAAAAAGATATCTGTAAAGATCCCTGTTATTACACTCAAGATAATTGTGATCCGTCCCGGCATATTCAACCATTTTATCAACCCACGGTCTATCCTCACTCGGCTGAAAGTCATTTGCCTTGAAGTTAATATCATTATCAACGAAATCAAAGGAATAGGTGGTCAATCGTTTTCCCTGTTTTTTGAGTTCCTTTGCACAGATTGCTGTAACAAGACTGCTGTCCACCCCACCTGATAAAAATGTACATATCTCCACATCAGAAAGCATCTGCCTTTTCACAGCTTTCTCTATAAGCTCTCTGGTTTTTTCAACTGTATCTTCATAGGAATCTTCATGTGGTCTACTCTCTAACTTCCAATAGCAAACTTCTCTAATCTTCTCAGCACTCACTTCAAGAAAATGTCCGGGAAGAACCTCCTTTACATCCTTGAACACCCCTTTCCCATAGGTCTTTGCAGGCCCAAGTCCAAACACCTCACAAAGACCCTCTCTGTCTATCTTGGGCGTGACTTTGGGGTAAGAAAAAAGACCCTTGATCTCAGAGGCAAACACGATAGATTTTTCCTGTATGGTATAAAACAGTGGCTTGACGCCGACTCTGTCCCGGAAAAGATATAATTTCTGTTTCCACTTATCCCATATTGCAAATGCAAAGATTCCATTTAACTTCTTAACGATCTCCACTCCGTATACATGATATCCTGCCAATATGACCTCCGTATCACTTGTGGTTTTGAAATGTACCCCTTTCTCCTCCAAATCCTTACGCAATTCTTTCATATTATATATTTCACCATTATAAACAATAGTGATTTTTCTGCCATCAATGTTTTTTGTCATCGGTTGGTTACCGGATACAAGATCTATGATTGATAACCTTACATGTGACAATCCACAATGTGTATCCAGATAAGTCCCATCTTCATCCGGTCCACGATGCTTCTGCTTCCGGTTCATATCATTCAAAACTTCCGTCCATTTACCCGGTGATGCAGTGTAATCCAACGAAAAATCACTAAACCCTGCTATCCCACACATTTTTTATATCCTCCATATCGTTGTTGTTCTTAAAACGGCTCGATTATAGGTTGTATCTGCTTTCCTTCCAACGCCAGTTCAAGTGTGGGAATCAATTTATCAGTATGTGCAATCAGGGAATTATTTTTCTTTTCAGGATTATCCTGCCCAAATGGTATAAAATATATATTTTTTGAATTTAATAAAAGTCCAATGTTTTTCATATTCATTCCCAGTGCATCATTAGTGGAAATTGAAATAACTAATGGTTTATTATTTCTAAGATGTGCCTTCGCTGCCATAAGTACAGGGGTGTCTGTAATTCCGTTTGCAAGCTTCGCTGCGGTATTCCCCGTACACGGAAAGATGACCAATACATCAAGATATGCTTTAGGTCCGATGGGTTCTGCCCCCTCAATTGTAAGAATAGGCTTTTTGCCCGTAATTTCCTCAGCCTCTCTCAAGAACTCCTCCGGCTCTCCAAATCGACTGGTAATCCGTTGTGAAGAACCCGAAAAAATTGTGTAGACATCTGCCCCTGTATTCACCAGATTCTTCAGCTCTTTAAATATTTTATCGAAAGTACAAAATGATCCGGTTACCGCTATGCCAACCTTCTTGCCTTTTAAATCCATTCCATACTCCTTATTCTTTTTTACTGTCTGAAATATTTTTACTTATAACAAGCTTCGACATCATTGAAGCCGAAATCTTTGGTGCATATTTTCCGGGAAGTCCGGGAAGATGTAATGCTTTTATTCCAAGCTCTTTCGCCTTATCGTAATCTACGCCACCCGGAGCTGAAGCGATATCAAGGATTATCACATCCTTCTCCATACGACTAAGCAGTTTTTCTCCAATCACAACAACCGGAACTGTATTGTAGATATATTCATAATTTCCTATCTGCATATCTAACTCATTCCAAGGCAAAGCAGATAATCCAAATGCTTCAGCCTGTGCCAAATCACTCTGCTTCCTTGCACACACAGTCACCCTATGGCCTATTCCTCTTAATTTTTCCGCAAGTACTTTTCCGCATTTTCCATATCCAAGAACAAGACCGTCACTCCCATTCAGATTAGTCTTTTGATTCTTTATTGCCTCTAATATTGTACCCTCTGCCGTCGCTATCGTATTGAATATGACAAAATCTTCATCCTTCATAAAGTCATGGCAATATATTCCCTTCTCCTCACAACGCTTTACAAAACCTGAAGATATGACACCACCAAAAAGTTGCTGATCTTTTCTCATGAATTTAAGCAGATCATCTTCAATAACAGCTTCAATTTTCTCCTTTGCATTTAGAAGACCGCCCTTAAACAGGGGAATACCGCCCACAACAACTCGTGCCTGTTCAACTGCTTCCTTTAATGATTTTGCATAATTAACGACATGGTCATCTCCATCTATCTTTTCAGTGCCATAGCAGATTGCACTATATCCACTCTTTTTAAAGTACATCTCCATATAGGCAGTTCTTGCATCCCCACCTATCAATGCAATATCGTAGAGTTTCATTATCTATTCTCCTACAAATATGGCTCTAATCTAATATATGTAAAAATGATATTTTTGACACAAATTTGGGTTTGTACGCGAAACCCTTATTAAATTTTGTATGCATAGTCAGTTTGCCTGATTTAGTTTTTATAAATGCGTGCGCTTGGATAAAAAAGTTTTATTTCTATGACTGTTTGTCCGATAAAAGAGTTTCTAAGTATCCTGTACAATATATTCAACAATACGCGAACGGCTTATATGCGACATCCTTGTCGCATTAAGCCTTGTTCGGCATCCTTGCC
>CADBCZ010000004.1 GCA_902793335.1 uncultured Lachnospiraceae bacterium
GTCATAAAGATATGTTGATTGATACGTTATGTAACTTCTGCTTACTCTTCTGACAGCCGCCATGCCCTACGGCTAGAGCTGTTTTGTAAATTATTCCAACACACAGCACAATTATGAATTGAATATTTTATATAAACTGAATTCGAAACTTTCGATAACTTTGAGTATTGTGAAGCGGCGAGCAGCTGACAGATCATAGATTGCGGAGGGCTTTGCGAATTGTCAGTACTTCCAATAACACTTAACGAACGTAGTGAGTTCTAGTGTTATGCACCTACTTGGTAACGAACGAATGCTTGTATTCGTGAGTTTAGTACTGTTACAATGAGCAACGCGAGCGAGAGCGGGTCCCGCAGCAATTATGACTGTCACTGGAGCCGTAAACAATATCGAGCCGTAAACAATATCAATATCTATAAAAGTTTCGACCACAACTTATAATCAATTCATAATTGTGCGTCCGTCATACAAACAGCTCGACAACCTCCGATTTTCCAAATGTACACTTGCGGTTGTAATACATTGCGGTTATAATAAAGACTGTTTATTATTTTTAGGATGGTACAAAGAATATGAAATGGACTAAAATTACTATAGAAACAACAACACAGGCTACGGATATGTTGAGCTATGTACTCGGTGAATACGGTGTAGAGGGAATAGAGGTTGAGGATAAGATTCCTTTATCACAAGAGGATAAGGAAGCAATGTATATAGATATATTACCGGAGCTTCCTCCGGATGATGGAGTGGCTTATGTTTCATGCTATATAGATGCATCGGGTGAAGAGTCGGATAATACAGATAACAGATTTGATCTGAAGGAATTATGTGCATATATACAGGAACAGCTTAATGATATGTCTTCATATATGGAGGTTGGACCAGGAAAGATTTCAATAGGAGAGACGGAGGATAAGGATTGGATTAACAACTGGAAGGAATTCTTCCATCCTTTTAGATTAGAGGACAATATTGTGATTCAACCTACCTGGACGGAAACGGCTGATGTCAAAGATGGTGATATTGTAATTAACATAGATCCGGGAACTGCTTTTGGTACAGGCTCACACGAGACGACTAAGCTATGCATTGGTGGACTTAAAAAATATATATCCGATGATGGAAGTACAGAGGTTCTGGATGCCGGATGCGGAAGCGGAATTTTGTCAATAATTGCGTTAAAACTCGGCGCTTCTAAGGTATACGGTGTGGATATTGATAAACTTGCGGTTGAAGCCAGTATAGAGAATCTTAAGTTAAATGATATAGAAGATGACAGATTCGAGATAGTTGAGGGTAATATAATTGGTGATGCAAGCTTTGCTGACAGCGTCGAAGAGAAGGGAAAGTATGATATCGTAGTTGCCAATATATTGGCAGATGTAATAATCCCGTTATCTTCTATAGTCAGACGTTTTATGAAGCCGGATGGTGTGTTTATCAGCTCAGGTATCATTTACTCGAAAGAAGAGGAAGTAAAGAACGCGCTTGTAGAAAATGGTTTTGAAATTATAGAGACACAGCATATGGGAGAATGGGTTTCGTTTGTTGCAAAATGATATAATGTTCTTGAACCTGTAATTATATGTGTAACAGGATGAAATGTAATTAGACCATATAATAAATGCTGTATGGAGATTTAGTGGAATGTATAGATTTTTTGTAGATGCAGAGCAATTAGAAAACGATTTTGTTGAGATAACCGGAGATGACTATAATCATATTCACAACGTGTTGCGTATGAAAATCGGAGAGAAGGTTCTGCTTTGTGATGGAAGCGATAAGGAATATGAGGCGTGTATAGTTGATTTTCCGGATGCACAGTCTGCGGTAAGATTAAAGATAACTGATGTGTTTGGAACTTCAAGGGAACTTCCGGGTAAACTGATACTTTTTCAGGGATATCCTAAGGGTGATAAAATGGAACAGATTGTTCAGAAGGCGGTTGAGCTTGGAGCTTACGAGATTGTTCCTGTTATGATGAATCGATGCGTTGTTAAACTTAATGAAAAAAAAGCAGCAAAAAAGGTTGAACGTCTCAATTTGATAGCGGAGAGTGCTGCGAAACAGTCTAAACGTGGAATGATACCTAAGGTAAAAGAGGTAATGAATTTTAGCGAAGCCTTAGAGTATGCAAAGACATTGGAGTATGTTATAATACCCTACGAATGCGCTGAGGGAATGGATTATTCAAGAACGGTGTTAAATGGTGCAGTGGATAAAGGTTCTATAGGAATTTTTATTGGTCCGGAAGGCGGATTTGAAAATTCAGAGATAGAAAGATTAAAAGAAATTAATGGTAAAGTTATAACATTGGGACACCGGATATTAAGAACTGAGACGGCAGGAATGACAGTGTTATCTGTTCTTATGTGGCTGTTGGAAGACCAAAACTTAAGTTGATTATTTAAAATATTAAGGAACATTCTTGTAAGATAGTGAGGTTTTAAATAGTGGAAGTATATTTTGACAATGCTGCGACAACTAAGATTATCCCTCAGGTCAGGGAAATAATGTTGGAGACCATGGATGTGGATTATGGTAATCCGTCTTCGGTTCATTTGAAAGGTGTCGACGCAGAAAAGTACATCAAGGATTCGAAAAAGATAATTAGCAGGGAATTAAAATGTGATCCTAACGAGATAGTATTTACGTCAGGTGGAACAGAGGCTAACAATCTTGCGCTTACTGGTATTGCAAATGCTTACAGACGTTCGGGTAATCATATAATTACAACGTCGATAGAGCATGCGTCTGTGTATAATCCGGTTATCAATCTAGAAGAGCAGGGATTTCGTGTTACATTTCTTCCTGTTGATTCTAACGGTGTTATTTCACTTGAAAAACTTCGAGAAGAATTATGTGATGAAACAATACTCGTTTCTGTTATGGCGGTTAACAATGAGATTGGAACGATTGAACCGATAGAAGAAGTTGCTAAGATTATAAAAGAATATAATGAACAGAACGGAAAGGATATTATTCTCCATGTGGATGCTGTACAGGCTTTTGGTAAAATGAAGATATATCCTAAGAGAATTGGCGTAAATGCCATGTCTATGAGTGGACATAAGATTCATGGACCAAAGGGCAGTGGTGCTCTTTTTGTTGACAGTAAAGTTAAGATTAAGCCGATACTCTTTGGCGGAGGGCAGGAAAAGGGTATTCGATCAGGAACGGAGAATACGACTGCTATAGCAGGAATGGGCAAGGCAGTTGAGTTGGCATACAAGAACATAGACGACAATGTGGGTAAAATGTTATCTGTAAAAAATGCTTTGATTACAGGTGCTACAAAAATAGAAGGGATAACTGATAATTCCGGAGATGCACCACATATTTCGAGCTTAAGCTTTGAAGGTGTAAGAAGTGAGGTGCTCTTACATGCATTAGAAGATAAGGGAATATACGTTTCTTCCGGTTCGGCATGCTCATCAAATCATCCTGCTATAAGCGGAGTGCTTAAGGCTATTGAATTGGATAGCAGTTTGTTGGATTCTACGCTTAGATTTAGTTTTTGTGAGTTTAATACCCTTGAAGAGGTTGAATATACTCTCGAGGTATTAAGAGAATTACTCCCGACGTTGCGTAAGTTTACAAGAAGATAATAAGAAAGAAAAGGATGAAGAAAATGGATTACAAGGCATTTATGATTAAATATGCAGAGATTGGAACGAAAGGTAAGAACAGATATGTTTTTGAGGATGTTCTGTGTAGCAGAATAAAAGAACATATAGATGGTCTCGGTGATTTTGCAATAAGACGTGAGTATGGAAGGATATATATTGAGGCTTTAGCTGATTTTGATTATGAGGATGTAGTTAACGAACTCAAAAAGGTATTTGGTATAGTTGGTATCTGTCCTATTGTAGTTGAAGAAAAAGTGGAATTTGATGCGATAAGAGATAAGTCTATCGAATACATGAAAGAGAGATACGGCAATAAGGAGCTGACATTTAAGGTATATACCAGACGTGCTGACAAGAGTTTTCCGATGGAATCGATGGAGGTTAACAGTGAAGTCGGCCATTATATACTTGAGCAATTCCCTGAATATAAGGTGGATGTGCATAATCCGGATGTTATGTTAACAATAGAAATCAGAGAGAGAATTTACATTTATTCTGAAATTATTAAGGGAGCGGGTGGACTTCCGGTAGGAACTAACGGTAAGGCTATGCTGCTTTTGTCGGGAGGGATTGATTCTCCTGTTGCTGGATATATGATATCAAAACGAGGAGTGGAGTTAGAGGCAGTATACTTTAATGCACCTCCATACACCTCTGAGCGTGCTAAACAGAAGGTTATAGATCTTGCAAAAATTGTATCCGGATATTCAGGCCCTATCAAGCTTCATATAGTGAATTTTACTGATATCCAGCTTGCGATATACGAGAAGTGTCCTCATGATGAGCTGACTATTATAATGAGAAGATATATGATGCGTATTGCTGAGCATTTAGCCAACAATAACGGGTGTCATGCGCTTATCACAGGAGAGAGCATAGGTCAGGTGGCTTCACAGACAATGCAGAGCCTGTATTGTACCAATGAAGTATGTAATATACCTGTTTTCAGACCGTGTATAGGAATGGACAAGCAGGATATAATTGATATATCGGAAATGATAGATACATATGAGACATCGATACTGCCTTACGAGGATTGTTGTACAATATTTGTAGCAAAACATCCTGTTACAAAACCGAATTTGGATATTATCAAGCGTTCGGAAACAAAACTTGATGATGTGATTGAAGATTTATACAACAGGGCAATTGAAACCATTGAAGTAGTGTATGTAAAAAACGAAGATTAGCGATTGCTGATTAAAAAAAGAAAAGGATGTCTGTATTCAGACATCCTATGTGATCTAAGTTAAATTTGTTCAACTTATGTATCGGAATAAACATATTAGTTGATAATGCATTAAATGATGTAGGGTTCGAGAGTCTTCATAATCTCAGCGTCATCGCTACCCTCTGAGTGGATATTAAGATCGATAGGCTGGGAAATATCAAGACTGAATATTCCCATGATTGACTTTGCGTCTATAACGTATCTTCCTGATACAAGGTCAAATTCTGCATCAAACTTAGCGATATCGTTGACAAAACTCTTAACCTTGTCAATGGAATTCAAAGAAATTTTAACTGATTTCATAAGTGTAAGTCCTCCTTGATTATATATGCTGTGCTTGCACACCTTCTTTAAACATGATAACTTTTAACTACTAAAAAGTCAATAATAAAAATGACTTATATTAAGGTACAAAAACATGAATAGTAAATTAGAAAACAATAATTCCGAACGAACAATAGAATTAAATGATAAAACTTGTGATAAGAGAAGATATAGTGCTGCTGTAATTAATCTTGGCTGCAAGGTTAACAGATATGAAGCTGATTCCATGAGAAAACTGATGGCTGATTCGGGAATAGTTCTTGTTGAACCTGAAGAGGTGGCAGATTTTTATATTGTTAACACCTGTTCGGTGACCAATATTGCCGAGAGAAAGTCCAGACAGATGTTAAGGCGTGCAAAGAGAAGAAATCCCGCTGCGGTGGTTATTGCTGCAGGGTGTTATGTAAATGCTGCTCATGATGAACTACTTGGGTTGGATTTTGTGGATGCTGTTATCGGCAATGACAAAAAGAAAAATATTATGGACGTGCTAAAAAACTATATAGAAGATAGCAGAGTTGATAATTGTGATGGTGATATTGTAAATGATAAGCATAATAAAGCTGACGTCTATGTTGGAATAGATAAATCGGGAAGCTTCGAAGAGATGGGGGCACTTACTGCTTCGTATTTAGATCATCAACGTGCTTATATCAAAGTACAGGATGGTTGTAATCAGTTTTGCTCATACTGTATAATACCTTATACAAGAGGACGCATAAGAAGCAGAGAAACAGGGAATGTAATCGAGGAGATAACAGGACTTGCAAAATCCGGTGTCAAAGAGTTTGTACTTACAGGTATACATGTGTCGTCATATGGTAAAGACTTCGATGAAGACGTGGATTTGGGTGATCTTATCTGTGAGGTTGCAAAGATTCCTGAGGTTGAAAGGATTCGACTTGGCTCTTTAGAACCAAGAATAATAACAAGTTTGTTTCTTGACAAGATAGCAAAAGTTGATAAGCTGTGTCCGCATTTTCACCTTTCACTTCAAAGTGCATGTAATGAAACATTAAAACGGATGAATAGAAAGTATACCATTGAGGAATATATGGAATGTGTTAAGCTTTTAAGGAGTTATTTTGACAGACCGGCTATCACGACAGATGTAATTGTAGGATTTCCGGGCGAAACAGAGGGTGAGTTTGAAACCACACTGAATAATTTGAAAAAAATACATTTATATGAGATACATGTGTTTAAATATTCAGTACGTAACGGCACAGTTGCCCAGAAACTTCCCAATCAGGTGCCGGAAAATGTTAAAAACGAAAGAAGTGATATTCTTCTTGAACTCACTGCAAAGCAGAAGAGGGAATATGAGGAAAGTCTTGTTGGACTTAAGGATGAAGTTCTTATAGAGGAGCCGACAGAAGTGCAGGAATCTGGAAAAATGTATACAGGATATACCAAAAGATATGTCAGGGTAAATGTTGAAAATGATACAGATATTGTAGGTGAAGTAATTCCTTACACATTTTGACTTGCATCTTTTTGAAAAGTATATTATCATATAGATATTGAAATGGGGACGTGATACGATGAGCGATAGTAATAATTACAATACACAATTTATTGAAGTAGTTAAAGATAATGATCTTCCGGTGACTGATATTCTTGCGGATGTGTATACCGCTTTGTCTGAAAAGGGGTACAATCCTGTAAGTCAGATAGTAGGATATATTATGAGTGGAGATCCTACCTACATTACGAGTTATAAGAATGCCAGAAGTCTGATAATGAAGGCAGAACGCGATGAGATTATTGAGGTTTTGTTGGAAAATTATATTGATACGAGACTTCGATAATTAGGAGAATATAAGATGCGGATTATGGGACTTGATTATGGTTCTAAGACGGTTGGCGTGGCGATAAGTGATGAACTGATGATTACCGCGCAGCCGGTTATGACCATTACCAGAAAGTCGGAGAATAAGTTACGAAAGACCTTAGCCCGGATTGAAGAATTGATCGATGAGTATGAGGTTTCTTTTGTTGTGCTTGGATATCCGAAAAATATGAACAATACTGAGGGAGCCAGAGTAGAGGCTACCATGGAATTTAAGGAACATTTAGAGAGAAGAACAGGGCTTGAAGTTTATTTACAGGATGAAAGAATGTCTACGATTGAATCCGAGAGGATACTTATGGATGCCGGAGTAAGGCGGGAGGATCGTAAGGAATACGTGGATAAGATGGCTGCAGCTGTAATACTGCAAACCTATATGGACAGCCATCCTGCTAAGTAGTTTTTTGCCGTGTTACAATAAAAGAGATTAATTTATGAAAGGAAATACAGATTTATGGAATTAGAATTGGAAACAATAGTTATTAACTTTGAGGATGGCGAAGAAGGCGAATTTTATGTTTTGGAAGAAACGGAATTAATGGGTATTAAATATTATCTCGTAGTTTCTTCTGAGGAGTTTGATGCAAATGATGAGATTGAGTGTCTCATTCTCAAAGAAAATATGAATGAATCAGACGAAGAGTACGGAATGTATTCATTTGTCGAGGATGAAAAAGAATTGGAGAGTTTATCAAAGATATTTGATGAGCTTTTGGAAGATAATGATATGGAGGTAGAATTTTGAAAATGAATATGAAAAGGGGAGAGTCAGAAGGCCGTTTCTCTAAAAAAAAGAATTCGGACAAAGCTCCCGGCGTGAAGATCATTCCTCTTGGAGGACTTGATCAAATCGGCATGAACATTACTGCTATTGAGTACGAGGATACCATAGTGGTAATTGATTGCGGTTTGGCATTTCCTGAGGAGGATATGCTTGGTATTGACCTTGTGATACCTGATGTTACATATCTCAAGGATAATGCTGACAAAGTTAAGGGACTGGTTGTAACTCATGGACACGAAGATCATATAGGGGCAATTCCCTATATTGAAAAAGAACTTAATATGCCAATCTATGCAACAAAGCTTACGATTGGTTTGATAGATAATAAATTGAGAGAACATAATCTCTTGAATAATGTTAAACGTAAGGTGGTATCTTACGGACAGACAATTAATCTTGGGTGTTTCAGAATTGAATTTATAAGATCTAATCATTCTATTGCCGATGCGGCGGGTCTTGCTATATATACACCTGCTGGAATTCTTGTGCATACAGGAGATTTTAAGGTGGATTTCACTCCTGTTTTTGGAGAGACGATTGACCTTCAGAGATATGCGGAGCTTGGTAAGAAGGGAGTGCTTGCCCTTATGGCTGATTCAACTAATGTTGAACGACCGGGCTTTACACCTAGTGAGAAGAAGGTTGGACGTACGTTTGATATATTGTTTGCTGAACATAAGAGTGACAGACTTATTATTGCCACTTTTGCTTCTAATGTGGACAGGGTTCAACAGATAATCAACAGTGCTCATAAGTATGGCAGGAAAGTTGTGATTGAGGGACGCAGTATGGTTAATGTTATCAACACTGCGTCTGAACTTGGATTTATACAGATACCTGATAATACTCTTGTCGATATTGAGCAGATAAGCAATTATCCGGGTAATCAGATAGTTCTTATTACTACGGGCAGCCAGGGCGAGAATATGGCTGCGCTTTCGAGAATTGCAGCTAATATTCACAGCAGGGTAAGTATTAAGCCGGGAGATACGGTTATTTTAAGTTCAAGCCCTATTCCGGGTAATGAGAAAGCTATTAACAGGGTCATTAATGAATTGGAGATGAAGGGGGCAGAGGTAATCTTCCAGGATACACATGTTTCAGGTCATGCGTGTCAGGAGGAGCTCAAACTTATCTATGCTCTCACCAAACCTAAGTATGCGATTCCGGTACATGGTGAATTCAGACATTTAAAGCGCCATGCCGAACTTGCCAGAGAGATGGGTGTTGAGAAAGATCATGTCGTTATCTTAAGCAACGGTAATGTTTTAGAACTTTCTGAAAAGAGTGCCAAGGTTGTCGGCAATGTAACATCGCAAGGTATATTGGTAGATGGTCTTGGTGTCGGTGATGTTGGTAATATCGTACTTAGAGACAGACAGCATTTATCACAGAACGGTCTTATAATAGTTGTTGTAACTCTTGAAAAACACAGTAATATGCTTGTGTCGGGACCTGATATAGTTTCGCGCGGATTTGTATATGTGAGAGAGTCTGAGAATCTCATGGAAGAATGTCATGATGTTGCATATGACGCGCTTTCGGGATGCCTTGACAAAAATATTACCGATTGGGGTAAGATTAAGACAGCTATCAAGGATGATCTTGGGGAATTTTTATGGAAGAGAACTAAGAGAAATCCTATGATATTACCTATTATAACTGAGGTTTAGAAGTTGTTTTGTATGCGGATCGGAGGTTGATTGTGTGATTGATAGTGCAAAATGTTTAAATCAGGCAATTAAAGAAAGTGATGAATATAAGGATTATGTTCAGGCTCTCGATAAAGTAAGAAATAATAAAGAGCTGTATGATGCAATGAATTCCTTTAGACGCAAGAACTTTGAACTTCAAAGTTATGAGGATGGCATTAATCGTTATCAGGAAATATATGGTCTGGCACTTGAATATGAGAATGTTTTAAGACATCCTTTGGTCAACGGGTTTCTGGTGGCGGAGCAGATGCTTTCCAGAAAGATGACTGTGATGTATGAGGAGATAGCGGAAGGCTTGGAACTTGATTACAGTTATATGGAATAGATGATAATCTGTGTGCTATGTACGCATTTGGAGGTTTATATGACAGGCGGTGAAGATAAATTCAAGATAATAATCGGATTCATTCTAAGAACTATGATCAATATTCTCTTCGTTCTTGGGATTGTTGAGGGATTTGTATATTCTAATAATTTCTCCTATAAGCTTTTTGCCGATATTCCGTATAAACCTGCTGTTTCAGACACTATGGAAATAACTATTGAATCCGGAAGCAACGCCTATGATGTTGCAAAAATGCTTGATAATCTTGAGGTTGTAGAGGATAAATATCTTGTACTTGCAAGAATGTATGTTGGAAAGTATAATTCCAGGATTAAGGCGGGTACTTATAAATTAGGACCGTCTATGACTCCTGATGAGATATGCAAGAGTATATGTGGTATACAAAGTGAGGAAAATCATGATAGTTGATGAGAGAATAACATCATTTATCAATTCATACAACAATGAAGAGTTGGGAGTTGCGGTTGAGATTGAAAGGGAAGCGCTGGCGGATGATGTTCCTATAGTCAGGATGGAAACCAGAAGCTTTTTGAGGAGCCTTTTGCTTTTGAAGAAACCCATGAAAATCCTTGAGGTTGGAACAGCGGTGGGCTTTTCTGCAATATATATGAGTAAATATATGCCGGAAAGTGCACATATTACTACAATAGAAAATTGGGCTCCAAGGATTGCCAAAGCCCGTGCAAATTTTGAGAGGGCTAAAGTTGCTGATAAGATAACTCTGATTGAGGGTGATGCGGCATTGGTTTTGAAGGATATAAATGATTCTTTCGATTTCATTTTTATGGATGCTGCAAAGGGGCAGTATATTAATTTTATGCCTGAGGTCATGCGCCTTTTGGGTAAAGATGGAGTTATTGTTTCTGATAATGTTTTACAGGATGGAGAAGTTCTTGATTCGAGATTTGTGGTAGAGCGCAGAAACAGAACGATACATTCGAGAATGCGTGATTATTTGTATGAATTGACGCACAGTGATGTACTTGATACATCGATAATTCCAATCGGTGATGGTGTTGCACTGTCGGTTGCTAAATAGATAGATTACATGTGGAGAGTAATTGAGATGAATAACGATAATAAGAGAAAAACTGAACTCCTGATTCCGGCTGGAAACCTTGAAGTGTTGAAGGTTGCTGTGGATTATGGAGCGGATGCTGTATATATAGGTGGAGAGAGGTTTGGTCTCAGAGCCAAGGCACATAATTTTTCTATTGATGATATGAAAAGTGCGGTTTCTTATTGTCATGAAAGAAATGTCAAACTTTATGTTACGGCTAATATATTTGCACATAATGATGATCTTGCCGGAATAAGAGAATATTTTGAGGAACTTAAAGATGTTGGAATAGATGCTCTTATAATATCCGATCCTGCGATATTCATGATGGCAAAGGAGATTCTTCCGGAGGTGGAAAGACATGTGAGTACACAGGCTAATAATACTAATTACGGTATATACAGGTTCTGGTATGATCAGGGTGCTACCAGAGTAGTGTCTGCAAGAGAGCTTTCACTTAAGGAAATTAAGGAGATAAGAGATAATATCCCGGATGATATGGAGATTGAAAGTTTCATTCATGGGGCGATGTGTATATCATATTCAGGCAGATGTCTTCTTTCTAATTTTCTTACAGGCAGAGATGCAAATCAGGGAGCGTGCACTCATCCATGCAGATGGAAATACAGTGTTTTTGAGGAGCAAAGACCTGGACAGTATTTCCCTGTAGAAGAGGATGACAGGGGGACATATATCTTTAATTCAAAAGATCTCAATATGGTTGAGTATATACCTGAATTGATTGATGCCGGAATAGACAGCTTTAAGGTTGAGGGTCGTATGAAGACGGCTTTATATGTTGCTACCGTTACAAGAACATACAGAAAAGCAATAGATGATTACAACAAAGGTATAGATGTGTATAAAGCTAATCTTGATTACTATAGAGAGGAGATTGGTAAATGTACTTATCGTCAATTTACAACAGGTTTCTACTTTGGGAAACCGGATTCTGATTCACAGGTGTATGACAATAATGAGTACGTCAAGGATTATACCTATATCGGAACAGTATCTGATGTTGATGATAATGGCAGAGCCTATTTTATCCAGAGAAATAAGTTTTCTGTAGGTGAAACAGTAGAGGCTATGCTCTTTAATGGAACCAATAAGGAACTTGCGGTTGAGGACATAGTTGGAAGTGAAGGAATAAGTGTTTCTTCTGCACCACATCCCCAAGAGCCTCTTGTGGTCACATTCAATGAAGCAATACCTGTTGGTACTGTGTTAAGAAGGAAAGGTTAAACTTAAATGCTCTTTGAGTTTTTCAAGAGCCTTCTTTTCAATTCGTGAAACATAGGATCTTGAAATGTTCAGCTTTCTTGCAATCTCTCGCTGTGTAAGAGGTTTTTGGCCGATCAGACCATAGCGAAGTGTCAGAATGTTAATTTCTCTGTCGGTAAGAATGCTGTTCATTGCAAGATATAAATGTCGGATATCCTCTTCTAAAGAAATATGTTCTGTGATATCCTGTATATTACTTTCGACAATATCGAGTAGATTGATCTCGTTACCTTCTTTGTCCGTTCCTATAGGCTCGTAAAGAGAGAATTCTTTAGAACATTTTCTCTCTTGACGAAGCATCATTAACAACTCGTTTTCTATGCAGCGGGAGGCATATGTGACCAGTCGGTTTCCTTTTTTTATGTCATATGTGTTGATCGCTTTTATAAGACCGATAGTCCCTATGGATATCAGGTCATCAGTATCTCTTTCAAAATTATTATATTTTTTAACAATGTGCGCAACCAATCGAAGGTTGTATTCAACTAAAATGTTTCTGGCCTCTAAGTCACCCTGTCTGCTCTTTTTAAGGTAGTATAATTCTTCTTCTTTGGATAGGGGCTGCTTAAATGTCTGCAAAATGGTCACCTATTAAGAGGCTTTTCAATATTTTATGAAATTTATTAGTAAAAAGTGCTTTTCCAACATTTCTTTGAGCAATTTTTTTTAATTAGTGTTAAAAATGACTTGTAGAAATTGTAGTTATTTGATAAACTAAGGATAATAATATATAAATTTTGCACAGTGTATGTCAAAGGAGGAGAAATAATGAGAAGTAAGAAAGGAATAGCGCTTAAGAAGCGTATCGCATCGGCGGCTTTATCTATGGTTATGGTTGTGCCGATGCTTACATGTGTTGTGCCTAAGGATATGTCAGTTGTTAGGGCTGCTAATTTAGCTAATCCAAGAGTGAGTGGCGGAGTATCTACCTGGGATCTTGTTTATTTTGGAAAGTATCCACAGACTGATTCTACAGGAGTTAAGAAGGATCCTATTAAGTGGAGGGTTCTTAGTGTTAATGGTAATGATGCGTTTTTGTTGGCTGATTCTGGATTGGATGTACAGCGTTTTCATGATTGGTCTAATAAGGGTGAAGCTTCTGCTGATGTATTTTGGAGTAATAGTTGTATAAGAAGCTGGCTTAATGGATATGACGGAAAAAGTAACGAGATGAAGCTGAGTTATACATACAAGAATTTTATAAACACTGCTTTTGAAACCGAATCCGAAAAGAAAGCTATATTAGAATCGGATGTTTCGGCTAGTACTAATCCGAAGTATAGTACAGTGACATCTCCTGCTACAAAGGATAAAGTATTTTTGCTCTCTTATGAAGAAGCTACTAATCCGAGTTATGGTTTTGCATCCACGGTTGATTCGAGTGATACAAGAAAGCAGACATATAATGCGTTTATTATAGGAACCGGCGGTGTTAACACAATAAATAGTGTCAGAAGGAAACAGGTTGGTGGTGAAGCGTTCTGGTGGCTTCGTACCAGAGGTATGTTTGAGAATATGGCAATGCTTGTTAAGGGTGATGGTAGTATATATGAGGATGGTAACTGTGCAGGTTATCTTGTTGACTATGATGAGGCAATGGTACGTCCGGCTATCCATCTTGATATTTCCAATACTAAAGTATGGTCTTATGCAGGAACAGTTACTTCGAGCGGAACATACACAACAGGTGATGCTGCGCCGGTTATTGATGAAAATGAGAAAGAAGTAAAGGATGTTGAAGAGAATGCAACATTTAAAGTAACTGTATCTGATGATGGCACACGAGTGGTTGAGTACGTTCCTATGGACTATTCGAACGAGAATGTTGTTATACCATCACGTGTAAGTGATAGCAAGCGTACATATGATGTGACATCGATTGCGGCAAATGCATTTAAGGATAATAAGATAATAAAGACGGTAGTTATTCCGGATTCTGTTACCAAGATAGGTGAAGGTGCATTTTCAGGATGTACAAATTTGCAAACAGTTGTTTTAGGAAAGAATGTAAAGTATATTAATGCAAAGGCATTTTATAAATGTACTAAGATTAAGAAAATTGTTATTCCGGATTCTGTTGAAAAGATTGGTAAGCAAGCGTTCTTTGGATGTAAGAACTTGAAATCTGTAAATATTAAGACTGCTAAACTTACTAATAAAAAAGTGGGCACTAAGGCGTTTAAGGGTACTCATAAAAAAGCGACTTTCAAAGTTCCAAAACAGAAACTTAAGGCTTATAAGAAGATACTTAAAGATAAAGGTGTGAGTACAAAGGCAAAGATTAAGAAGTAACACTATAACGATATTGAGAGGATTAGAATATGAGAATAGGAGTAGGTAGAAAGAAAATAAGAATGGGTGACCTTCTTGTGGCTGCAGGCGCTATTACCGAGGAAGAATTGCAGCAGGCGCTAGCAATGCAGAAAGAGAAGGGAACGAGATTGGGACGTACTCTTCTTGAGAGTGGTCTTATCAGTCAGGAATTGCTAATAGCTACTTTGACACAACAATTAGGCGTTGAATTCATAGATCTTAAGGGTGTTAAGCTAGATGATGAAGTTTTGGCATTAGTACCTGAGGATGTAATTTTGAAGTACAAAGTACTTCCTGTTGGATTTGATGAGTATAATCCTAATGTTCTCAAGGTTGCAATGTCCGATCCAATGGATATTATTGCTATTGATGATATTTCTATAATTACAGGCTCGCAGATAGAAGCTATGCTTGCTATGGAGGATGATCTTGATAATGCAATAGCTAAGTTTTATGGTAATCATCAAGCTATGGAGGCTGCTGAGGCGTATCGAAAAGAACGTGAACAGGATATGCTTTCTCAGGCAGAAGAAGATGAATACAATGCAGATATAGAGAATTCACCAATTGTTTTGTTGGTTAAACAGATATTGGAGGGCGGTGTAAGACAGAGGGCTTCTGATATTCATATCGAACCGTTAGAGTCATCGGTTCGTGTCAGGTATCGTATAGACGGTGTTCTTAAGCAGGTTATGTCATATGATTACTCGCTGCTTTCCGGAATATGTGCCCGCCTTAAGATTATGGGTGGAATGGATATTTCAGAGAAGAGGAAGCCTCAGGATGGTCGTATTTCAATCATGGTTGATAGAAAAGAGTTTGATATCCGTGTGTCTATGCTTCCGACGGTATATGGAGAGAAGACGGTTATGCGTCTTACTTCAAAGGATGGTCTTACAAGACCTAAGTCAGGATTAGGTCTATCACCTAATGAGGAAAAGGTGTTTGATGGAATTCTGTCTAACCCACATGGTATTATACTTGTAACAGGACCTACGGGTTCCGGTAAATCAACAACGCTTTATACGGCACTGAGTGAGCTTAATACAGAAGAAGTTAACATAATTACAGTAGAGGATCCGGTCGAGGCTAATATCGACGGTATCAATCAGTGTCAGGTTAATGAGAAGGCGGATATGACATTTGCTGCAGCTCTTCGCTCAATCCTTCGTCAGGATCCGGACATCATCATGATCGGAGAGATTCGAGACGGTGAAACTGCAGATATAGCTGTTAAAGCCGCTATCACAGGACACTTGGTTGTATCTACTTTGCATACCAATTCAGCTGCTTCTACGGTTACTCGTCTTATTGATATGGGTATTGAACCGTATACTGCGGGTGATGCTTTAGTAGGTGTTATTGCTCAGCGTCTTGTAAGACGTCTGTGTACATGCAAGCAACCTAGATATGCTGAACCTCACGAGAAGAGACTTCTTGGAGTACCTGAGGATCAGGAGGATGTTGTAATATATGAGCCTAATGGATGTAATCTATGTAATGAAACAGGATTTGCTGGTCGAATTGGTGTATATGAAATGATGACTGTCACAAGAAGTCTTGCACAGGTAATTGCCAAGAATGCACCGGCTAATGAGATTGAGAAACAAGCGCTTAAGGAAGGAATGTCTACACTTAAGATAAGTTGTTCAAGGCATGTGCTTAATGGAGTTACCTCGCTGTCAGAAATGAGAAAGATCGTTTATGAGGCGGGAGACGAATATTAATTAAGAAATACATATAAGTTGAAAGGGGTTTAGATATGATTGACATTAAAGAACTATTAGCGTTTTCAGTAGAACAGAAAGCATCCGACGTGCATATAGCAGTCGGTATACCGCCTAAGCTTCGTATTCACGGCAAGCTTATAGAGGTTGAGAGCCCACCGCTTGAGCCTGCTGATGCTGCTGAGATGATTGGCGCTACAATGCATGAGCGTCATAAACAGATACTTAAAGAAAGAGGAGAAGTCGATTTTTCTTTTGATTCTGATGAGACAGGCCGTTTCCGTGTTAATGTATTTATGGATAGAGGTAATATGGCGGCTGCATATCGTCGTGTGGAAACTGTAATTCCAAGGCCTGATCAGTTGGGAATTCCCACAGAGGTTGTTGAGTTATACAAGAGAAAGAGAGGACTTGTTCTTGTAACAGGACCTACAGGTTCGGGTAAGTCTACTACGCTTGCTTCTATTATCAATAAAGCAAATGAGAATCTTACCGATCATATCATTACACTTGAGGATCCTATAGAGTATGTTCATCACCATAAGAAGTCTGTTGTTAATCAGCGAGAAGTTGGTATGGATACATTAAGTTACGGTAATGCTTTAAGAGCTGCTCTTCGTGAAGATCCTGATATCATTCTTCTTGGAGAGATGCGTGACTTAGAGACTATATCAACAGCTATCACTGCTGCTGAGACAGGACATCTTGTATTCTCAACATTACATACTATCGGAGCTGCTAACACTATCGACCGTATCATTGACGTGTTCCCTACTCATCAGCAGCAGCAGACACGTATACAGTTGGCGATGATACTTGAAGGAGTAATTTCACAGGCGCTTGTACCTTGTGAAGATGACAGAGGTCGAGTTGCAGCATTTGAGGTAATGCTTGGAAGTCCTGCGATAAGAAGTCTTATTCGTGAGGCTAAGACTCACCAGATTCAGTCGACCATTCAGACAAGCAGACAGATGGGTATGATTACCTTAGATGACTATTTGTATGATTTGTACAGAGACGGTTCCATAAGTCGTGAAAATGCACTAATTTACGCGCAGGATCAGGTCGCAATGAAGAAGAAATTATAAAAAAACATAGGTGTATTTGAATAAAAAATAATAAAAAAATTAAAAAAAATTAAAAAAAATGTTGCATTTATGTCTGTTATGGTTTATTATCATAAATAAGCAATAATTTGTTAACGATTTGTTCATAATTTAATCGACATATATCTTGGGAGGATGTAGGGGCGATTACTTACACGATTATGAATTAGGAAAGATGGTGGAGGAGTAAGGATGGCACAATACAATTATAAAGCGATGGATGCGTCCGGTAAGAGTAAGAAAGGTACTATTGATGCGGCAGATATGGATAAGGCTGTAGAAAGACTGAAAGCAGAAGGTCTTACGGGTATCGACATCAAGGATGCCGGAGAAAGCGTATCTTTTAATTTCTCACTTGGAAGGAAAAAGGTTAAAAGCCGAGATCTTTCGGTTCTTTGTAAACAGATGGTGAGTATTCTTAATGCCGGTGTTACGGTAATTACAGCTCTTGATATGTTATCTGAACAGATGGATAATAAGACGCTTAAGAATGCGTTGCTTGAGACAAAAGTATATGTTGAAAAGGGTGGAACGATGGCTGACGGTTTCAGACTTAATCCGGATGTTTTTCCGCCGATCATGATTAACATGACAGCAGCCGGTGAATCATCCGGTAGTTTGGAAACTTCCTTTGACAGATTATCAACTCACTTTGAGAAGGATGATGCGTTAAAGGGTAAGATTAAGGGAGCGCTTACATATCCAATTATGGTTATGATTGTTGCGATTTTGGTTATCATAGTTGTAATGGTTATGGTTATCCCGAACTTTGTTGATATGTTTGCTGAGATGGGTACTCAGCTTCCATTGGCTACAAGAATAATGATGGCGGGAAGTGATCTTTTCTTGCACAAATGGCCGCTCTTGATAGCGATAGTTGTAGCAGTGGTTGTAGGATTTAATATGTTCAAAGCTACTCCGTTTGGAGAAATGTTATTTGCAAAGATGGCTGTCAATGCCCCGATTTTTAAAGATCTTGTTATTAAGTCTAACTCGGCTTCTTTTGCTAGAACATTGTCGACACTTATGGCTGCTGGTATCCCTATGTTGGATGCTATAGAGCAGGTTGCTAAGATGATGAGCAACAAGATATTCCGTGACGGTCTTATGGATTGTAAAGTTCAGGTGGCTAAGGGACTTCCGCTTTCGAAACCTCTTAAGGATATGGAAATTCTTCCGACTATGCTTGTGCAGATGGTTAAGATTGGTGAAGAGACGGGTAATATTGAAGATATGATGGAAAAGGTTGCAGATCTTTATGATAGAGAAGTGGATCTTGCTACTGAATCGCTTACTCAAGCTATGGAGCCGTTAACTATGGTTTTTCTTGCTGGTATTGTAGGAATGATTGTTGCGGCTGTATATGGACCTATCCTTAGTATGTACAAGGGTATTGATTCTATGTAATATTAAACAGTTGCTATTAACCTATGGTTAAATCCGCTGTCGACCGCGGCGGTTTTAATAAATAAATAATTTATATTAAAAGGAGAGAAAAAATTATGAAAAAAACTAACAAAGGTTTCTCACTCGTTGAACTTATTATCGTTATTGCCATCATGGCAATCTTAGCAGGTGCACTTGCTCCAGCTCTTATCAAGTATATTAACAAGTCAAGAGCTTCAGCTGCTATCTCTAATGGTCAGCAGATTGCTAGTGCTATTCAGACAGCATTATCTAATGAGAGCGTTTTTGACTGTACATCTGACTTCACAGCATCAAACTATAGTGCTTGGGTAAATGGTACTGATGAATTGGCTAAAGAAGTTAAGAGAACTCTTGGTGGAAACGGAACTCATAAGTGTAAGAAGACTCTTGCAGGCAGCTCACTTACCGATTCTGAAAATGGATACATTGTTAAAGTTAAGACTCAGCCAACAGGTACTGATAACATGGTAGAGGTTTATGTAGGTAAGGATAATGCTGATTACATGGTATATCCTACAATGGGTAAAGAGTGGAAAGACTGATAGTTTTCTTCAAGCTCAAGGTACATCTCTTCAAGGGGATGTACCTAAAACCAGCTAAAAGAGGGATGTTATGAATGTATTAATATGGTTGGTGATATGTGCCGCTACAAGTATTTTTTGCCTGATGAGTTTAGAATTATATCCATATATAATTAGCATGGATAACAATGTATGTTCCGGATGCGGTCGTAAGGAAACGTGCATTGCACAAAAAAGGTTATTTAAAGACAGTAATTTTGTCAGCGAATTCATGTTGTTAACTTATATCAGTTTGCGAAAGAAATGTGAGTACATATCATCAACCCTAATACATAAAGTAATAACATGTATAATTGTTAATACACTACTGGTGAGTATCCTCTATTGGTCAGGAGGAATAGTTAATATTACATCTGTGGTGTATTCTGTTTCTGCATCAATGCTATTTGCTCTAAGCATTGTTGACTGGAATACCCAATATATTCCTGTGGAATACACGGGTATTATTTTAATATGTGGACTAATTCGATTATTTGCGGATATTTCTAATTGGTGGCAATATGTAATTGGTCTTATTGCAGTCAGCGGTTTTTTGTATATTGTGGATGTGATCGCCGCTCCGGTTTTGAGAAAAAAATATGGAGATGACGATATTTCGCATGTTATGGGAGACGGTGACATCAAATTAATGGCAGCAACTGGCTTACTATTAGGCTGGAAACTTAATATTCTCGCATTAGGGATTGGATGTATTGCAGGGTCAGTGATACATGTGATTCTTATGAGAATTAAGAGGGGCGAGAGACAATTCGCCTTCGGCCCGTATTTATCTTTGGGCGTATATATAACAATGATATGCGGGGAACAGCTTGTGAGCTGGTACCTGAACATGATGAGAGTATGATCTCATTAACAATAACTACTGATTAGCGAGGGAGGCTACGGCATGGCGAAAAGTAATAAAGTCTTAACAATAGACATAACAAATGAAAGTATTACTATTATTGAAGTAACGGCTGCTGCAAAGAAGCAGACAAATGTGCACAATGCACTTATTTTTGAGACGCCAGAGGACTCATATGAAGATGGCGTTATTAAGAATCCGGAGAAGATTGCGGGGGCGATCAGAGAACAGTTACAAAAAAATGGAATTTCTAATAAGAATGCTATATTTGTATTAACATCTACGAAGATAGTTAACAGAGAAGTTCTGATACCGGAAGTTAAGGAGAATAAAATCAAGGGAATAGTGGCGTCTAACGCTTCTGATTATTTCCCGGTTAATATAGAGGATTACGTTGTTTCGCACTCTATTCTCGAACACATAGTGAATGATGATAAGTCGAAACAGATAAAACTTATGGTTGTTGCAGCTCCTACTTCTATGGTTAAGGGTTATTATGAGTTGGGAAGTATGTTAGGTCTTACCGTTCAGTCTATTGATTATGTTGGTAATTCTATGCTTCAGCTCATCAAGACTCAGACCAGTGCAACAATGACTACCATGGTTATTCAATTAGGAAGTGAGTCTACCATTCTTAATATTGTTAAGGGTGATGCTTTACTTCTTCAGAGAACAGTTCCTTATGGTACAAGTGCTGCAGTAACGGAAGTTATGGATGAAAAAGGTGTTGATGCAACAACAGCTATGACAATGTTACAGAATGAAAGAATAGTTACAGTTGATTTTGATGATAATGCGGCTACGGGTGCTTTCAGATATCTGATTAACAATATTGGTCGTGTTATAGATTATTATGTTGCTAAGAATCCTGATAAGCCTATAGATGATGTTTATCTTACAGGTGATGGTGCCCTTATTAAAGGTATTGATGGCTTATTTAAGATTCAGCTTAATATGCAGACTAAGATTCTTGATAGCTTATATAATGTTAAGTTTGACCCAAGAATCGATCTCAAGGTATATAATCCTGTATACCTTGTATCTGCTATTGGTGCAGCTATTGATCCTATGGGCTTCTCTCTTTCGGAGGTTAAAGGTAGAAAGAGCAGCAGTGTAAGCAGTGATGATGGAGTGAAGTATGCTGCTGTTGCGTGTGTCGCTATGGTTGCTGCTGCTGTCGCAGCCGTTGTGATAACCGGTATGATGAAGAGTAATTCTGCAGCAAGAAGAGATGATCTTAATGCTCAGATTCTTGCAATACAGGATGTAGAACAGGTTATTACGGAATATGAAAAGAAGAAGTCCCAGTATGAAGATGCAAAGATTATGTATGATCAGACAAAGACTCTTAACGAGAATGTGAGTATGTTTATTGAAGCTCTTGAGGATAACCAGCCTAAAGGACTTACTGTTTCCGAATTCGTTTCTTCAGAGGATGGAGTGCAGTTGACAGGTTATGCAGATAAGTATGACTCTATTGCTAAACTGATAATTCAGCTTAAACAGGTTGAATGTGTAGATAATATTTTTGTTTCTAGTATTACAGAAGACAAAAATGAAGAGAGCGGTACTGATCTGTTTTCGTTCGAATTCACATGTAACTTTGTATCAATGGATAAAGAAGAGCCTGAGGATGAATTAGAAGGCACTTCTTCTGAATTACAGGCAGAGTAGAGGAGGGGCTGAATATGAAAATGACTAATTCTACAAAAATTGCATTATTATCTTTAATAGGAATTCTAGCTATTGTTTTTGCAGGAATATATTTTGTTAAACCTAATATAGAAGAAAAAAGAAATATAGATGTTGAATGTGTTGAATTGCAGACACGTTTAGATGATCTCTTAAGAAAAGAGGCAGACAGACCTAAATATGAAGCAGGAATAATCGAATATGAGAATAAATATCAGGAAGTGTTAAGTGCTTTCCCTGCTGATCTTAATCAGGAAATATCAATCATGTTCATGCAGGGAATCAAGGACAATAATGATTTCAAGATTGATAACCTTGAACTTGGAGAAAAGGAAGAGTTCTATACACTTGGAACCGGTGGAGCTACAGCGACTCTTGATACTACAGCCGGAACAGAAACTGCAGAGACTACAGAGAGTACAGAAGCTACTTCGGAAGAAGCTACAGCAGAGGTTGCTCCAGCAGAAGGAGAATTATCTGCAGAAGGCGATTCAGAAGATCCTGATGCATTAGTATGCTATAGAGCCTCACTTCCTCTTACATATTATGGTTCTTATAATTCACTTAAGGATGTAGTTGCATATATTGATACATATTCTGATCGCATGACTGTTAATAATTTATCAATCACCTATACAGATGATGGAATATATGAAGGTGATATGGGAGTAATGTGTTATTCGGTGGAAGGTGAGTCAAGACCTGAACGCAATATCGATCTCAGCAATATTGAAGTAGGTGTTGATAATATCTTTGGAGGATCAGCGGCTTCAACCAATGCAGGTACTGCACTTAATAAATATGATGATAATGATGGTATAGCTATTGAGACATCTTATGACTTCTATACAATGGTGAATGCATCATCAAGCGACGTTTCTGCCAAGGTTGTTGGTCAGAACGGAGCAGGTAAGGATAGTTCAGTAATTTCTAACAGCGATAACACAATATCTACTGTAAATTATGAGTTCTATCAGAAAGATGGAAAGAATTATTGCAAGTATACACTTGATGATTCAAAATCATACGAAGCAGAGATTACATCTCCAGAGGATGTTAAGATACTTGTTCAATCTTCAGAACGTAAGGATGAGAATGATAAGGTTAAAGTTAAGATTACAATTAATAATCAGACTTCGATGCCTGTATACGTTAAAGTAAGTGGAGATGATGCAGTATCACCTCGAGTTAATATTTCTAAGAATGGATTAGTTAAGGTTTATCAGTAGAATGGAGTGATGTCCTATGATGCGAAAATATAATAAAGGTGTCACCCTTGTTGAGGTACTTATTGCTTTGGCAGTATTTCTAATATTGATGCTACCTCTTGTTTCTTCACTTATTACAAGTGTTAAGACTACAGACAGCGGTAAGGAGCTTCAAAGTCGTAATGATTTTGCAGAGGTGCTGATGGAGAATGTCAAGAATGCCTCTATCAATGATCTGAAGGATAGTACTAAGGTAAGTCAATTGTTAGATGGCAGTGAGAATGTTAGTGTAAGTACTAGTAGTAACGCTGCACATCCTGAAGAAAAAGACATTACCATCACAGGTAATACTTATCTCGGCACTAAGAAGACAAAGTATTCATACAAGATTGAGGCTGTATATGACCAGAAGACTAATGCTTATGGTATAATGGATGATCTTGATCCTTATAAGTCGGCATTTGTACCTGTTACATTCTCTAATTATGATGAGGTTGCTACTGAAGCTATACTTACACAGAAATTGGAGGGAAAGAGTATTGGTACCGGCGGTACTGTCTTTTCAAAGAAAGATGATGTTAATTCTCTTCGAAAGGTCAAGGCTGATAGAGAAGTAAATGTTAAGATGACAGGTAATAAATCTTCAGGTTTTGAAGTGTCCTGTACGATTACTTATACAGAGTCAGGAAAAACAATTGCTTATGAACCTTATAGGCAGTCGTTCAAAAACGGTGTTCCTAATATTTATCTTATGTATAATGCGGGAGTTTACAATGATTTGGACACAAATGATTCTATAAAATTTGATCTTTCCGGTGTCAGTTTTAGTGGATTTGGTGATAAAGAAAGAATCAATGCATTTATCATAAGAACTTCTGAAAATTATGCTGATATTATAGATAATTTCAAGAAATCAGATGGGACTTATGATAATGCAAGGTTTAACGAATTGAAGACCAAGCTTATTTCGGAAAAATTAAAGAATGATATTTCAAATGAAGCTAACGGTTCCAGTAGCAAAAAGCTCTATAAAAAGTCTTCAAGTGGAAACAGGAATAATAAAGTAACCATTGTTGGTGGTTCTTCGACTGTTTCTAAAGATCGTTTTAGAGTATATCATAATTTGTTTTATACTGATGCTTCAGGTAATTTAAAATCACTGGTAACCAAAGATGCAAGTATAGCAAATAATGTTTATAGTATTGACAATGCTCATGAAGAGGTTTGGAGTATCTATAATGTTAAGATATGGATACAGGAAGGCGATAGTGTTAATGATGATGATAAAATGGTAACACTACAGGGAACACGAGGAGGCGGTGAGATTGAATAGTAATAACAAAAGGAAAACTAATCAAGGTAATACATTCATTATCGTAATCGCGACACTTTCTTTCCTTGCAGTGCTTGCCACATCGCTTCTTGTCGCAGTTGCTGTTTGTTATAGAATGAAGGCATATGACATTAACTCCAGAGATAATTTTTATTATCTTGAACAGGCGATGGATGAACTATATGCAGGAGTAGGTTCTATAGCAATGGAGCATCTTAACGAAGCATATAATGATGTTACCAATGTTATCGTTGTATATGATACTGATAAGAAAACATATGTAACTATGAGCAATGCTGATGCAAATGCTATGCTTGATCATTTGTTCATGGATAAGTTAAAGGCGGATTCCGGGTTACAAAGCACTTCGATTGCGAGTACTTTGGAAGGCTTTTTGAGCAATCCTGCCTCATCTAATCCGGATGGTATTTCGATAAGTACCGGTAATGTGTATACTACTAATGATTCACTTACTATTGAGAAGGTTGTTTTGAAGAGAACAGCAGAATACAGTACAGTTAATACCTATAAGGATGATAGTAAGCTTGCAGATAAGGCGACATATGTACAGTCTATTACTACAGATCTTGTAATTAACGCTCCACATTTTAATATTGATTTCTCTTCAATTAGTAATGATCCGTTATTCGATTTTGCTTTGATAAGTGATATGGGTGTTCAGATAGAAGGCATTGGTACCAAAACATTCATTAACGGTAATGTATATGCGGCTAATGATTTTTACAATAAGGATTATAATTACGATACTGATACTAATATTACTCCATATTCTGATGGTGGCGATAACGCTGCTTATGATAACAATGATGGTTTGAAACCGGCAAGTATGTATTCTGGATTATATGTTGATAAAGCTCAGGTGTCTATCGTTGCTGACAGACTTATAGTTCCAGGTAGTATTGCAGCTATGAATTGTGCAGATTTATCAATTGTAGGTAGTGGAAAAGACGATAAGACTAAGCATTCACAGATATGGACTGACAATATTATTTTGGGTGGATATGCTCGTAAGATTGGTACCAGTAATACTTACAGAGGTTCAGATCTTGAGATGGTTGCCAATGCATATGTTTCAGATGATATGGAACTTAATGCATCAGGTTCGAAGTATGTATTAGATGGTAATTATTATGGTTACAATAATGGTACGACTGATAAGAGATCGTTTAGTAAAGCATATCTTGGGAAAGTACTTAGTAGTTCTAAGTATCCGATTTCCAGTAAAAAAGATGTCGATTTAGATATAACTGATGGTAATTATAAGTACAAAGGTACAACATTAATTAATTTGCCGGGGCAGTCACATTACAATAGTAGTTCTGTTGTTGTCAACGGACAGGATTCTGTACTGGATTTTACTAATACTGATTCAGTATATATTGCCGGACAAGCATATGTAGAAATGTCTAAGGACACTAAGGCATTAGCTTATGCAATAAGAACATCAGATGATGCTGTTGATGTATCAGAATTAGAAGCAGGACAGACAGCTGATGATGTTAAGAATGCAGAGAGTAATCCTTATACTTATACTGATGAGGATGCTGATAATTATTCTCTTGAGAAGAATGTTGCTGGAACGGCATTTGATAAGAGGAGAGTAGATGATTACAAAACAGGTGAGAGTATTTCTGTTAAGAGTAATCAGTTAGCATATATTCCACCTTATTATATTGATGAATCTAATATTGGTGCTGGAGAGATTTCTGTTGCATGGCCGGAATTGTTGGCTAATCAGACATTTAAATATAAGGATGCTTCGGGTGTAGAGCAAACCACTACATTTAAAAAGTTATTTGGTGAAGGTGACGAATATAAGAATATTCCTGTAGTTAAGACCGTTGTAGGTGGTACTAACTATTACTTCTATGATTTTTCGGAAATAGATCCGTATAAAGCTGCTGCTTTTATTGAAAACTACGCTGCATTATTTTCACTTGATCCATCAGCTGTAGCAGGTACAATAAGTGCCGGTGAGAAATCGGATTTATTTGATATAACCGATTGGAAGCATTTTAAGGTTAAGAGTATCACTAATGTTGACGATAAGAAAATATATACTAATTCTGCTATTTCTGTTAAGAACGCTACTTCAACTAAGCTTACAGTTAAGGGAAGAAAGGATAGTATTAAGCCTTTATTTAACGTAGATAACGATCTTGAGTTACGTAAAGGATTTAGTAATAGCGGTTCAGCTAGTGTTGCACAATCTATTACTGTTTCTAATGATATTCGTGAACGATATAAGAAGATGAGATTGTTACTTACTGATAAGCCTACTGATGTTGCTGCAGCAAGTCTTACACCGACAGTTTCTGAAACTTCCATAACTCCAATCAATACATATTTTGATTACAGTGGAATGATTGACTATACAGGAACCCTTCCTAAGTCAGGATACACAATAATAAGTAGTACGAAAGATGTTAAAGTAACAGGTTCGGGTAAATTCATGGGTATTGTAATATGTAAGGGAAATGTTACATTTGATAGCAGCATTAAAGAGGTACATGGGTTGGTTGTTGCTGGCGGTAAGATTATAGTTAAAGATCAGGATATCAATTTTATTGCTAACAGAGAGATAATTAAAGCTGTACTTGATGAATGTAGAAGGGCTGAAAAAACTAGTGTACTGAAGAATTTCTTTAAATTATTTAAACATTATTATATACCTGATAGTGGCGATACTGTAGCGGATCCTAATATAGTATCTGTTAAAAATGTTTCATCAGTTCAGTATGAGGATATTATAGGATTTAGTAACTGGAAGAAGAATGTTGATTAGGCGGTGATGGTATGACGAAGAATAAGGGATATACACTTGTTGAAGCGTTAATCGTGATTGCAATTATGGCTGTCCTGGCAGGACTTTCAATGTATTCGATTGGCGTAATTAGAGACGCAAAGCGTTCAGCTGCTGTCACTACTTTTGATAATCAAATTAGTAGCTGCGTTGTTAAGACTAAGGCTGTTTCCGAAGTTGCTGACTCCAGTGGAAAAGTTGTGTGTATGTACATTAAGAAGAAGACATCAGGCACAAAAGTTAATTATTGTATTAAGGTCGGTTATAATACAAGTGCCGGAGTAGCTGATGTTGTTAGTGGTAAGCTTGCAGATGATGCTGATGAAACAACTTGGGATGCTGTTCTTCCAAAGGATGTTGTTAAGATTAAATATAATGATAATGATTTAGTTAGTGATGAGCAAAAGATTATATTTAATAAGTCTGATGGTTCAGTTGAAGTAGGAAGTGGCAAATATACATTTTATAAGTCTGACAGTGAAATCTATGCTACTATATATCTTGATCAGACTACAGGTAAACATTATATAAGATATTAGGGGGGTGATGCAGTTGAATAATAGAAATAAGGGTTTTTCACTTATAGAATTGTTGGTTGCAATCGCCGTCATGTCGATTATTATGGTTATGGTAGTTCAGATGATGGGTAATTCTTCCGTAATTCTTAGAAAAACCAACAAGAAGCTGGAGTTGCAGACAGAAGCTCTTGAATTTCGTGAACAGTTTTCGGATATTGTCATGCAGGCAACGTATATAAGAGTAGAAACTGCTGATAAAAAGACTTATACTTTAGATACCGGCATTGATTCGTCTGCTAAGAACAAAAGAAAACGCATTGCTACATCTGTTGGTGACATTAATGGTACTTTAGTTTCAGATAATTATCCTAATTATAAGTTGGCCGGTAGTAATAATTATGATATATATATGAAAAGTGCGGATTATACTTTATATTGTATAGACAATACAAAAACTGTACATAATTCAGATTCATATCAGTCCTTTAGAAAGCTGTTGGATGGTGTGTCTTCAGGTAATCCGTATTATGTTAAACCTTCATATATATATATAAGATACCATATTGACAACTCTGCTAATACAGAGAATTATGCGATTTTCAGATTTGTTGATAACAGTGGAAGTTATAGTGTATTTGCCGATAAAGGAACTATAACTAATACAAATACAGCTACTGATGATGGATTTAATGCCGCAAAAACTGCCGTTGATGCTAAGTCCGGGAATACCGGTCTTATGTCTGAGAATGTTAAAGATGTGTATTTTTCAGTTGATGCTGTTGGCAATTCTGCATTTGTGGATATGCAGTTCGAAAATGCAAAATATATTAATCAGACATACGAATACAGAGATACTATATCATTGCGTAATTCATATGCTATTACAGTAGCACCGAACAAGATGTTTTTGGATACTACACCGTAACAGATTATTATGTCTTAAGAAAGGAGAAAGCAAAGTGAGATTAAAAAAATGTATCAAGTTGTTGTCTGCAACATTATTAGCTGCTACAATAATAGTTTCAGTACTTCCAAATCAATCTGTAGTTAAGGCTGAAGAATATCCGGATGAGATTCTTTTCCCCATAAGTATTCTTGATTTTAGGGCTGATAATCTGATTTTTGAGTATCCATCCGGTGCCGGTCAAGCTTTTAATCGTCTTGGCACAGGTAATCTTAAAGGACTTGTAGAGGATAATCTTGAAAGTGATCCTTCAAGTATATATTATGGTTATCCTGTGTATAAACAGAACACCGTCGCAAGAACGGCGGCTTTGACAAAACAACAGTTAGAACTAGACCAAAGCAGTACTATCAATGTATTCAGAAATTGGCGTCATAATGGTCAGATTAATAACCTGTCAATGAGACAATATATAAGAAAAAGTGACTGGGTTGTACTTGACGCTGAAGATACAGGCAAATACGTTGAAGATTACAACAATGGTCACTATGGTGGTATCAAGCATTGTACAGAGCTTGGAGGAAGTGCTAAGGTAGTTGCCGGCAATAACTGTTTGGCAGAGCATTATGTTTCCGATATTGGTGGCTCCGGTAATGGAACAGTTACTTTTAAATATTACAATGAATATGGTGCAGGTAATTATGCTATCAAATTCTTTGCTATGACTGACCAGTATGATGCTCAGTATAATATTAAAGTTGGAGCATATAATGCTGATATTGATATTCCCAGAAATGGTTCGACGAATACACCACCTGAGAATCCCAATAAAACAATCTATGATATACCGCTTGTTGCAGGTGAGAATACAATTATAATTTCAGGTGTAAGTGACAGACCTACGCCTAATCTTGACAAGATAGAAATACAGGGACAGAAATATGGAACATTAACATTTCCGCTTGGTTCTTATGAGGAATCAAAGGCAAAGTATAATGTTGACAGAATTAATAATATTACAGGAGATGCAGAACCTGACGGAATCTCTGATTATGGCTGGTTTGATATAGAAACATGTTATGATTATGCTTATTTTGTTTTAGCTCATATGTTCAAATATCATCCATCATTGAATAAGCCATATGGTGATTATAACAATCTGGTATTCCACAAGGTTGCAAGTGGCGGAACATTTCCATATTATGAATTCAAGGGTGATTTAAATCATAAGGCGGAAACAGACGGATTGATATTTAATCCCAATAATAAATCAATTCGTAATGGTACAAATGCAGAAGTAGACTACGGTGCGGGTGAGTTCAGAACAGATCCAGGTCAGATGTTCATTGTTGACAAAATGGCAAAAGACTATCCGATTGATGCCACTTATAGTACTCATAATTTCCATTATACAGTTAAAACACACAGCCGTTTTGTATATAAAAAGGGTTCAGGACAGACCTTCTACTTTAACGGTGATGATGATGTATATGTATTTGTTAATGGACAATTAGTATTGGATTTGGGTGGTGCGCATTCACAGCTGAATGCTTCAGTTAATCTTGATACTTTGTCTGCCAGCAAACCTAGTCTTGACCTTAAGAATGGTAAAGCAGTGGATTTTGACTTCTTCTATTGTGAGCGTCATACATCACAGAGTAACTTCTACGCTAAGATGAATTTCAAGCTTGCCAATGATGTTGTCAGTCTTGAATGGCCGGATGATATTAAGACATTGGAGGAGACTGCAATCCCATATGGTTATGTAGTTGATCTTCATTATAAATTTGAGAGTAACAGAGAGCTGACTACTAATACTAATCTTGCTTTTTCAGATGATTTTGGTGATAAAATCGGAATAGAGGGTTTTTATCTTGCTAATGGGGTTAGATTAAGAGATGATAAGAAGCTTACTGTTACTGTCAAGCGTGATGGAAAGGCAACTCCCGAGGTTAAGGTATTTGAATTCGGCGATACAAAGACGTTCACAACAGCGGAATCCAATATGGTAGCAGATTTTTTCAAGTCACTTCAACTCGAACAGGGTGACTCGGTCGATCTTGATGGTATAATATATGATACAGCTTTAGTTAAGTTTGATAGTTATACACCTACTTCAGATCCTCGTGTCAGAAATATGACTTATAATACTGTAGCTAATTATGATATGCATATGACAATGGGTGGAATTAATACCGTAGAAGATACTGTAGCAATTCCTAATAAAGTTACACAAGGTCAGACTATAAATGTATTAGTTGATAAGCTTACGATCTCAGTTAAGACAGATTATCCTGTTGATTATGATTACAGAGATGATATTGCTTATTTTGGTGAATTCTCATTAATCAGACCGGAAACAGTGGATAATCCATTAACTCCTGAAGATGATCGTATATTCTATAAGAATACACTTGATATCAAAAATGGTATAAATACATTAGAGTTTGATCCTGATGTTCCAGCTGTAATTCCGGCGGGTACAGAATATATTCCAACGGGAATTCCGAGAGGAAGATATAAACTTACTATGGATCCTACTGTATTAAGTGGTTATAAGTACTCTATAGAGGTTATTGTTGAAAAACCAGATGGTAGTATAATAGATGTTGAAGTTGATGAAAAGGATGATCCTTCGACTCCTGAAAAGGAAAATGAAAAGACAATTCAAACCGGTGTAGATGAACATGGTGATCCTGTATATGAAACATTTACATTTAATACATTATATTTGGATGTTGAGCCAAAGATCATAAACAAGAAATGGCATTTTCCTAAGGTTAAATATATTTTGAAAGCGGTTCGTATAGTTAATCCGTTGAAGGATCTTACCTGATATTATTTAATAATCCATGAAACGGTGTGGGTATATACTCACACCGTTTTATAGTCGCGAATTTATATACATATTATTGAAATCGGAGGATATAATTCCATGGATATTTTCGGTATTCATCTTAATGCTAAACATATAATGTGGTCTATTATAATATTACAGTGTTTATGCTTTTTATTTCTATTTTTTTTCGTTAAGAGAGAATTTCACTCTGATGAAGTATGGACATTTGGCCTGGCTAATAGTAAAGAATCACCTCATATTTATATGGATATTGATAAAAATCCAATCAATATGAGAGAGTGGAAGAGTGCAGAGATATTCAAGGATTATCTTACAGTTGGGGAGGATGAAAGATTTGATTTTTCAATTCCTTATAAAAACTCGTTAAAAGATACCCCGCCTGTAATTTTGTTTTATATGCATTTTATTAGTTCGATTTTTCCGGGTAAATTCTCATTTGCTTTTTTCATTCCTCTTGTATTGTTTTGCATAATTGTATCAGGATACTGTCTGTATAATTTATTAATATATGGTGGTTTAACCGAAAAAACCGCACTTTTAACATTATTCTTTTTTGGTTTTAGTTCAGGTGGTATTGATGTATTTATTTATTTGCGTCATTATTCATTGTTAGTTACAGAGTGTCTTATATTATTATATCTTCATATGATGATCTATAAATTTAATAGATTATCCGTGAAAACATGTATTGGAATAATAATATGTAATATTTTGGGAGTAATGACACATCATTATTATTGGATTTTTGCATTTTTGCTTGGTTGTTATTTTGTAATATATATGATGATTAAGCGGAAATGGAGAGAGATATTAATATATTCTATGTCAATGTTAATAGGCGTTGGTATAGGATATGCAGTATATCCAAGTCTTTTTTCTTCTTTTGCGATGTGGAACGATGAAGTTTTTGAAAAGGGATTTTCTTTTTCTTTACAGTTGATTATTAGTTTAAGAATAGTACTAATGCAATTAATAGGTATAGGACCATCAATATATAAAATAGGGATTCTTCAATCTATTGGTATATGTATTATTTATCTATGTATAGTTTTTCTTCCATTAATTATATTGCTGGCTAAAAACGGAAAACTTTTGCCAAAGATAAAAATAATAATTGAAAAGTTGACTGCATTTAAAAATGCATTTGTTCAGGATATTAGAAAAAGTCTTTTTTTATTTGGAATATGTTTGATAGAAGTTGTAACAGCAATAGTTATTGTATCAAAATCTATTAATATCTACGCTATGATGGTATCCGCAAATCGTTATCTATTTTACATATATCCGATAGCTGCTATTATTATTATGATATTAGTGCATGCTTTGTTTACGATTGTAATTGGTAAAAAAAAGGGAAAGATTGTGATGGTATTTTTGATTGTACTTGGGATGGTACTATCACATATAAGAATGCCAAGCATATATGTTGGACAAGAGTTGAAGGATGGGATTACAGTAGACAAAATTAACAATTCTAATATTATAATTGTTTTAAATAGTGATTGGTATTTGACTATACTTACACATGTTATTAGTTATGATAACAGGATAATAGCATTAAAAAGTACTGAGCTTGATGATTATAAGGACATTATTGAACATGTCGACAAGAATAAACCAACTTATCTTCTTCTTGCTCATGGAGCTTTTAATGATAAAAAGATAGATGAAAATAATAATTTATCATCACCTGTTAATATATATGATTATGCTTCTACAAAAACAAAATTGCCTACATCTAATGAAATTAGAGATTTCTTCACTAATCTGGAATTTTGCAATTCATATGATGAGATAGGAGCAGAAGGAATGATTAACTTCAGCTATTCTCTTTATAAGCTTGCTGATTGATATATTTTTAAAACTAAAGCGCATTTGAAATATGTTATTTTTGAATTTGTAATGATATTATTTTTGATTTGCACGATTTGATAATTATCAAATTTATTATAAGGAGAATTATAACTATGAGTTATACAATGTTTCTTTATATAGATCCTGCGACAGGTGGAATGTTATTTACCATTCTTTTTGGTATGATTAGTGCAGTCATATATGTTATAAGATCATTTTATTTTAAAGTAAAATATTCAATTGGATGTGACTCCAAAAAGATGAGTAATTCAGAAAAATTACCAATTGTAATTTTTACTGATCATAAAAGATATTGGAATGTATTTGAACCGATATGTGAAGAATTAGAAATTATAGGCCGTAAAGCATATTATTATACTATGTCAGAGGATGATCCGGCACTTGATAAGCATTATAATAATATAATATGTGAATATATAGGAAGTGGTAATAAGGCATTCTCTAAAATGAATCTTCTTAAAGCATATCTTGTTCTTTCGACTACTCCAAGTCTTGATGTCTTTCAGTGGAAGAGATCTAAGGACGTTGATTACTATGTACATATACCGCATATGGCAAATGATATAACAGTATATAAAATGTTTGGACTTGATTATTATGATTCAATTCTATTGTCAGGTGAATATCAGGTTAAGCAGATAAGAGAACTTGAAAGGCTGCGTAATCTACCGGCTAAAGATATTAAATTAGTTGGTATACCATATATGGATGATATGAAAAAACGATTGGATACAGATAATAAAGTATATGATGTTGACAAAAAATCAGATAAAAATGCTACTGTATTGCTAGCCCCCTCATGGGGAGAAAATGGTATCCTCAAAAAGTATGGAGAGCGTATTATAGATGCGTTGATCAATACAGGATATAATATAATTATCAGACCTCACCCACAGTCTTTTAGCTCTGAGAAAGATATGATAGATTCATTGATGAACAAATATAATGATAGCAGCACTATAGAGTGGAATAGAGATAATGACAATTATGAAGTGTTGAAGAAATCAGATGTTTTGATATCAGATTTTTCAGGAGTTATTTTTGATTATACACTTGTTTATGATAAACCTGTAATATATACAGAGCCTGATTTTGATAAATCAGTTTATGATTGTGCATGGATTGATGAAGAGTTATGGACATTCTCTATTCTTGATAAGCTTGGACTTGAATTAAAAGAAGATAATATTGATAATATAAAAACAATAATAGATGAGTGTATCAGTAATGATAAATATGCTGCCGGAAGAGAACAGGCAAGAAGGGAAACATGGACTAATATAGGAGAGAGCACCGGTATAGTAGTTGATTATATAATTGATAAATATAATGAATTGCTTAATGTATCAGAATAGACCATCTTATGTAGGGAGGCTTGAATAATGAGTTTTATTAATATATGTTATTATATATTGATTCGACCAATAGAATTGTTTTTTGAATTTGTTTTTTCATTGTCTTTAAGATTAGTAAGTGGTTATGGTCCTGCAATTATTATTTTGAGTATTATTATTAATACACTTATTCTTCCATTATATAGAAGGGCTGATATGATCCAGGAACATGAGAATGAAAAGAGAAGTTCATTAGATAGATGGGTCAAACATATAAAAAAGAGCTTTAAAGGTGATGAACGTTTTTTTATGTTGCAGACATATTATAGGCAGAATGATTATAAACCTATATATGTGTTAAGAGGATCATTTTCTCTTCTGTTACAAATACCATTCTTCATAGCCGGATATCATTTTTTATCTAATCTTGAGAGCCTTAAAGGTGTTTCTTTTTGTATCATCAAGGATTTGGGGACTCCTGATGGATTATTAAGTATAGGTGGTGTATCGATTAATACTATGCCTGTATTGATGACGGCGATTAATCTGATATCAGCCATAATATATACTAAGGGAAAACAATTATCATTGAAGCTTCAATTGTATATTACAGCTTTAATATTTTTGTTATTGTTATATAATTCGCCTTCCGGACTTGTTCTATATTGGTTGTGTAATAATGTATATTCGTGTATTAAGAATATGTTATTATCACATAAGAATACAAACATATATATGAAAACTAATAATACAAAGAATAATACATTTTTTTTTATACTTAGTAATATATTAGCTGCTTTGTTTATTGGGGTGTTTATTCCTTCTATTGTGATTAAATCTTCTCCGCAAGAATTCATGAGTATAAAATACTATATAAATCCGTATATGTACATAGTCTATGCATTTATGATTGCTATGGGAACATTTGTGTTATGGTTTGGGATCTTATATTATGTTGCCAATGATAAGACAAAATATATATTGATTGAGTTTTCAGGAATATTTGTAATTTGTGCTATAATCAATTATTTATTTTTTGGTACTCGGCTTGGAAATATTTCTTCGTTACTTCAATATGATATAAATATTTCATTCTCAAGAAAAGAATATATTGTTAATGGTCTGGCTATGGTATTGATTGGAGTTTTGATACATTTCATCATGAGATTAAAACCGATTATCATGAATACAATTATTATGTCAGGCATAGTTACAGTATTGGTCGTATCATGTGTTAATATTTATGTAATTCATTCTGAAGGGAATATTTATTATGATTCATCTTTAGAAAATATTACAGATGTTAAGATTCCACTGAGCAGGAACGGTAAGAATGTAATAGTTTTAATGCTTGATAGAGCTTTAGGTACACAGCTTCCATATATAATGAAGGAAAAACCGGAATTACAAGATAAATATGATGGATTTACATATTATAAAAATACTATGTCATATGGTGCATTTACTAATTTCGGTACACCCCCTCTATATGGAGGATATGAATATACTCCTGAAATGATGAATAAAAGAGACAATCTTAGTTTGGAAGAAAAACAAAATGAAGCCCTTAAGTTGATGCCGGTTATATTTGATAAAGCAGGTTATAAGGTTACTGTAAGTGATCCGGTATATGCAGGTTATGAACATACTCCCGATTTGTCAATATTTGATGAGTATACTGATATTAATACATTTAATTCATGGGATCAATTTCGGAGTGCACTTAATGATGATGGTGATGCAAAAAGAATTGAATTTATCAGAAAACGTAATTTTTTCTGCTTTTCAATAGTAAAAGTAATGCCGGTCATGTGTCAAAAATTGTTATATGATAATGGAACATATAATGAAATTGATACTAATGTTTCAAAAAATAAAGACGAAATATTAGATATTAATAAATCATATGTTCAGATAACTGAGGGCTTATCAAAGAGTGTTGGATATAATTACTTTTCAAGGGTTCCATATAGTGTATTAGCTAATTTATCAAATATTACTGAAGTTGAAAATAATTCAGAAAATACATTTCTTGTTATGAGCAATACATTTACCCATGAACCGTGCCTGTTGCAGGAACCCGATTACGTTCCGTCGTTGTATGTTGATAATACAGAATATGATAAAGATCTGAGTGAAAGGTATAATATAGATGGCGTGAAGATGCGAATGGAAAACATTGATCAGGTAAAACACTATGATACTAATGTGGCGGCATTACTTAGAGTGGGAGAGTGGCTTGATTATCTTAAAGAGAATGGGGTATATGATAATACGAGAATAATAATAATAGCTGATCATGGACAAAACCTCAATCAGTTTGACCTGACTCTTGATGATGGTCTTGATGTACAATCGTTTATACCATTATTTTTAGTAAAAGATTTTGACGAAAAGGGATTTAAAACATCAGATGAATTTATGACTCAGGCAGATGTTCCAACATTAGCATTTAAGAATTTGATTGATAATCCTGTTAATCCATTTACAGATAATGAGGTCAATAATACAGAAAAATACAAAGATTATCAGAGTGTTTTATTTTCAAAATATTTATCAATTGATGAAAATAACGGTAATACATTTCTTCCTGGAGATTGGTATGCTGTTAAGAATAATGTATATGATCTGAACAACTGGGAATATATAGGACACCATTGAATGCAAAATAGTTAGGGATGTGAAAATAGGAGCAATAAGATGAAACCAATTTTATATGTTATTATTCCATGTTACAATGAGGAAGAGGTTCTGGAAGTAACATGTGGTATATTTATCGATGAAATTAAAGATTTAGTCAATAAAAATAAAATATCAGAGGAAAGCCATATTATTTATGTTGATGATGGCAGCAAAGATAAAACATGGGATATTATCACACGTCTTTCGAAATGTAATGGTTGCATTAATGGAATTCGTTTAAGTCGTAACAGAGGACATCAGAATGCTGTTCTTGCAGGTCTTCTTGAATCCAAAGATGAATGTGATATTAGTATAACTATAGATTGTGATGGTCAGGATGATGTACATGCTATGGAGGATATGGTTGATGCCTATAATGATGGTGCGGATATTGTATATGGTGTGAGAAGCGATCGATCTACAGATACCTTTTTTAAGAGATTTACTGCTGAATCATATTATCATTTATTGAATATTATGGGGGTAGAGGTTATATTCAATCATGCAGATTATCGTTTGATGAGCAGCAAAGTATTACAGGAATTATCGAAGTTCAAAGAAGTTAATCTTTTTTTGAGAGGTATGGTGCCTTTAATCGGCTATAAGAGTACATCAGTATATTATGAGAGACATGAACGCATGGGAGGTAAAAGTCATTATCCTTTACGAAAAATGTTAATGCTGGCATTTGACGGAATTACAAGTCTTTCCATTAAGCCGATTCGATTGATTTCAGTTTTTGGTTTTTTGATTGCTCTTTTAAGTTTTATTGGGATTATATGGATAGTAATCGGAACCATTAATGGTAATACAATTCAGGGATGGGCATCTTCTACCTGTCTTATATGCATGGTCAGCGGGGTACAGATGATGTCAATTGGTGTTATAGGTGAGTATATTGGTAAGATATATTTAGAGGTTAAGGCACGACCGAGATATATTATTAGTGAAACAACAGAGGGGGAGAACCGGAGATGATCTCATTCAATAGTATTATATATCACATTGTTATATATCCGCTTGAATTAATATATGAATTAATATACTCTCTTGTAATGCGTATAGTACCAATACCGGGAGTATCTATTATTATTTTAAGTATATTTATTAATACTTTGTTAGTCCCTATATATAAGCTGATCGATGAAATACAGAAGGAACAATATGAAAAAGAAAAAAAACTTTCTTTTTGGATATCTCATATTAAAAGAAATTTTCATGGAGATGAAAGATTTCTAATGTTAAAAACATATTATAGGCAGAATGATTATAATCAATTATCAACTTTAAAAGGAGCCCTGCCTTTAATGTTGGAACTGCCATTTTTTATTGGTGCTTATCATTTTCTTACAAGCCTGAATCAGCTTGAAGGTGTTCCGTTTTTATTTATTAGAAATCTTGCAATGCCAGATGGTCTAATTAATGTAGCCGGTATGAGCATCAATATAATGCCGGTTTTTATGACGGTAATTAATCTGGTTTCAGTAGGAGTATTTACAGATAAAAAATCTATTAGAGATAAAGTTACTATGTATCTTGTTGCAGTTGTATTTCTGATAATATTGTATGATTCAGCGTCAGGGCTGGTGTTATATTGGACCATGAATAACATATTTACATTGATAAAGAATATTGTTTTGAAATGCAGTAAAGATAATGAAGATTATTCTTCCGCTGAAATTAAATGTCATGATAATGATTATATATGGGGATTTATTATATGTGAGATTGCAATGATATTTCTGTTGGGTGTAGTCATACCATCAGGTGTTATTAAAGCTTCGCCATTGGAATTTGTGGATACATCTGATATTCATAATCCTCTGTTATTTCTTGTGGGAAGTATGTCTATTGCAGTGGGATATTTTGGTATATGGGTTCCATTCTTTTTTTATATTTCACGTTACAACAGAGAAAAACTATATAAGTACTTATCTGTCATATTAGTTATCGGAATGGTTGATTACTTCTTTTTTGGAACTGATATGGGTATTATTTCGTCGCATCTTAAGTATGTAAAGGATGTAGAAACAGGTTTTGGAGAAATATTAATAAATACATTAATAATTGCTCTTATTATATTGATTCATCATTTAATATATATCAACAATAAAAAGCTTATTTATTATATTAATGTTAGTTCTGTAATAGCGCTGCTATTCTTATCGCTCAGTAATATTTATACTGTGAATACAGCATTTAATAATATGGACTATTCGGAAACAGCAAGTGAGAAGATGAGTATACCTCTTAGTAAATCCGGAAAGAATGTTGTTGTGTTTATGCTTGACAGGGCCATTGGCAGTTTCATACCTTATATTATGAATGAGAAACCGGAGCTGAAAAAACAGTTTGAAGGTTTTACTTATTATCCTAACACAGTGTCATTAGGTACTAATACGGGAGATGCATCAGCGGCTGTATTAGGAGGTTATGAATATACTGCTGATGTGGTACAGAATGTAGCTAAACGAACGGAGGCTCTGACTCTGCTGCCTAAGATTTTTAAGGATAATGATTATGAAGTGACAGTATTTGATCCGCCGTTTTTAAAAGATGACGATATAGCTAATCTGTCTTTGTCTGTTTTTGAAGATATGGATATAAGGGCATTTCATGCAAAAGATAAGTTTCACTTCTCATATAAAGGAAAAGAGTCATCTGACAGAAGATATAGAAATTTCTTTTGTTACAGTGTGAGTAAAGCTTGTCCATTGGCATTTAATTATACGCTTTATGATGGCGGCTATTACAATGATGTGACAATATATGCGACAAAGTCGGTTTATTCTTATATGGTTGATAATGATAATATTTCTAAGGGAACAAGTTTTATATATACTTTTGAACAGGAATATGCCGAGTTAGAAAATCTATCTGATATTACCGAGATTACAGAAGATAATGTTAATACATACTTTGCCGGATATAATGAGGCTACACATGAACCAACTATTCTTAAAGAGCCTGAATATGTTCCGGCTTTATATGTGGATAACACGGAATATGATGAGAAAAACAAGGACAGATTCATTGTAGACGGCAGAGTTATGAATGTTGATAATGCAGAACAAATGCACCACTATCAGGTCAACGTCGCATCATTGCTTCAGCTTGGTAAATGGTTCGATTATCTCAGGGAGAATGGCGTGTATGATAATACGAGAATAATAATTGCAGCAGATCATGGAGGTTTTCTCAATAATTTTGATGATATGATATTCGAACAATATGATTTGGAAGCTTTGAATCCTTTATTGATGGAAAAAGATTTTAATAGTAAGATTTTTAGTGTGGATGATTCATTTATGGTAAATGCAGATGTGCCGGCTATGGCTTTACAGGATATTATTGAAGATAAGGTTAATCCATATACGGGTGAGAAGCTTGAAGCGGCCCCGGAAGATAAAAATCCTGTGACGATCAAACAGTTAGGTCTTGAAGTTAAGGATAATATTTTTGACTTATCTAATTGGAAAATGATCAAATGATATTATAAGGAGAATTACAGTTATGAATTATGCAATGTTTCTATATATTGATCCGGCGACCGGTGGAATGTTATTTACAATTCTGTTTGGTATGATAAGTGCTGTCATATATGTTTTCAGGTCACTTATATTAAAATTGAAATATTCTATAGGAAGTGATCATAAGAAGATGAGTGTTTCCGAGAAATTACCAATTGTAATTTTTTCTGATCATAAAAGATATTGGAATGTATTTGAACCGATATGTGACGAATTAGAAAACAGAGGGCAGAAGACATATTATTATACTATGTCAGAAGATGATCCTGCACTTGAAAAGAAATATAATAATATAACTTGTGAGTATATAGGAAATGGTAATAAGGCTTTTTCAAAAATGAATCTTCTTAAAGCATATCTTGTTCTTTCAACTACGCCAAGCTTGGATGTATTTCAGTGGAAGAGATCAAAAGATGTTAATTACTATGTACATATACCACATATGGCAAATGATATATCAGTATATAAAATGTTTGGACTTGATTATTATGATTCGATTCTGTTGTCAGGTGAATATCAGGTTCATCAGATAAGAGAACTTGAGAGGCTGCGTAATTTACCGGCTAAGGACATTGAATTAGTTGGAATACCCTACATGGACGTAATGAAAAAAAGATTTGACATGGAAAATAAAGAATCGACCGGTCACAAAAAGCCGGATGATAAAGTTACCGTATTGCTTGCTCCATCGTGGGGGGATAATGGTATACTGAAAAAGTACGGTGAACGAATGATAGATTCGTTGATCAATACAGGATATAATATAATCATTAGACCGCATCCACAGTCATTTAGCTCTGAAAAAGATATGATAGAAGCGTTGATGAACAAATATAACGACAGAAGAACTATAGAATGGAACAGAGATAATGATAATTACGAAGTGTTGAAAAAGTCTGATATTCTTATATCTGATTTTTCCGGTGTTATATTTGATTATACATTGGTTTATGATAAACCTGTAATATATACGGAACCTGATTTTGATAAATCAGTTTACGACTGTGCATGGCTTGAAGATGAGTTGTGGACTTTCTCTATTCTGGATAAGCTTGGACTTGAATTAAAAGAAGATAATATAGATAATATTAAAACAATAATAGATGAATGTATTAGCAATGATAAGTATACTGAAGGAAGAAAACAGGCAAGAAGGGAAACGTGGGTTAATATTGGGAAGAGTACAGGTTTAGTAGTGGATTATATAATTGATAAATATAATGAATTACTGTAAATGTTCAGGTGATACGAATTAATTATGGTATCATAATAAATCATTTCTGTAGAGAGGATAAATAATAATGAATTTTATTAGTATGTGTTATTCTATACTGATCCGTCCGATAGAATTGTTTTTGGAACTGGTTTTTTCCTTGTCTTTAAGATTTGTAAGTGGTTATGGTCAGGCAATTATTGTGTTGAGTGTAATTATTAATACCATTATTCTTCCATTATACAAACGTGCTGATATGATTCAGGAGCAGGAGAATGAAAAGAGACTATCATTAGAAAACCGGGTTAAACATATAAAGAAAAGCTTCAAAGGTGATGAACGTTTTTTGATTCTGCAGACATATTACAGGCAGAATGATTACAAACCTATATATGTATTAAGAGGATCATTTTCACTCTTATTACAAATCCCATTTTTCATTGCGGGTTATCATTTTTTATCCAATCTGCAAAGCCTTAATGGTATATCATTTGTATTTCTCAGAGATTTGGGGACTCCTGACGGATTGTTAAGAATAGGTGGCGTATCTGTTAATACTATGCCGGTATTGATGACGGCTGTTAACCTTATATCAGCCATAATATACACTAAGGGAAAACCGTTATCATTGAAACTTCAATTATATATAACAGCCCTTATATTTCTGTTATTACTATATAATTCACCTTCGGGACTGGTTTTATATTGGCTGTGTAATAATATATATTCATGTATTAAGAATCTGCTGTTATCAAATAAGAATATTGATAAGCATAAAGGAACTGGTATTATAAAGATAAGCAATAACACGGACATTTTTATGTTCAGTAATATATTAATTGCTCTGTTTATTGGAGTGTTTATACCTTCTGCCGTGATAAGATCTTCCCCACAGGAATTTATGAGTGTAGAATACTATATTAATCCGTTGATATATATAGTCAGTGCTTTTCTTATTGCATTTGGTTCATTTGTCATTTGGCTTGGTGTTTTTCATTATGTTGCTAATAATAAATGTAAATCAATAATGAATGAGCTATCTGTTGTTTTTTTATTTACTGCTATAATTAACTTTATGTTTTTTGGAACTAAACTGGGGAATATTTCTGCATTACTTCAATATGATAAGGGATTATCATTTTCAATAAAAGAATATATAATTAATATTGTATTGATGGTTTTGACAGGATTTATAATACATTATATCGTTAAAATAAAACCGGTCATTATGAAGTCAATTATTATTGGCGGAATGATCACGGTGGTAGTTTTATCAGGGATAAACATATATCATATAAATAGTTCAGATAATATTTATAATGAAACATCGTTGGAAGACTATTCAAATATTAAGATTCCGTTGAGCAGGGATGGAAAGAATGTTATTGTATTAATGCTCGATAGAGCTATGGGTAGTCAGCTTCCATATATATTAAAAGAAAAACCTGAATTGAAGAGAATGTTTGATGGTTTTACATATTATAAAAATACACTTTCATACGGTGTGTATACAAATTTTGGAGTACCTCCACTTTATGGCGGGTATGAATATACTCCTGAGATGATGAATAAGCGTTCAGATATTAGTCTTGAGGAAAAACACGATGAAGCACTCAGGGTTATGCCATATATATTTGAAGAAGAAGGCTATGAGGTTACGGTTAGTGATCCTCCATATGCCGGATATGAGGCGACCCCGGACTTAACAATATATGATGATTATCCGGATATTAATACATTTAATGCTTTAGACACTTTTAAAAGCGCACTTGATGATGGTGTGGATGCCAAAAGAATTGAATATATAAGAAGACGTAATTTTTTCTGCTTTTCCCTTGTGAAGGTGATGCCTGTTGTGTGTCAGCGGCTGCTTTATAATGACGGATTATATAATGAGGTCTCAGTAAATATTTTGAATAATAAAGAAGATTTTATGGACATAGGCAGATCGTATGTTCAGATAATTGAAGGATTATCAAAGAGTGAAGGATTCAATATAAATACCAGAGCAGCATATAATATATTAGTTAATATGTCCAATATTACCGAAATAGACAATAATACAGAGAATACGTTTTTGGTCATGAATAACACGTTCACGCATGAACCGTGTCTGCTGCAGGAACCGGATTATATTCCGGCATTACATGTAGACAATACCGAATATGACAAAGATTTAAGCGAGAGATATAATATTGACGGTGTGAAGATGCGTATGGATGACGCTAATCAGGTTAGACATTATCAGACTAATGTAGCTGCATTATTAAGAGTTGGAGAGTGGCTTGATTTTCTTAAGGAGAACGGCGTATATGACAATACCAGAATAATAATAGTTTCTGATCATGGGGAAAGACTTAATCAGTTTGATCTTACGTTAGATGACGGTGTGGACGTTCAGGGTTTTATACCATTGTTGTTAGTAAAAGACTTTGATGAAAAGGGTTTTACAACATCAGATGAATTTATGACACAGGCAGATGTTCCAACATTAGCTTTTAAGGATTTGGTCGAACATCCGGTTAATCCATTCACCGGTAATGAAATCAATGATAATGAAAAGCATAAAGAAACTCAGAATGTATTGTTTTCTGAGGAAAACTCTATCGTTAAAAACATTGGTAATACATTTATTCCCGGAGATTGGTATGCTGTTAAGAACAATGTATATGATCTGAAAAATTGGGAATATATAGGACACCATTGAACTTAAAATGGCTGAAAGAGTAGAAAAATAATCTTAATAAGGAGTAAATATAAGGGATGAATACAGTGTATGCATGTTTTTGTACGGATGTGATTCATGAAGGGCATTTAAATATAATAAAAGAAGCCGGAAAGTACGGCAGAATTATTATCGGATGTTTAAGTGACAGGGCGTTGATAAGATATAATCGTTTCCCTACTATGTCTGAAAAAGAACGAATGGAATTATACAAGACACTTGATGGGGTTGATTCGGTTGTTCTCCAAAATGATATGTTATATGATGATGTCATTAATAATATTCACCCGGATTACGTTATACATGGGGACAATTGGAAACATGGAGCGGAGGCTGCAATAAGATCACATGTAGAGACATTGTTATTATCATACGGCGGTAAGATCATAGATGTGCCATATACAGAAAATGAGCAGGTGAAAAAAATAGATCTCCAGCTAAAAGAAAAGCTTTCTATGCCGGAATACAGAAGAAAGAGACTTAGACAGTTGATAGAAATGACTGATATAGTAAAGGTTATGGAGGCGCATAGCGGGTTGACGGGACTTATAGTCGAGAAGACTGTTATAGAAGGTGATAAAGGCAAGCTTGACCAGTTTGATGCAATGTGGATAAGCTCGCTTTGTGATAGTACGGAGAAGGGTAAGCCGGATATTGAACTGATCGACATGACAAGCCGTTTCAGAACTATTGAGGATATAATGGAAGTTACTACCAAACCTATAATATTTGATGGTGATACAGGCGGACTTACAGAGCACTTTGTATATACCGTTCGTTCGCTTGAGCGGCTTGGAGTGAGTGCAGTTATTATCGAGGATAAAACCGGGCTGAAGAAGAACAGCCTTTTCGGTACTGAGGTTGAACAGACTCAGGCCGGTATAGAAGATTTTAGTGCTAAGATTGCTGCCGGTAAAAAAGCACAGCTGACAGAAGATTTTATGATCATAGCCAGAATAGAATCGTTGATCCTTGAAAAAGGTGTAGAAGATGCTTTGGAACGGGCTGGTGCATTTGTTAAAGCGGGCGCAGATGGAATAATGATACATAGTCGGAAGCAGGAGCCGGATGAGATTTTATCTTTCTGTGACAGATTTAGGGAAGATGATAAAGATACTCCGCTTGTTGTTGTTCCAACAAGTTTCAATGTTATAACAGAATCGGAATTAATTGAACATGGAGTAAACATTGTGATATATGCTAATCAATTGACCAGATCAGCATTTCCTGCAATGAAGCAGACAGCAGAGGATATATTAAAGTATCATAGAGCAAAAGAGGTTGATGACAGATTAATGTCAATAAATCAAATTATTACATTGATTGATGAAATATAGGAGTTTTATTATTGTATGGAGATAAAAAGAAATATATTACTTAATGCCGGTCCGTCCACAACCACCGATACGGTTAAGATGGCACAGGTTGTTCCTGACATATGTCCAAGAGAAAAGGAATTCCAGGAAATAATGAAACCTATGCGGGATGATTTAGTAAGAATAGTTCATGGAGATACCAAAGATTATACTTCAGTATTATTTTGTGGATCAGGAACAATATGTATAGATGTTGTGTTGAATTCACTTCTGGCTGAAGGCAAAAAGGCATGTGTTATCAGCAATGGTGCATATAGCCAAAGAGCTGTTGAAGTTTTGAAGTATTATGGATTACCCCATATTGAGATAAAACAGCCAATAGACAAGCTTCCTGATCTGACTGTTATTGAGAACGTACTTAAGGAGAGCGATGATATAGGGTATATCTATGTTACTCATCATGAAACCGGAACCGGACTATTGAACCCAATTAGGGATATTGGCGAGCTTGCTCACAGATTTGGAATAATGATGATAACGGATACAACGTCTTCTTATGCAATGATTCCTATAGATGTATATAGAGATAATATTGATTTCTGTATGGCATCTGCTCAGAAAGGTATTATGGGAATGACAGGGCTGTCTTATATTATTGGGAAAAGAAGCATAATCGAGGAGTCTGCTAATTATCCTAAGAGATCATATTACTGCAATCTTTATATGCAGTTTGAATATTTTGAAAAAACAGGAGAGATGCATTTCACTCCGCCGGTGCAGACCATATATGCAGCAAGACAGGCATTAAAGGAATATTTTAGTGAAGGCGCAGAAGAAAAATGGGCAAGGCATCAAAGAGTAATGAAAGCTATTCATGACGGAGAGGCAAAGCTGGGGCTTCGTGAGGCTCTCGATATAAGTGTTCAATCAGGTCTTGTATCATCAGTATGTTATCCTGATGATCCTAATTGGGATTTTGATAAGGTACATGATTATTGTTATGAGCGTGGATTTACAATATATCCCGGAAAGATTGATGGTCGGGATACTTTTAGATTATGTGCACTTGGAGCGATTGATGAAAGTGATATTATCGAATTTTGGAAAGTATTTGAAGATGCATTGAAGGCTAACAATATAATGATCCCAACTTCATATGGAGAGGATAACTAATGAGTGAAATAGCAATTATTATGGCAGCCGGTCTTGGTACAAGAATGCGGCCTTTGACTGATATCATGGCTAAACCTCTTGTGAAGGTTTGCGGCAGGCCGATGATAGAAACAGTAATAGATGGATTGAACAGACGTAACATTACCATGATATATATTGTAGTTGGATATCTTAAAGAACAGTTTGAGTATTTGACAGAGAAATATAATAACATTCAGATTGTCAAAAACAAAGATTACAATACAATCAATAATATTTCATCAATATTTGCAGTGTGTGACGAGTTGATCAATACCGACTCTGATTGTTTTATATGTGAGGCCGATTTGTTTATAATTGATGAATGCATATTTGATGTTGATTTATCACATTCATGTTATTTTGGAAAAATGATTAATGGTCATTCTGATGACTGGGTGTTTGATCTGGATAAAGAAGGACGCATAACAAGAGTGGGTAAAAATGGAGATGACTGTTTCAATATGGTTGGCATAGCCTGGTTTAATAAAAAAGATGCTCAATTACTGGGAATGCTGATAAGAGATGCTTATAAACAAAAAGGCTATGAAGGTTTGTTTTGGGATGATGTAGTTAATAACAATCTTAATAAGCTGGATTTGATAGTGAATGAGATAAAAGATAATCAAATCATTGAAATAGACACCGTTGAAGAACTTATGAGAATTGATAATACTTATGTATAAAGGGAGATTTGATATTGAAGGTAGATAAACTAGCACAGATAATAGGTTTGGATTTTTATACAGGAGTGCCGGATAGTCAGTTGAAAGAATTATGTAATTACTTGATGGACACATATGGAACAGATAATAATCATCATATTATCGCTGCTAACGAAGGCAATTGTTGTGCTATTGCAGCGGGATATCATTTGGCAACCGGTAAGATTCCGGTTGTATATATGCAGAATTCAGGAGAGGGTAATATAATCAATCCTGTTGCAAGCCTGTTGAACGATAAAGTATATGCAATTCCGGTTATTTTTATTATCGGATGGCGTGGTGAACCCGGTGTTCATGATGAGCCGCAACACATATATCAAGGGGAAGTTACATTGAAGTTATTGGAAGATATGAATATTGCCTCTTTCATAATAAGTCCTGATACAGCGGAAGATGAGGTGAAGAATGCAATGGAAGAATTCAAAGGCAGGCTGGAACAGGGGTTAGATGTTGCGTTTGTAATTCGTAAAGGTGCATTGACTGATGGTCCGCATGTATCGTATTCTAATGATAATACTATGTTGCGTGAAGAAATTATTAAACATATAATTAATATTTCATGTGAAGATCCTGTTATATCAACAACAGGAAAAGTATCCAGAGAACTGTTTGAAATTAGAGAGGCTAATAAACAGTCTCATAAATATGACTTTTTGACAGTTGGATCTATGGGACATAGTTCTTCCATTGCTTTTGGGGTTGCGTTGAATAAACCTGAAAAGAAAATATGGTGTATAGACGGAGATGGTGCGGTTTTAATGCATATGGGTTCAATGGCATTAATTGGTGCTAATAAACCGAATAATCTTATTCATATAGTCATTAATAATGGTGCTCATGAAACTGTTGGAGGCATGCCTACGGTAGCTAAGTCAATTGATTTTGTAAAACTGGCTTATGCCTGTGGGTATCCATATGCTGTCTGTGTAGATAACTTTGAAGATTTGGACAGAGAACTTAAGACAGTTAAGACGAATGCTCAATTGAGTTTATTAGAAGTTAAATGTGCGCTTGGATCCAGAGCGGATTTGGGACGTCCGACAACAACAGCAATTGATAATAAGAAGAGTTTTATGCATTATTTGATGAATTTATAATTTTATTTAAAATAGGTGCAATAAGATGAAACCAATAAAATATCTTATTAGTGAAAGAACAAACAAGGAGACAAGAATAGATGAATAAGAATAATGGTGTCAGATTAGCTGATAATGATATTGAATTCATACTGTGTGAAATCAAATCAAGATTAATGAAAAACAGTATAATAAAATTCTATGAAAATAAAAAAGATTCGGAAATTAGAGAGGTAATTGATTATCTGAAAAATAATACTATTAATACATTTCCATATGATTATAAAAAAAATTATAATATTAAAAAGGTCAAGGTTGGAAAGAGTAAGAACACACAATTACTTTACAGTGAATATAACGGCAAGAAAATATATATGAAAAGGAAATATACAAGTCCATTTCGAGTTAGACGCTATATTAATAATATTTTGATAGAGCAGGATGAGAAGTCACCGCATAGATATCTGTCAGATGACTTTATGCCGGATGAAGATACTGTTGTACTGGATATTGGAGGCGCAGAAGGTCTGTTTTCGGCCATGATTATTGATAAAGTTAAAAAAGTATATATATTTGAATGTGATAAGGAGTGGGTATATGCGTTAGAGCATACTTTCAAAAAATATAAAGATAAAATAGAGATTATTGAACGTTTCGTTGATGGATATACAGATAATGATCATATTACTTTGGATGATTTTGTTAAACAATATGGATTAGAAAATGAAAAATTGTTTGTTAAAATAGATGCTGAGGGGTCTGAACCGTCAATAATTGATGGTGCTTCAGGTATTATTGACAAGAATGATATAAAGTTAGCAATTTGTACTTATCATTGTCAGGAGCATGAAGCAATAATTAAGAAAAGATTTACCGGGTGGAATATAACACCTTCATCAGGATATATGATTTATTATTATGATTTTAATTGGGATAAACCATATCTGAGAAGAGGTTTATTAAGAATTAAAAAAACGGAGGACAGTTAATGAATCGGTTATCTCATACATTTGCAATATGTGCTTATAAGGATTCTCCATATTTGGAAGAATGTGTGCGTTCAGTTAAGAATCAAAAAATTAAGAGTGACGTAATTATTTGCACCTCTACTCCATCAGATTATATTAGTAAAATTGCTGCTAGATATGATATTCCTGTATACGTTCGTGAAGGTGAAAGTGATATTAAGAAGGATTGGAACTTTGCATATGATACTGCTTCGACACAGTGGGTGACAGTTGCTCATCAGGATGATATATATGCTCGTACATATACTTCATATCTATGGGAGAAAGTCAAGAATACAACAAATGGGCTTATTTTTATATCGGATTATTATCCGTTAAAAAATGACAGGGGCAACGGTTATAGGAGAGATCCGAATTCATTTATCAGACATATATTAAGAAGTCCTATGAAATCAAGGTATTTGTCATCACGGATTGCTTTTAAAAAATTGATACTTTCTTTAGGAAATAGCATATGTTGTCCGACAGTTGCGTACAATAAAGAAATGCTAGGTGACAGTATCTTTACTTCTGAATTGAAATTTAATATTGACTGGGATACATTTCTTAAACTGGCTAATATGAGAGGTGCCTTTCTGTATAAGGATAAACCGTTAGTTTTATACAGAATACATGATCAGGCTACAAGTAAAATGTTTATAGATAACCAGAAACGTGTTGTTGAGGATCGTATTATGTTTAGCAAATTCTATCCGCCGGTTATGGTCGATATAATTATGCATTTTTACAAATTGGCTTATAAAACATATTAACTTGCAAAATATAATTGATAACAAAACAAATTAATCATAATACATATTGCAGAGTTGAGTACAATAACATTATGGAGATAATGAAATGAGTAAATGGCTGCCAACGAGATATTTTGATAAAAAAGAAGACATCCCTATAGAGGAATATTATAAGTCTGGTTATAGGGGGATACTATTTGATATAGATAATACTTTAGTCCCTCATGACGAGCCGGTGGATGATAAGGCAAGGATTTTTGTTAAGCGTTTGAAGGAGCTGGGATTTGGTATATGTCTTATATCGAATAATGATGAGGAGAGGGTGAGAACCTTTGCAGATCCTCTCGGAGTTAAGTATGTATATAAGGCATGGAAACCTAAGAGAGAAGGATATCTCAAGGGTATGGAGATACTTGGTACGGATAGGTCCTCTACATTGTTTGTGGGTGATCAGATATTCACAGATATATGGGGTGCTAACAGGGCAGAAATGTATAGTATTTTGTTAGATCCGATCAATCCAAAGGAAGAGATTCAGATAATACTTAAGCGTATTCCGGAGAAGTTCATTAAGTGGTTATACAGAAAGAAGAGAGGGCTTTCAAAGGGAGAGCATGATGTAGGTATATAATTTTTTGTATTAATATTTTATGTTGTTTTGACGAGTAATATTAAAATTATATGAGTATATTTTATGTAAACTAATAGAGGTTATATACAGTAGCCGGTATAGAAATTAGTTAATGGATATTGTGATAGGGTAGAGGATATGAATATTAACGGTTTGACAAGAACAATTGGTCTAATAGGTAATCCGGTGGAACATACGCTTTCGCCGGTAATACATAACAATATTAGTAAGAGAATGGACATAGATTCTGTATATGTACCATTTAGAGTTGAAGCAGATGGACTTGATAAGGCTATAAATGGTGCATACGAGCTTAACATCTTAGGATTAAACGTTACGGTACCACACAAGAATGCTGTTAAGGAATTTCTTGTAGATATTGATGGCGCAGCGAGAGATATCGGGGCAGTCAATACACTGGTACGCGATGAATCAAAGCATGGTTATAAGGGCTATAACACTGATTATATGGGACTTGAAAGACAGATTAAGGAGGATGGAATAGAACTGTCCGGAAGAACTGTTGCGATTCTTGGAGCAGGAGGCGCTGCCAAGGCTGTCACTTATATGTGTATTAAAAATGGCGCATCTAAGATATATATTCTTAACAGAACAATCGATAAAGCAAGACAGATTGCAGAGGATATGTATGGATTATTGAATAATGATACATCACTTTATAATTCATTTTGTGATTCATCTAAAGAGATGGACAAGGATAATATGCTAATTAAGGATATTGTGGTGGATAGAATATCTTCAAAAGAATACATAATTCCAATCAGTTTAAATGACAATAATGTCATAACAGAGGATAATCTGATCGCCTTTCAGGCAACTTCGATTGGACTTTCTCCAAACATTGATAAGGTGGTTATTGAAGATAAGGAATTCTATAAGAAGATTGCAGTGGGCGTTGATCTTATTTATAATCCTGCGACAACTAAATTCATGAAGCTGGTAAATGAGAATGGCGGCAAAGCATATAATGCCTTGAAGATGTTATTATATCAGGGAGTGGCTGCCTATGAGTTATGGCACAAGATAAGTGTTCCGCAGGAAATTATAGAGGAAGTGTATCTGGAATTAAAACGTAGTGTTTATCCCAAGGATAATATTGTTTTAATTGGTTTTATGGGAAGCGGAAAGTCTACGGTTGGAAAGGCGTTAGCAGAAAGAGCTTCCATGAATTTCATTGATAGTGATGAATATATAGAGAATAAAGCAGGAATGAGTATTGCTGATATATTTGAGAAAATGGGTGAGGACGAATTTCGCAGAATAGAAACAGAAACACTGATTGAGCTTAGGGACAACCTGTCTAATACGGTTCTTGCTACAGGCGGAGGGATGCCGCTTAGACGTGAGAATGCAATTTTATTAAAAGAAATTGGCAGGGTTTTTTACCTGACGGCAGCTAATCGTGTCATATATGACAGGGTTAAGGAAGATACAAAAAGACCATTGCTTTTCTGTGATGACCCTTATTCAAAGATTTGCGATTTGATGAAGGAACGCAGACCGCTTTATGAGAAGGCATGTGATGTTAAGGTTGACACCAATTCCAATGATCTTGAAGAGGTGCTGGCTGCTATTTCATAAAAATTCGGGTTTGTAGGGATGTTTTATTTTCGTTTTAGGTACGCCGTCTTTAGATATACTTCGGTATATTTTGTTGTCTCGGTTGTCCGTATATAAGATTTTCTAAGTGTTCTGTACAAGCTATTCAATAATACGCGAACGGCTTTTATGCGACATCCATGTCGCATTACGCCTTGCGTGGCTTCCTTGCCACGCATCGCTAGAAATCTATCAGAACACTAAGAAAATCTAATACACTACCAAATGAGACAAAAAATATTACCAAAGTATATCAATTAACGGCTGTTTACTAAAGACGAAACGAATATAAAAACATCCCTTGTGGGGTGGCTGTCAAAAAAGTTTGCTTGAATATATCGTATAATAATCATCTTGCCTTTATGAACATTGCCCTGCCCTACGGCATGAGCTGTTTTATATATTTTTCAATACACAGCACAGTTATGATTGAATATATGATAGTCTTTGTTCGAAACTTTTATACGTTTTCCTATTGTGAACGACTCCGATAACCAGCCATACTCGCTTCGGGACCCGTTTGCACTCGCGTTGTGCGACGTAGCAGTACTAAATTCACGAATGCTTGTAGCATCCGTTCATTAAGTACTGACGTCACACAAAGCCCTTCGCGAGTATTAGGCTGTTACCGCTCGCCGTTTCACAATACTATAAGTTATTGAAAGTTTCGAATTCACTTTATTGATATAATCAATCATAACTGTGCTGTTAATTAACAAATTATACAAAACAGCTCTTGCAGTAGGGGCAGGGTGGCTGGCAAAAAAGTATGTAGGTCTATATAACGTATCAACCGGCTTGCTTTAATGATCACTGCCCAGTCCAACTCAGGACTAGCGAAACTCTGGACAAAGTATATCTCGTATAGCAGTTTGTCTGTTTCAAAATTATATTAAGCGAAGCGTATGGTAAAAAGTTTTTTTATATGACATTTGGGAGAAACTCTATTGTCGGACAATCGGTCATAGAAAAAAACTTTTTATCCAAGCGCACGCTTTGAAAGAAGTTTAATCAGACAAACTGCTATACGTAAAAAATGTATAAGAGTTTCGCGTACAAACCCGAATTTGTGGGGAAACATATTAAAAGGAGAATTGATAAATGGCATTACAATTAAAAAATGTGAAAGAATATTGTTAGAAAGAGTGTTAAAGAATAACGATAGAAAAAGTGTTAAAGAATATCGTTAGAAAAAATGTTAAAGAATTGAGAGAGAATTATGCAGGAATTAAGACGTGAAGAATTAAAGAAAATCTGTTTGGAAAGTAGTTTGGATGTTATTCTTATTGATAGTCCGGAGAACCTTAGATATTACACCGGTTTTACAGGCGGAGAAGCAGTATTCTTACTTGCCTGTGATAGAAAGAACAGTTTATCTTCAAATTATGATATCGATAAAAATAACGATAATGTATGTGGGAATAATATTCTGCCTGAAAAAGGTATGTGCATTATTACTGATTCAAGATATTACGAACAGGTTGAGAAGGAGTGCCCTGATATTCCCCTTATCAGACTTAGTAATAGAACCTACATTGAGGTGATCAGGGAATTGCTTGACAAGATGAATAATGGCGACACTGTTGGTGATGGCTTCAGGATTGCAGTAGAAGATTCCATGAACCTGTCCAGATACCTTAAGTTGAAGGATGCATTAGCGGGGTATGAGTTAAATGTTTCGGGAGAATTGATCAATACGCCCAGAATGATCAAGGATGATAATGAAATTGATATTATTGGCAAGGCAGAAGCAATAGGTGATATGGCATTTGATCATATCCTGTCAGTTATAAAACCGGGTATTACAGAAAGAGATATAGCTATAGAACTTGAGTTTTTCATGAGAAGACAAGGCGCTTCGAAGTTATCATTTGATACCATTGTTGCAAGCGGACCGAATTCATCTATGCCGCATGCACAGGTGACAGACAGGATGATTGAATATGGCGATTTTGTGACTATGGATTTCGGATGTGTCTATAAGGGATACTGCTCCGATATGACGAGGACTGTCGCTGTCGGAAATCCGACGGATGAGATGAGAAAAGTGTATCAGACTGTACTTGACGCTAATCTAAAAGCTATGGATGGAATAAGGGCAGGCGTAAAATGCAGTGATATTGATGCACTTGCCAGAGATTATATTAAAGACAATGGTTATGGCGGTTATTTCGGGCATGGTCTTGGACATAGTGTGGGATTATATATTCACGAGGAGCCAAGATTTTCTCCAAAATGCGATACCATAATGAAAGAGAATATGGTGATCACCGATGAACCGGGAATATATCTACCGGGCAGGTTTGGAGTACGTATCGAAGACCTTGTTGTAGTGAAAGAGAATGGATATGAGGTGCTGTCCCATTCACCAAAGGAGCTTATTATTGTGTAGTTACGTATGTTTGGTATAATGATTATAATATATAAGGTGTTGAATTATATGGTCTCAGCATTAAGTTTGAATGACAGAATCAAGGAATTTTTTTGCTGTCTGACTGATGCTTTTTTCATTATATACGAAACCGATGGTACGCGGAGCGATTTCATAATCCATAGGTATCTCTATGACCTGTGCTGTATCAATATAATCTGTTATGAATTCTTTGACTACACATGCAACGCCCATTCCTATAGCGGCAAAGTCGATAAGAAGATCCATGTTGTTGATCTCAAATACCTGACTTGGTTGTATGTTATTGTCTTTCATATATTTGTCTATATAGATTCTGGAAATATTGCCCTGATCGAGAAGCATCAGGCTGCATTTTTCCAGAATTTCTTTTTCTGACATACTGCTATATATACGTTTGTCATCCATATAATCTGAAAACATAATAAGGCCGGTCATATTTATTTCAGGGATATTATTATCCGGTGTTGAAATGTTAAAAGCTGTAGTTGTATTATTGATCGAAGAATTATGGTCTTCACGCACAATAAGATTATCAAGGTATGTTCTTGTTGCAACAAAGGTATCGTGTATTGAGCATATTGGCATGAAATTGTAGCCCTTTTCAAGCTCGGTTTCACATATAAGTCCGATATCCACCTTGTCATTTTTTAACTGCTTTAAGGTTTCAAATGTTGGTTTACAGTCTATGGAAATTTTCACATGTGGGTATAACTCTATATAATCCTGAAGATATGGTAAGAGTATATGCTTGCAGAGGGAGGTAGAAGCTCCGATTCGTATCTGACCTATTCCTAACTCATCCATACGTCTAAGTTTCTTTTCTGCGCGTTCTATATTTTCAAATGCAATCTCAAGCGATTCATATAAAGTACGGCCCTCGTCGGTAAGTTTGACACCGCGTTTGCTGCGTATAAAAAGGGACGTCGAGAGAGCAGTTTCAAGATTACTAATTGATTTCGAAACAGCAGGCTGACTGATAAACAGACTTTCGGCTGCCTTACTTATGTTGCCGCAGCGGGCAACCTCATAGAATATTTTATATTGATTTAAGTTTTGTTCCATAGTATGTCATACCTTTCATGCTGTTTTACGTTATCTTATCAGGTGAAAGTAAAGTCTTCGCTCTACTCGGAAAGTCCGTTCATTCGATAAGATATCTTATCAATAGTAATATTAATTGTCAATCTATGATAACCTGTAGTTATAATAATTATTAAAAATATATATATTGTTTATATTTATTATTGTGATATACTAGATAAGAATTATTATGATAAAGGAGAGATTGTTATGGGAATGACAATGACACAGAAGATTCTGGCTGCTCATGCAGGACTTGAAAGTGTAGAGGCAGGACAGCTTATTGAGGCAGATTTGGATCTTGTATTAGGTAATGATGTAACTACACCGGTAGCCATTCATGAGATGGATAAGTTCAACACTAAGGAAGTCTTTGATAAGGATAAGATTGCAATGGTGCTTGATCATTTTACGCCTAATAAAGATATCAAGAGTGCTGAGCATTGTAAATGTGTAAGAGAATACGCGTACGAGCACAACATCACTAATTTCTTTGATGTTGGGGAGATGGGAATAGAGCATGCACTTCTTCCGGAAAAAGGACTTATAGTTGCCGGAGAGACCTGTATCGGAGCTGATTCCCATACATGTACATATGGAGCACTTGGTGCGTTCTCGACAGGAGTTGGTTCTACTGATATGGCAGCGGGAATGGCAACAGGTAAAGCATGGTTTAAAGTACCTTCAGCAATTAAGTTTGTACTTACAGGCAAGCCTGCAAAATGGATCAGCGGGAAGGATGTAATTCTTCACATCATCGGTCTTATAGGTGTAGACGGGGCTTTGTATAAGTCTATGGAGTTTGTTGGTGACGGAATACAGTATCTCTCAATGGATGACAGATTCTCAATGGCTAATATGGCTATTGAGGCAGGAGCCAAGAATGGAATCTTCCCTGTTGATGAGAAGACTATTGAATATATGAAAGAACACTCAGCTAAGGAATATAAAGTATATGAGGCTGATGAGGATGCTGTATATGATGAGACATACACTATCGAGCTTGATAAATTAAAACCTACAGTTGCCTTCCCTCATTTACCGGAAAATACTAAGCCGATAGATGAGGTTGGAGATATTAAGATCGACCAGGTTGTGATAGGTTCTTGTACCAATGGACGTATTGAGGATCTTAGAATTGCAGCTAAGGTTATGGAAGGACATAAATGTGCAAAGGGACTTAGAGTTATCGTAATCCCTGCAACACAGGCTATATATCTTCAGGCAATGAAAGAGGGACTGCTTAAGACATTCATCGAAGCCGGAGCAGTTGTTTCAACTCCTACCTGCGGACCGTGCCTTGGAGGACATATGGGAATATTGGCAGAGGGAGAGAAGGCAGTTGCTACAACTAACCGAAACTTCGTAGGACGCATGGGACACGTTGATTCAGAGATTTATCTTGCCTCCCCTGCGGTTGCTGCAGCTTCAGCGATTACAGGTAAGATTTCATGTCCTTGCTAGGCATAGGCAGAGAACTTAATGAGTAATTGAAAGGAGATTAAAAATATATGAAAGCACATGGAACAGTACATAAATATGGCGATAACGTTGATACAGACGTAATCATTCCAGCAAGATATTTGAACTCATCAGATCCCAATGAGCTTGCAAAGAATTGTATGGAGGATATCGATCCTGATTTTGTTAACAGAGTTAAAGAAGGAGATATAATGGTAGCGAACAAGAACTTCGGCTGCGGTTCATCTAGAGAGCATGCACCGATTGCTATCAAGGCGAGCGGAATAAGTTGTGTTATAGCTGAGACCTTTGCAAGAATCTTCTATAGAAATGCAATCAATATAGGACTTCCAATCATAGAGTGCCCGGAAGCTGCAAAGGAGATTGAAGCAGGTGATGATGTAGAGATAGATTTTGATACAGGTATGATATATGACAGAACCAAAGGTACCGAGTACAAGGGTCAGGCGTTCCCTCCATTTATGCAGAATATAATCACAAGCGGCGGACTTATCAATTCTATTAATGCCAAGAATTAATATAGTTGATATTGCTGTTATGCTAATGTATGGTTTCCGATTATAATGATATGGTCATTCAAGACTCATTGATGTTAGTATGATTAAGCTTTAAGAGTGGAGGTCTTTCATGGATTATGAGAAAGTTGTTGAAAAATGGAGAAGCAAAAACATCAAGGATGAAGCAGACCTTTCGATAGCATTAGATGATTTCAGGGTTATGTTTGCCTACAATTCTAATAAGATTGAAAACAGCGAGACAACTATTCATGACACCAGAGAAATATTCAATAATGGAAAGGTTATCAACTATACAGGTAATTTGAGGACGTTGTTTGAACTTAACAATCAAAAGAAATCATTTGAATATCTTAAACAGCATATCATTGCTAAAGATAGTATTAATGTTTCATTTATTAAGGAATTACATGAAGTTATGATGAATGGCTGTTATGATGAAATGAGATATTCAAAAGGTGAGAGACCGGGAAGCTTCAAGCTTCATGACTATGGTGTCGGTGATGATGTGGGCGTTCTTCCGGAGGATGTTGAAGATGAGATAGTATTTCTTTGTAACGAATTGGATAATAATAGAGATACTGATGTTCTAACCTGTGCAGCATACTTTCATCTTTATTTTGAAAGTATTCATCCATTTGCTGACGGCAATGGCAGGGTAGGAAGAACGTTGCTTAATTATTATCTTATGATAAATGATTATCCTCCTACAGTTATATATGATGAGGATAAGGATGTATATTATCAGGCATTGACTGTTTTTGACAAAACGGAAAAACTTGATGGATTCGTAGCATTTATAAAAGAACAGACATGTAAGACATGGTCAAGAAAAACGCCTAACCTGTCTAAGGGAATAAAAAGCATTATATTATGAAAAGTTGTATTATTGTTAAATTAATATGATAGTCCAATACACAAATATAAATAATACAAAAAATAGTAGAAAAGAGGTTAAGAAAATGGAATGTAATTTGGCGGTCATCAAAGGTGATGGCATAGGTCCGGAGATTGTAACCGAAGCAATGAAGGTGCTGGATGCTGTTGGCGCAAAATACGGACACACATTTAATTATGAGCATATCCTTATGGGAGGATGCTCGATTGATGCAACAGGAGAACCGCTTACAGATGAGGCGGTAGAGGTTGCAAAGTCAAAGGATGCTGTTTTACTTGGTTCTATAGGGGGCAACACACAGACCTCTCCGTGGTATAAGCTTCCGCCGGAGAAACGTCCGGAAGCAGGTCTTCTTAAGATCCGTAAGGAATTAGGTTTATTTGCAAATTTACGTCCTGCATATCTGTATCCTGAATTAAAGGATGCATGTCCTTTAAAGGCGGAGGTTGCAGAGCGTGGATTTGATATGATGATGATGAGAGAACTCACAGGCGGTCTTTATTTCGGTGAGAGATATACCAAAGAGATTGATGGTGTAATGACAGCAGTTGATACACTTACTTATAATGAGAATGAGATAAGAAGAATTGCAATTAAAGGTTTTGATATTGCTATGAAGCGCCGCAAGAAAGTAACTCTTATAGACAAGGCCAACGTCCTTGATTCTTCAAGACTTTGGAGAAAGGTTGTTGAAGAAGTCGCTAAGGATTATCCTGAAGTTGAGTATGGAGTAATGCTCGTTGATAACTGTGCAATGCAGCTTGTAAAGGATCCTGCACAGTTTGATGTGGTACTTACTGAGAATATGTTCGGAGATATCTTATCTGATGAGGCTTCACAGATCACAGGTTCTATCGGAATGCTTCCGTCTGCATCATTAAATGAAACAAAGTTTGGTATGTATGAGCCTTCAGGCGGTTCCGCACCAGATATTGCAGGAAAGAATATAGCCAACCCGATTGCAACGATTCTTAGTGCAGCCATGATGCTTCGTTACACCTTTGACCTCGATAAAGAGGCGGATGCAATCGAAGATGCAGTTAAGAAAGTCCTTGCGGAAGGATATCGCACGATCGACCTTGCAAAAGAAGGTGAACCACAGGTTAAATGTGACGAGATGGGAACCCTTATAGCGGAGAGAGTGTAATAATCATGTTGAATATAGTTAAATAGAGTATTGCAATCATGAGGAAAATGTAGAATAGGAGTGACAATTATGAAAAGTGATAATGTTAAAGCCGGCATGCAGCAGGCACCTCATCGTTCACTGTTTAATGCACTTGGAATGACAGATGAGGAAATGAAGAAACCTATGGTAGGTATCGTATGTTCATATAACGAGATTGTACCGGGACATATGAACCTTGATAAGATAGCACAGGCTGTAAAGCTTGGTGTTGCAGAGGCAGGAGGTGTTCCTGTAATGTTCCCTGCAATTGCTGTTTGTGATGGTATTGCGATGGGACATATCGGAATGAAGTATTCTCTTGTTACAAGAGATCTTATTGCGGATTCTACAGAGTGTATGGCAATTGCTCATCAGTTTGATGCACTCGTTATGATACCTAACTGTGATAAGAATGTTCCGGGGCTTTTGATGGCAGCAGCAAGAGTAAATGTTCCTACAGTATTTGTTTCCGGTGGCCCGATGCTTGCAGGTCACGTAAAAGGACATAAGACTTCGCTTTCATCAATGTTTGAGGCGGTAGGTTCTTATGCTGCCGGAACAATGTCGGAAGAGGATGTATACGAATATGAATGCAAGACATGTCCTACATGTGGCTCATGTTCGGGAATGTATACCGCAAACTCTATGAATTGTCTTACAGAGGCACTTGGTATGGGACTTCCTGGTAACGGAACAATCCCTGCTGTGTACTCTGAGAGACTTAAGCTTGCAAAGCGTGCAGGTTATGCAGTAATGGATATGTTAAAGAAGGATATCCGTCCGAGAGATATCATTACAAAGGATGCTATCATGAATGCGCTTACAGTTGATATGGCACTTGGTTGTTCGACAAACTCAATGCTTCATATTCCTGCTATCGCTCATGAGATTGGATTTGACTTTGATATAGCACTTGCCAATGAAGTGAGTGCAAAGACTCCTAACCTTTGTCATCTTGCACCTGCAGGTCCTACTTATATGGAGGATTTAAATGAAGCAGGTGGTGTATATGCGGTAATCAATCAGCTTAAGAGTCTCGGACTTATCAATGAGAACTGTATGACAGTTACAGGTAAGACTATCGGTGAGGCTGTTGAAGGTCATGTAAATAAGAATCCTGAGGTTATAAGACCACTTGATAATCCATATTCAACAACAGGAGGACTTGCGGTTCTTAAAGGAAATCTTGCACCTGACGGATCGGTTGTTAAGCGTTCGGCAGTTGTTCCTGAAATGTTAAAGCATGAAGGCCCTGCAAGAGTATTCGACTGTGAGGAAGATGCGATTGAAGCAATCAAGGGTGGCAAGATTGTTGAAGGTGATGTGGTTGTCATCAGATATGAAGGACCTAAGGGAGGTCCCGGTATGAGAGAGATGTTAAATCCAACATCTGCTATCGCAGGAATGGGACTTGGCTCATCTGTTGCACTTATCACAGACGGACGTTTCTCGGGTGCAAGCCGTGGAGCTTCTATCGGACATGTATCACCTGAGGCGGCAGTTGGCGGACCTATCGCATTTGTTGAGGAAGGCGATATTATCAAGATTGATATTGACAATCACAGCTTAGAGCTTGACGTTTCAGAGGAAGAACTTGCCAAGAGAAAGGCTGCATGGACACCTAGAGAGCCAAAGGTTACAAGCGGATATCTTGCAAGATACGCAAAAATGGTAACATCAGGCAATCGTGGCGCAGTACTTGAGTTAAAATGATAAATATTCGTAAGAGTATAACGGCTTAATTAGGTAGAAAAACTATTAAAATATACTTTACAAATTATTTATAAAATTATATGATGATACAAGTGTCATAAAGTCAATATGCTTTGTGTTTACAAGCAGTTTGACTGAGTGTAAAAATCATATAATTGCACATAACCAATTACGTTGAATTAAGGAGTTTGATAAGAATGAAACAATTAACAGGTTCAGAAATTGTAATTGAATGTCTGAAGGAACAGGGCGTTGATACCGTATTTGGATATCCGGGAGGAACTATTCTTAACGTGTATGATGCACTTTATAAGCATCAGGATGAGATTAAGCATATTCTTACATCTCATGAGCAGGGTGCCAGCCATGCTGCGGATGGATATGCAAGAGCAACAGGTAAGGTTGGCGTATGTATGGCAACTTCAGGTCCGGGAGCAACTAACCTGGTAACAGGTATTGCGACAGCTTACATGGATTCGATTCCGCTTGTTGCGATTACTGCTAATGTTGGTGTATCAATGCTTGGTAGAGATTCTTTCCAGGAAGTTGATATTGCCGGAGTTGTTATGCCGGTGACAAAGCACAGTTTTATCGTTAAGAACGTTCACGAACTTGCTGATACACTCCGTCGTGCATTTAAGATTGCACAGAGTGGAAGGCCGGGTCCGGTTCTTGTAGATATAACTAAGGATGTTACAGCTAATCTTGCAGATTATGAATATAAGAAACCTGAGAAGATAGAGCCTATAACCAAGACTATCAAGGACAGTGATATTGAGAAGGTTATTAAGCTCATTGATAAATCTAAGAAACCATTTATCATGGTAGGTGGCGGTGTGGTAGCTTCGGGTGCTTATAAGGAATTTAGAAAGTTTGCTAAGCTTATGGATGCTCCTGTATGTGACACTTTGATGGGTAAGGGTGTATTTGACGGTAGCGATCCTCACTACACAGGAATGGTCGGAATGCATGGAACAAAGACATCTAACTTCGGTGTTACCGAGTCTGACCTTCTTATCGTTGTAGGCGGACGTTTCTCAGATCGAGTTATCGGTAATGCCAAGAAATTTGCCAATAACGCTAAGATCGTACAGATAGATGTCGATGCAGCTGAGATTAACAAGAACATTGTTGTTGACGCAAGTATCGTAGGCGATGCTAAGGAAGTATTAAAGAAGTTAAATGCAGTAATAAGCCAGAAGAACAATAAGGAATGGCTTGCTGAGATCGAAGAGCTTAAGGCAAAATATCCATCAACATATCCGACAGATATTCTTACAGGACCTACTGCTATATCTAAGATATATGAGCTTACAAAGGGTGATGCAATAATTACAACAGACGTTGGTCAGCATCAGATGTGGGCAGCTCAGATGTACAACTACAAGGAGCCAAGACAGTTCCTTTCATCAGGCGGACTTGGTACAATGGGATACGGACTTGGTGCTGCGATAGGTGCTAAGGTAGGTAGAACAGATAAGGTGGTTGTTAACATTGCAGGAGACGGATGCTTCCGTATGAATATGAACGAGCTTATGACTGCATCACGTTATAATATACCGATTATTCAGGTTGTAATTAACAATCATGTTCTTGGTATGGTTAGACAGTGGCAGACATTGTTCTACGGAGAGAGATATTCTAACACTGTACTTGATGACAGCGTTGATTTTGTCAAGATTTCAGAGGGTATGGGAGCACTTGCATTTAAGGCGACAACTATTGACGAGTTTGAGAAAGCATTTGATGAGGCATTAAAGTCAGGTAAGCCATGTGTGATAGACGCTCAGATTGAGAAGGATGACAAGGTATGGCCTATGGTAGCAGCAGGACAGCCGATATCAACATGTTTCTCAGAGGAAGATCTTGATAAATAATAAATGACAGAAACACATTTAGTTTTGATATAGCCATAATATAAGGCACAATAAATATGTATTAAAAAAATCAATATATAACACCACATAAAGAAAGGAAATGGTATATAAAAATGGAAAGAGTGTACAATTTTTCGGCAGGACCATCAATTTTACCTGAGGTAGTATTAAAGCAGGCAGCAGAAGAGATGCTCAACTACAATGGTACAGGAATGAGCGTAATGGAGATGAGCCATCGTTCAAAAGCATTTGAGGAAATCATTCAGACAGCAGAGAAGGATCTTCGTGATCTCATGAACATTCCTGATAATTATAAGGTTCTCTTCTTACAGGGCGGTGCTTCACAGCAGTTTGCAGCAATCCCTATGAATCTTATGAAGAACGGTGTTGCTGACTACATCATCACAGGTCAGTGGGCTAAGAAGGCTTATGAAGAAGCTCAGAAATATGGAAAGGTTAAAGCAGTTGCTTCATCTGCAGATAAGACTTTCTCATACATTCCTGACTGTTCAGATCTTGATATAGATGATGATGCAGATTATGTATATATTTGTCATAACAACACAATTTACGGAACAACATTTAAGAAACTTCCTAACACAAAAGGTAAGATTCTTGTAGCTGATATGTCTTCAGACATTCTTTCACAGCCTGTAAATGTTGAAGATTATGGTCTCATTTACTTTGGTGTTCAGAAAAATGTTGGACCGGCAGGTGTTGTAGTTGTTATTATTCGTGAGGACCTCATCCGTGATGACGTTATGGAAGGAACTCCAACAATGCTCAAATACAAGACTCAGGCTGATGCTGATTCTTTATATAATACACCACCATGCTACGGTATCTATATCTGCGGTAAGGTGTTTAAATGGGTTAAGGAAATGGGCGGCTTAGAGGCTATGAAGGCTCACAACGAGAAGAAGGCTGCAATCCTTTATGATTTCCTTGACTCTTCAAAGCTTTTCAAGGGTACAGTTGTTAAGGAAGACCGTTCACTTATGAACGTACCTTTCGTAACAGGTGACGAAGAGCTTGATGCTAAGTTCGTTAAAGAAGCTACAGCAGCCGGATTTGTTAACCTTAAGGGACACAGATCAGTAGGTGGTATGCGTGCATCTATCTACAACGCTATGCCAATCGAGGGTGTAGAGAAGCTCGTTGAGTTCATGAAGGACTTTGAGGCAAATAACGCCTAATATTATATATAATAGAATATTTCGAAAACTATAATGCGAAACTCTCAGTAAAGTATAATGAGTTGTGAAAGATAATACATATTCCATAAGCAGACCGTTTGTGTACGCTGGTACTTAGCGAATGTAATGAGCTTAGTATCCGTTGCGTATACAACAGAGCGCAAGCGAGTCTGCGGTGGAAATGTATTATCTTGAACAACGATTAACAACGTATAAGAGTTTCGCTCAAAAAAGGAGATTATATAAGATGACTAAAGTAAAATGTTTAAATCCAATCGCAGCATGCGGTCTTGATCTTTTCTCAGATAACTATCAGATGACTGATAATGTTGAAGAAGCAGAAGCAGTCCTTGTTCGTTCGGCATCTATGCATGATATGGATCTTCCTGAAAGTCTTATTGCAGTTGCAAGAGCAGGTGCAGGCGTTAATAACATTCCTTTAGAGGATTGTGCAAATAAAGGTATTGTTGTATTTAATACACCGGGTGCTAACGCTAACGGTGTTAAGGAGCTTGTAGTTGCAGGTCTTTTACTTGCATCACGCGACCTTATGGGTGGATACAATTGGGTTAAAGCTAATGCTTCTGATGAAGATATCGCTAAGAAGGTTGAGAAGCAGAAGAAGGAATATGCAGGTAACGAGATTGCCGGTAAGAAGTTAGGTGTCATCGGACTTGGTGCTATCGGTGCTAAGGTTGCTAACATTGCTTTCCGTCTCGGTATGGAAGTATACGGATACGATCCTTATGTTTCAATTGATGCTGCATGGTCACTTTCACGTCATATTAAACATATCAAAAACGTTGAGGACATTTATAAAGAGTGTGATTATATCACAATTCATGTTCCTGCACTTGACAGCACAAAGGGAATGCTTAACAAGGATGCATTTGCTATGATGAAGGACGGAGTAAGAATCCTTAACTTCTCAAGAGATGTTCTTGTAAATGACGAGGATATCAAGGCTGCTCTTGGATCAGGCAAAGTTAAGAAGTATGTAACAGATTTCCCTAATCCTGTAATCGCAGGAGTTGATAATGTTATAACACTTCCTCATCTTGGAGCTTCAACTGATGAGTCTGAGGATAACTGTGCTATTATGGCGGTTAAGCAGATTGCTGATTACATTGAAAACGGTAATATTAAGAACTCTGTTAATTATCCAGCATGTGATGCCGGTAAATGCGAGACAGTAGCACGTGTATGTGTATGTCATAAGAATATACCTGATATGCTTACAAGATTTACAGGAGTATTCTCTAAGCATGCTATCAATATCTCTAACATGGTTAGTAAATCAAAGGGAGATTGGGCATATACTATTCTTGATGTAGAATCAGAGGTTTCTGAGGATGATCAGAAGGACATCGAGGCTGTTGAAGGCGTTGTTAAAGTACGTGTAATCTAATTTTTTGTTGAATTTTAAATAAAGCTACGTATTTTTATAGGGTGCAGGAAATAATCTTGCACCCTATATGTCTTATAAGAATTTTTCTTAAATATTACACAAATATTTACTATTATAAATATATTAGGAATTGGATAGGGGTTCATTTACATAAACCCTAAGGAGGTGTAATATGCCAATAAGCATTCTATTAGCAGATGATGACGACCTTCTAAGAGATCTTGTGAAGGATGTTCTAGAGGAAGAAGGATACATTGTTTATGATACAGGGGATGGAGATAAAGCAATTGATTTATTCTGGTCTCATCCTGAAATATCACTGGCGGTTCTTGATATAATGATGCCGGGAAGTGATGGGATGGAGGTGTTAAAAGAGATAAGAAACAAGTCAAATATCCCTGTACTTATGTTAACTGCACTTGGTGATTCGAGTAGTGAACTACAAGCGTTGAGAAGTGGTGCTAATGATTATGTTAACAAACCTTTTCACTATGATATCTTAGTTGAAAGAATCAAAAATCTTTTAAAGCTGACCAAATCAGATAATTTGAATATAATAGAATTTGATTTGTTAAGGGTTGATCTTTTGGGACATAAGGTATTTGTCAATAATGAAGAGATTGCATTAAACAATAAGGAGTATCAGCTACTTGATCTGTTGATACACAATGAAAAAATAGTATTGTCGAGAGAAACCATATTAGACAGAATATGGGGATATGATTATGAGGGTGATATCAGAACTATTGATACGCATATTAAGATGTTAAGGGCAAAACTTTCAGATGCAGGCAATTATATCAGAACTGTTCGTGGTACCGGATATTGTTTTGAAGCAGAATGTGTGGAGGGTTTATAACATTTTTTAGTTTGTAAATGAAAGACGGGTTTCTACATGAAAAAATCAATCAAAAAGAAATTTAAATTAATCGGAGCAGTAACGATCATAGGTTTTATAATTACTAATATTGTATTTACATATCTTTTTATGATTCCGTTTTCGGTAAGTATAAGCAAGAATCAACTTAGAAATCTGGCTATGCAGATAGAAGAACAGGATATGGATGATACCGAACAATTTCAGAAATATATTGAACACCTGGGAGAAGAACTAAATGTCAGGATTACAATAGTTGATGATGTAGGAGCTATTCTTTTCACGACCTGGGCTGGCAACAATTATAACGGTAAGATTGGCGATGACTCTATGGTGGGACGTCTGTTTTATGATAACAGAGATTCGCTTGATGAAGGAAAGGTTGTTTCTACAAGCGGTAGAAGTGATGAAAATCCAAACAGTCCTATCAGAATTATTATATTAAAACGTATGGAACAAGACAGGCATCTTCTCATTTCCAGGTCATACCGTAGTTTGCAATATACGATGAAATATTCAATTTTTTTTGAATTGGTTTCGGGATGTATAATTTTAATACTTGGACTTATATTGCTAGGTAAATGGAGCAATTACTTTGTTTCCCCCATAGAACAGATAACACATGCTGCTGAACATATTGCGGATCTTGAATTTGATAATAAAGTCGAGGTAAATACCGATGATGAAATGGGGCAACTTGCAAAGTCCATAAATCGAATGTCCGATCATCTTGAGGCAAATGTGGAGCAATTGCAGAATGATATAGAAAACCGTAAAAAACTGGTTCGGAATATTTCTCACGAGATTAAGTCGCCTATAGCGGTTATTATGGGTTATTCGGATCGAATGAAAGCAATAATATCACAAAATCCCGAAAAGGCTGTCGGTTATTGTGAAATAATATCCGATGAGAGTGCAAGGGTTGATATTTTAGTAAAAGAGATGCTGGAGTTTGCTAAGTTTGAGAGGGATTACGGAGAACCGACCAAGGAAAAGATATATGTGAAAAATCTTTTTGAAGGTATAAGAAAACGCTTTTATCAGGAAAATTTGACCAGAGATGAAATTGATTCTGACAACGAAAAGCCGGACATAGTATATGAAGATGATTATGACAGCAGTGATGTGATTTACGCTGATTATGTCATGATGGAGCGTGCAGTTTATAACCTGATAAGAAATGCCGTGACTTACGTGACGGGTAATCCACCCGTAATACGTGTTTTGGGAAAAAGAAATGGCGACTATTACGAGGTGTCGGTTTTTAATTCAGGAAGCAGTATACCCGAAGAGGACAGAAAATCTATATGGGAGCCGTTTAGTAAGGTCGATAAAGTAAGGGGAAGATCGAAAAAAGGCTATGGATTAGGGCTTTCGATAGTTAGGGAAATTGTTGAGAAACATAATGGATATTATAGTGTAAATAATATTGATAATGGAGTGAAGTTTGTAATTTCAATATATTCTGTGTAAAAAAACTTGATAAAATATAAAGATTAGAGTATTATATTTTCTGAAAATCACTAATTAGAGGAGAGTAGGATCATGAGTGAAAAGTTAAAAGTAGGAATTTTAGGTGGAACAGGTATGGTTGGTCAGAGATTTATCTCATTATTGGAGAACCATCCATGGTTTGAGGTTGTTACAATTGCGGCAAGTCCAAGAAGTGCTGGCAAGACTTACGCAGAGGCAGTTGGAGACCGTTGGAAGATGGACACACCTATGCCTGAAGCTGTTAAAAATATAATTGTTCGTAATGTTAATGAGGTTGAAGAAGTAGCAAGCACAGTAGATTTTGTATTTTCTGCTGTTGATATGACAAAGGATGAGATTAAGGCTATTGAGGAGGCTTATGCAAAGACAGAGACTCCTGTTGTATCTAATAACTCAGCTCATCGTTGGACACCTGATGTACCGATGGTTGTTCCTGAGATCAATCCTGAACATATGAAGGTTATTGATTTCCAGAAGAAGCGCCTTGGTACAACAAGAGGTTTCGTTGCAGTTAAGCCCAACTGCTCAATCCAGAGTTATGCTCCTGTACTTACAGCATGGAAAGAGTTTGAACCTTATGAGGTTGTGGCAACTACTTATCAGGCTATATCAGGTGCCGGTAAGACATTTAAGGATTGGCCTGAGATGGTTGGTAATATAATTCCATTCATCGGCGGTGAGGAAGAGAAGTCTGAGAAGGAACCTCTTAGAATCTGGGGACACATTGATGAGGAGAAGGGTGAGATTGTACCTGCAACAAGTCCTGTCATCACATGCCAGTGTATAAGAGTTCCTGTGCTTAACGGACATACTGCTGCAGTATTTGTTAAGTTTAAGAAGCAGCCTACTAAGGAACAGCTTATCCAGAAGCTTGTAGAGTTCAAGGGTGTTCCTCAGGAGTTAGAGCTTCCTTCAGCACCTAAGCAGTTTATTCAGTATATGGAAGAGGACAATCGCCCACAGGTTGCTCTTGATGTTGATTTTGAGCATGGTATGGGTGTATCTGTTGGTCGTATCCGTGAGGATTCGGTATATGACTGGAAGTTTGTAGGACTTTCACATAACACGGTTCGTGGTGCAGCAGGTGGTGCAGTACTTTGTGCTGAGCTTCTTACAAAGCAGGGATATATATCTAAGAAATAATGCTTTTTGATGGATTCAGATAATGGATGATTGTAAAGTAACATAGTTACTTATATATTGGGTGTCAAAAGTTTCTTTTGACACCCATATCACAATATTAAAGTAGGAGATGGGATTCGTGAGTAAGAAAGAATTGGTTGTTCAGACAGAGGGTGTAGTGGCAATACCAAGAACAGGACTATCCGTCAAAGGTGTAGTGACAATTCCGAGAACGGGATTGTCTGTAAAGGGAGAGCTTGCTGTAAAGGGAGAGCTTGCCAAGATTGAGGAGTTGGCTACAAGAGACGAGCTGTCTGTTATTGGAGAGCTTACCAAAAACAGTACTGGTGAAAGAATAATAATTGTTGAAAGCATTAAAGATGCTGTGGAGTATCTTAAGGATACAGAAGGCAATGTATTAACTACTACAGGTGGAATGGAGTTATATGAATATACAAAGCTACCTGATTTTGAGAATAGAATATATTCAAGAGTTATGGCAAACAGCGAACTTCTTAGAGCGTGTGAGGATATGGGCATAAAGGGAAGGCATCTTATCGGAATGTATGGTCCTTTCAGCAAAGAGATGAATTGTGCCATGATTAAGGATTTCAATATCAAGTATATTGTTACCAAAGACTATGGAATATCCACAGGCTTTGTTGAGAAAATGGAAGCTTCGCTTATGACGGATACAACGCTTATAGTTGTAGCCAGTCAGTTTAATGAACATCCGGGAGATGAAGAGGATGTTGTTAAGCAAATACGTGATGAAATGGCATAATAATTGACATTAATAAATTTTTTGTTGAAAAAACCAGAAGCATAATGTATAATGGCGATATGTGAGCGCCAATATGACAAGCTTACATATTGGTAAATGTGTTTTGATTCATTTAAGGAGGAATATTTAGTAATGGCAACAATTTCAGCAGGTGATTTTAGAAATGGTGTAACTATTGAGTTTGAAGGTAATATTTATCAGATTATTGAATTCCAGCATGTTAAGCCTGGTAAAGGTGCAGCTTTCGTTCGTACAAAGCTTAAGAATATTGTAAGTGGTGGTGTTGTTGAGAAGACTTTCCGTCCTACTGAGAAGTGCGAGACAGCTCATATCGACCGCAAGAATATGCAGTACTTATATGAAGATGGTGATCTTTACTACTTCATGGACAATGAGACTTATGATCAGATAGCTCTTGGCTCAGATGTTGTTGGAGATTCATTAAAGTTCGTTAAAGAGAATGAGAATGTTAAGGTTGTTTCTCATGCAGGTAACGTATTTGCAATCGAGCCTGAAATTACAGCAATCCTTGAGGTTACTGAGTGTGAGCCTGGAGTTAAGGGTAATACTGCAACAGGTGCTACTAAGCCTTGTACAGTTGAGACAGGTGCTACACTTAATGTACCGCTTTTCGTTAATCAGGGTGATAAGATCACAATTGATACAAGAACAGGCGAGTATCTTTCAAGAGCGTAATTATTTAGCTTAATATATGTATTACACAAGACGCAGAGGCATTAGCTTCTGCGTTTTTTTAATATATAAAATATGCGAGGAATAAAAAATTACTTTAAACATATATTTAACTATGGGTAAATTATATAGATCATAAAAATCATTCTCGGTTGGGAGGTCAGCATGGAAAAAAGACAGGAAATCCTTAAGATTTTGTCAGCTACCTTAAGAGGAATTGTAAGCAGAATGACAATGGATTTTGATAAGCTAAGAGAGCTTCGGCTTAGAGTTAACGGACCATTTATAGTACTTGTTGGCAGTAAAGAGTATTTTGTGTCGGAGAAGGGGGCTTTTGTTGGACAGGCAGAGGATGCGTATCTGGTAAAAGCCAGAGATATTAAGGAAACGTTGGAATACATAAGCAGCTTTTCACTGTATGCATATGAGGATGAGATAAGACAGGGGTATATAACCATTGCTGGCGGTCACAGAGTTGGACTTGCCGGTAAAGTGGTTCTTGACCGGGGAAAGGTCCGTAGCGTCAAGCATATTTCATTTATTAATATACGAATGTCTCATGAGAGGAAGGGCTGTGGGAATGTGTTGTTACCCTATATTTATGATGATAAGAGCATTTATCATACTTTGATTATTTCGCCGCCGGGCTGTGGGAAAACGACTCTTTTGCGTGATGTGGTAAGGCTTATATCGGACGGTGATGAAGGACATCCGGGTGTAAATGTCGGAGTGGTGGATGAGAGATCAGAGATAGGAGCATCTTATATGGGTGTACCTCAGAATGATGTTGGAATAAGAACGGATGTTCTTGACTGTTGTCCTAAAGCGTTGGGAATGCTGATGATGATAAGAAGTATGTCACCTCAGGTGGTTGCAGTAGATGAGATAGGTAAACATGAGGATATAGATGCACTTGCTTATGCAATGAACTGTGGTTGCAAAATGATAGCTACCGTTCATGGTGATTCTATTGAGGATATTAAAAATAAACCTGTTTTGAGGAAATTGATAGAGGAAAAATTATTCAGGCGTTTTGTGGTTTTAAACGGTAGCGGAATGCCGGGAAGAGTGGAGAAGATATTTGATGAGAGAGGAAGCGTTCTCTATGGTGGAGAAGAGGGCTAGATTGTGTATATTGGAATATTGATAAAAATAATCGGAACTGCAGCGGTTATTATGGCATCATTAACTTTTGCTAAAGAAACCAATTGCCAGATGAAAGAAAGAATAGATCAGCTTATTGGGTTGTACGGCATATTTAATAAATTAGAGAGTGAGCTTAAATACTTAAACCGGACGTTACCTGAATGTTTTTCGGATTTTGCTGAGGACGCAGAGTATCCGTTTAAAAGCTGGTTTTTAAATATGGCGGATAAAATGAATGTCGAGCCTGATAACGATTTTTCTTTTATATGGTCAAATGGGATTGAATATCTGATTGACAATTCTGCATTGACACATAGTGATATAGATATATTGTCAGGATTAAAGGACAAGCTTGGCAGCTATGATGTGGATGTGGCGATAAAGTCAATTGACTATGCGCTGTTACAGCTTGAAGAGAGAAGGCAGGAGCTTTTGACAAAAGCAGGTGAAAGGCAGAAGGTGACTGTAAGTATGTGTCTGTTTATTGGATTGATGACTGTGATACTGCTGATTTAGAAGTAAGTTGCCTGTATATGTTTTTTAGATTTTATTTATGGGAACTTTGGGAGATAGTCTATGTCGGTAGAAATAATAATCAAAATTGCTGCATTGGGCGTTGTTGTGGCGTTACTTAATCAGGTACTTAAACATGCGGGAAGAGATGATCAGGCTTTTTTTGTAACTATGGCAGGTATAATAGTTGTTCTTACTTGGATTCTTCCTTACCTGGTGGAATTGTTTTCATCAATGCAGGAGCTGTTTGGATTGTGAGGCGTATATGAATATTATTAAAATAATAAGCGGGGTTATTTTAGGTGTGTTACTGATAATAAAACTGCGGGGAGAAGGAAGTTGTGTCGGAACATACCTATCTATAGCGCTCTCTTTGTTTGTTGTTTTCTATTGCTTAGATAAAATGTCATATGTAATTGATTTTTTCAGAAGTGTAACATCAAAAATAGGAATTGAATCAGGATATCTTGAGATTTTGTTGAAGATAGTAGGTATATCATATCTATGTGAATTTACATCAAATATATGCAAGGAAACCGGATGTCAGGCTGTTGCCGGGCAGGTAGAGATTTCAGGAAAGCTTACTATGATGGTTATAAGTATGCCGATATTGGTTGCTATTGTAGATACCATAACGGAGGTGCTGTAAATTGTCTTATAAAAAAGCAATCATAGGGGTATTGGTCATTGCAGCGGTTATTAATCAGTTCTGTTTTTTTAAAATAACAGCCTACGCAAAAATGAAGGATGTTTACGATGAACATGTTGATATGGATGAGATTGATAATGATATGGAAAACATTGGTGATAGGCATGGTGAAAAATTAGATATATCATTTGGGGATGTATATAACCTTTTGATGGAGGGAGATATTGAGAGCGCAATAGGTCTTTGTGCCAAAGGCGTAGCTGACAGTCTTACAAAAGAAGTGTTAGAGAACAGAAGTCTTATGCTTAAACTTCTGATGCTCATAATAATCGCTGCTGTTTTTAACAATTATTCATCGGTGCTTAAGCACAGCTATGTAGGGGAACAGGGCTTTTTTATTACCTATCTGATGTTATGCACGATTCTATTCAATTCTTTTTTCATAATATATGATATGTCTGAGGAAGCTATCATTTATATCAGTGAGGCAATGGAGTGTATGATACCTGCATTTTCTTTGTCGATTGTGATGTGTGGTGGATTGTTAACATCACAGATGACGGGCCAGATATTGGTTTTTGTTATGACTTATATGGAGAAACTGCTGATATATATAGTGTTGCCACTAGTCAGAGCATACTTTCTGATAATCTTATTAAATCAGTTAAATGCAAAAGACAGGTTTTCAAAACTTGCGGAACTGGTAAAACAGATATCTGAATGGATTCTCAAGGGTTTTATAACAGTAGTGATTGGTATAAATGCCGTTAAAAGCATGCTTGTTCCTGTGTATGAGAATACAAGCTATAATATGTTGATAAAAGGAATATCCATTCTTCCGGGCGGGAGCAGTCTGACTGACCTGTCTGGAATAATGCTTGGAGCAGGTGTGCTTATCAAAAACTGTGTGGGTATTACTGCGGTAATCATTTTGTTTTCTGTATTTTGTATTCCATTTGTGAAACTTACATACTTTTACATTTGTTATCGCTTAGTGCTCGCGGCGGCTCAGCCTATAAGTGATAAAAGAATTCTTATGGGCATTGAAGGCGTCTGCAATGCTGCTTTGGTTCTGATCAAAGCTGTAATGACAGCTTTGGCTTTGTGTGTGATTTCTATATCTATCATAATTATTTCAACTAATGTAAAACTCTATAACAGCTAAATGAGATGAGGATCGTTCAATTTTGGATGAAGGGAGGGGCACATGGAACAGATTTTGACCTGGGTTAAAAATGGTCTTTTGTTCGGAGTGATTTCGTCGCTGATACTTTTGTTAAGTCCTAATAAGAGTTACGAGAAGCATATGAATCTGGTGGTGGGACTTCTGTTTATACTTGTGATGATACATCCTATAATCAGTTTTTTTGATTTGGATTCGAAAACGTATGTATCATTTATACAGAATTATATAGGTGCTTCGGGAAATGGAGATTATCTGTCTGAAGAAGAGCTGTCGCTTTATACAGACACCATAGGTATTGAGATTTTGAGCGTATTAGAGGATGCAGGTTACAGCGTTGATAATGTGACACCTTATGTTGATGAAAAAGGCACTGTGTATAAAATAGAGATTTCTGTTGATGGTGGTGAGAGGACATTGTATGCACTTGAGAGATACATAAGAAATGTTTTTGGGGAGGAGGTAGAGATAATATATGAATGATGAAAAGGAAGAAAATATTTTTTCATTTATCAATATGGGCTCGTTTACAAAAGAAAAGAAGGAAAAAATATTGATAGTTTTTCTTGTTGGTGTTTTTTGTCTGTTGGCGGCAACCCCGTTTTCAAATATTACAAACAGGCCGGAAAAAAAACGGGTAAAGAATGATGATACAACCATTATCTCTCAACCTGACACAAAAAATATTTCAAATGATGAATATATTTCATATCTTGAGAATAGATTAGAACAAACAATTGGAGGAATGGATGGTGCGGGAAGGGTCATGGTGATGATAACCTTGAAGGATGGAGGAGAAAAGATATTAGACAAGAATCGTCCGTATGAAAGCGCTACCGATACCAGTAAGGAGGAAGGAAAGGAAGAGGTTAGTGAAAGAGTCAAGAGTATGCAGGAAACTGTACTTGTAAAGAAAGAGGGGGATACAGGTCCGATAATTGTAAAGGAACAATATCCGGAAGTTGAAGGTGTAGTGGTATTATGCGAGGGTGGAGACAATAAGGAATTATCACTACAGATAAAAGAGATGGCTGGTGCATTGTTTTCGATTGAAGCACATAAGATTGTGATAGGAAAACTAAAAGTTGATTAAATATAAAATAAAAAAGGAGTAAAGAATGAAAAAAGTCTGGAAGAAAAATCAGGTTATAATAACAGCATTGGCTATAATGATTGCTGTAGCGGGTTATCTCAATTTCACAAGTGATAAACAGGTGTTGAATACATCGGTTGAAAATATGGAAAGTGAAGGTGCAAGTGGAAATTCGGACGACGAGGCGGTCAGTGCTTCTGTGCAGGATTTTGTGGTGAGTGATGATTGCGCAAGTGTAGAAGGAAACGATGCTGCTGTTGGGCAGGACGACACGGCTGAAAATGAGGATTTGTCAAATGAGGATGCAACCGAAAATGAAGAAGGGCTTGATGTTGCATCTGTAAGTCTTGATGAAAATGGTGATCCGATTGATTCGGACTCTGTTGGTGAAGCAGTGCTTACAAGCGGAACAGTGACTCTTTCTCAGGCTAAACTTTCAAGGGAACAGACCAGATCAAAGGCTAAGGAGACTTTGCTTGAGATAATCAATAATGAGAGCCTCACTGAAGATGCTAAGAAAGAAGCTGTTGCCAAAATGCTTACTATGACTGAACGCATGGAAAAAGAGACAGCTGCTGAAAATCAGTTGGCTTCAAAAGGATTTAATGACACAGTTGTAAGTATTTCAGATGACAGTGTGGATGTCTCTGTGCCGGTAAAAGAGCTTACCGACAAACAGCGAACACAGATTGAAGACGTTATCACAAGAAAAACGGGATGCGAATTGAATCAGGTGGTTATAACTACAGTACAGTAACATTTTTTATAAAAGAACTGTAAAATGATTGCAAAATGCATATGATGTTTGGTATACTATACTACATATGAATAGTGCTTAAGTTGATACTTGGCAAAGGAGGAACTAATATGGCAACAGAAAGCGGAAAGAGTGATTACAGCTACAAAGAGGCAGGAATGCTTGGAGATATTCAGATTGCAGATGATGTTATTGCAATTATTGCAGGTTTGGCAGCTACAGAGGTAGACGGTGTTGCTAAGATGTATGGCAATATTACTAACGAACTTATCGGGAAACTCGGAATGAAGAATCTTTCAAAAGGTGTTAAGGTTTTAGTTACACCTGATGAGGTCAAGGTTGACCTTTCGTTGGAGCTTAAGTATGGATACAGTGTACTTGAGGTATCTAAGAAGGTTCAGGAGAAAGTCAAACAGGCACTTGAAACAATGACCGGTCTTGATGTAAAGAGCGTCAGAGTCAGAATCGCTGGAGTTGTTTTTGACAAAGAAGAGGGTAAATCAAAAGCATAATAGTGATTATTTTATAGATTTTTGGGCTGCTTCTTAGGGAGCAGCCTTATTATCGTATTGATTATTATACAGGTTGTTCATATTACTTATGATAACAGGAAAGGGATTAGTATGCTAAGAAGTCAGGTAAGAGAAGAAATATTCAAGATATTATTCAGATATCCGTTTAATTCCACAGAGGAGATGAACGAACAGATTGAGTTTTCGGTCGAGGAATTAGAGGGAAAGAGTGATAAGAATATCAATTATATCCGTAATAAGACAGGAGATATTATCAGTAGAATAGATAAGATTGACAGTTGTATTTCTGATTGCTGTGAGGGATGGAGTATCGGCAGAATCGGAAAGGCAGAACTTGCTATTATGCGCATTGCGGTTTATGAGATTATGTTCGAGGAGGATATTCCAAGCAGCGTTGCGGTTAATGAGGCGGTAGAACTCACTAAGGTATACTGCGATGAGGATGCAAAGGGATTTGTCAATGCGGTACTTGCAAAGGTAGTTAAGAGTGTAGAGGGATAATAAGGGAGAAGATATATGGATTTTCAACAGGAACTGAAAGAAAAGGTCAAAGAAGCTGAGAAAACAATATACAGTTACATGCCCGGTGAAAGACAATTACAGGCTACGGTCATAGATGCAATGGATTATACAATGTCGGCAGGTGGTAAGAGAATAAGACCGGTTATCATGAGAGCAGTGTATGATATGTTGGGCGGAGGCGATAAGCTTATTGAGCCGTTTATGGCAGCGATTGAAATGATCCATACATATTCTCTTATACATGATGATCTTCCGGCACTTGATAATGATGACTACAGGAGAGGAAGAAAGACTGCTCATGTAGTATATGGAGAGGCTATGGCGATACTTGCCGGTGACGGATTGTTAAATTACGCATATGAAACGGCAGCAAAAGCATTTGATTTGATAGAAAATGCCGATAAAGACGATGTTTCCGCTATATCAAAAGAGCTTGAAACACGTAAGAGAGTTGAAAAATCCCTGACTATACTTGCAAGAAATCCGGGTATTTATGGTATGATAGGCGGACAGGTTGCGGATGTGGAGCTTACAGGTAAAACTTTGACGAAGGAACAATTAGAGTACATATATATCAATAAGACAGGAGCTTTAATTGAGGCAGCTATGACAATAGGAGCTGTGCTTTCAGGTGCATCGGATAGCGTGGTTGATAAAATAAGTCAAACTGCATATAATATTGGAATGGCTTTTCAGATTCAGGATGATATACTTGATGAGACAGCTACATTTGAGGAACTTGGCAAACCTATTCACAGCGATAAAGATTGTGGTAAGGTAACATATGTAACCATTCATGGTTTGGATGATGCCTGTGAGAAAGTAAAAAGTCTGTCTGAACAGGCGATAGAAACGATAAATGAATTGTCGTGTGATGGAGAATTTCTTAAGGAACTGGTAAGATACTTAATTAGCAGAAAAAATTAATGCTATAAACAGCAAATGAGGATGTAACTATGGGACTAATTGATAATATTAAGATGCCAAATGATATAAAACAGTATGATGAGGAAGATTGGGAGCCTCTGGCGAATGAAATAAGGAATTTTTTGTTGGAACATGTGTCTAAGACAGGAGGACATTTAGCATCAAATCTTGGGTGTGTTGAGCTGACTATGGCACTCCATTTGGTTCTCAATTTTCCGCAGGATAAGATAATTTGGGATGTTGGTCATCAGAGCTACACTCACAAGATATTGACAGGACGTCAGGAGGGGTTTGACAGTCTGAGGCAATTTGGAGGGATGAGCGGTTTTCCTAAGAGTATCGAGAGTGAAACAGATGTATTTGATACGGGACATAGTTCGACATCTATATCAGCGGCAATAGGAATGGCAAAAGCCAAGGAGTTAAAGGGTGAGAAAGGGGCGGTTGTCGCTGTCATAGGCGACGGCTCATTTACCGGTGGACTTACTTATGAGGCTCTTAACAATCTTGGAAGACTCAAAAGCAGTTGCATGATAGTGCTTAATGACAATGATATGTCGATTGATGAGAATGTTGGTGGTATGTCGAATTACCTTAATAAAATCCGTGTTGGTCAGGCATATAATGAAGTGAAATCCGGCGTTGAGAAAGGATTGCTTGGAATACCGGGTATTGGTGAGCCGATAGCTAAGTTTGTTAAACGTGGTAAGGATAGTATCAAAGGTTTTCTTGTGCCGGGAATGTTTTTTGAAGATCTTGGAATAACATATATTGGTCCTATTGATGGTCATGATATCGGAAAGCTTGTTGATACATTTACTTCTGCAATAAAGCTAAAAAGACCGGTGGTAGTTCATGTAAAGACGGTCAAGGGAAAAGGTTATAAATACGCTGAGAAATATCCTAAGTATTTCCATGGTGTTAAACCTTTTGATATCAAGACAGGTAAAGTTTTGGAGAAACAGAGTAAAATGACTAATACCGGAGTATTTGGCAGAAAGCTGTTGGCACTCGGTGAGGAATATACGAAATTAATCGCCATAACTGCAGCTATGGCTTCGGGTACAGGACTTGACAAATTTGCAAATGTATATCCGAAAAGATTTTTCGATGTGGGAATTGCAGAACAACATGCTGTTACATTTGCGGCAGGACTTGCAAAGGAAGGTATGATTCCTGTCGTTGCGGTCTACTCATCATTTTTGCAGAGAGCGTATGATCAGATTTTGCACGATGTCTGTCTTCAAAACCTTCATGTTATATTTGCTATAGACCGTTCCGGACTGGTGGGAGAGGATGGCTCTACTCACCAGGGAATATTTGATACGGCATATCTGTCCGGAATTCCGAATATGACGATAATAGCTCCGAAAAACAGATACGAACTTACAAAATCGCTTGAGTTTGCAGTAAAGTTTAACGGTCCCATAGCGGTGAAATACAGTAAGGGTGATGCCTACTATGGTCTTAAGGAACACCTTGCAGATATCGAATACGGTAAAAGCGAGATTATCTTTAGAGGTAGTCGTATAGCATTAATAGTTGTAGGTAATATGATGGAAGAGGCATACGAGGTGTATGAGACTTTGAAAGAGGAAGGTGTTGAGATTACGCTTGTCAACGCCAGATTTATCAAGCCGCTTGATAAGGAAATGCTCAATGAGCTTGCTTCTACACATGAAGTTGTAGTTACTTTGGAAGAGCATGTGTACAGTGGTGGATATGGTCAGGCTGTTTCAGCATATTATGCCAATAAGGGTATGAAGGATTTAATGGTTAAAAATATAGCCATTGACGATGTTTTTGTTGAACATGGTTCGGTTTCACAACTTAGAAAAATGCTGGGGATTGATAAAGACGGAGTGCTTGAAACTATAAGAGATTTGATGTAGATACAGTTTTAGTGGATTGAGGTTGTATAGGTGAAAAAGAGATTAGATATACTGATAACTGAAAGAGGGTTGGCACCCTCAAGAGAGAAAGCAAAAGCTATAATCATGTCCGGTGTGGTGTTCGTTGATGGACAGCGTGAGGATAAGGCCGGCTCTTCCTTTGATGAGAATATACCGATAGAAATCAAAGGTAACACATTGAAATATGTTAGTCGTGGCGGTCTTAAGCTTGAAAAGGCTATGAAGAATTTTGACATTGAACTTAATGGTAAGATATGTATGGATGTCGGATCTTCAACAGGTGGTTTTACCGACTGTATGTTGCAAAACGGCGCGGTTAAGGTATATGCGGTTGATGTAGGAAACGGTCAGCTCGACTGGAAGCTGAGACAGGATGAGAGAGTTGTCTGCATGGAAAAAACCAATATCAGATATGTAACTCCCGATCAGATCGATGATAAAATAGATTTTTCATCTATTGATGTATCATTTATATCACTTACAAAAGTACTTGGACCCGTAAAAGAGCTGTTAGACGATGAAGGGGAGATAGTGTGTCTTATCAAGCCACAGTTTGAGGCAGGCAGAGAAAAGGTAGGAAAAAAGGGTGTTGTAAGAGATATCAAAGTTCACAAAGAAGTTATTGAAATGGTTGTTTCCTATGCTAAGGAGATTGGGTTTACTATACTTAATCTTGATTATTCCCCGATTAAAGGTCCTGAGGGAAATATAGAATATCTTCTGCATTTATATAAAGGTGCTGACAGACAAGAGGTAGAGGTTGATATCGATAAGGTTGTCGAGGCGTCTCATAATGAGCTATCGTGATAATTATTGGGAGATTTGTATGAAGAATTTTTTGATCGCTACTAATTATATTAAAGACAGTAATTTGGTTCTCACAACTTTGATAGAGGATTATCTCAAGGAGAGGGGCTGCAGTTATAAACGCGTACTTGGAAATTTCAATAATTCAGAGGCGGATAACGATGTATCTTTTTCCATCTGTGAAAATGATTCTTATGATTGTGCGATTGCTCTTGGCGGTGATGGTACGATACTTCAGGTGAGTCGGGATTTGAGGAATACGGATATTCCTATAGTTGGAGTTAATCTTGGAACAATCGGTTTTCTCACTGAGGTTGAACCGAATCAGATCGAGGCTGTTTTAGACAGACTTATAGATGATGATTACAGTATAGAGGAGAGAATGAATATAGAGGGATGCGTAGTTAAAGGTGGCAAATCGCAGGGGGATGATATAGCACTTAATGACATTGTAATAACAAGAGCAGGTTTCTCCAGAGTTATCGGACTTAAAGTATATGTTAACGGTAAGGTTATGGAGATATATGAAGCTGATGGTGTCATAGTGAGCACACCGACTGGTTCTACGGGATATAATCTTTCTGCGGGAGGTCCGATAGTATCTCCAAAGACGGATATTATTATAATCACTCCTATATCCTCGCATTCGCTTACTTCAAAAAGTATTGTGTTGTCAGGTTCCGACGAGATAGAGATTGAAGTCTTGAAAATGCGAAAGGCACAAAAAGAAGAGGCTATATTAAGCTTTGACGGACAACCGGGTACGCAGCTTTCTCCCGGTGACAGGGTGAAGATAGTTCGTTCGGATAAGACAACTAAGATGATTAAATTGTTTGATGTAAGCTTTTATAAGGTATTAAGGGATAAGATAAGATAGTACAGAATGTAATTGATAATCTGATGATTTACTGGTAGGTGGATGATGAAAGAGCAAAGACAAAACAGGATAAAAGAGATAATTGAGTCTAAGGATATAGAGACTCAGGATGAACTTTTGGAAGAATTGAAAAAAGAAGGTTTCAAGATCACTCAGGCAACGATTTCGAGAGATATGAGGGAGATGAAACTCACAAAGGTTTTGGGTGAATCCGGAAAACAGAAATATGCAATGCTTAAAAATTTTGATACCGGTGTTGAACAGAAATACAAAAAGGTGTTAAGTGCAGGAATTGTAAGCATTGATCATAGTGATAATCTTATAGTTATAAAAACAGTATCCGGTATGGCTATGGCAGTAGCTGCCGCTCTTGATAATATGGATATACCGGGACTTATGGGATGTATTGCCGGAGATGATACTATATTTGCGGCGGTCAGAAACAAGGATTTTTGTAAACAGATAATTAACGGGATTGACAAGCTTGCTTCCGATGAGTAAGACGGAGGATTAGGATGCTATTAAATATACACATTAAGAACATGGCGTTGATTGATGAGATTGATATTAATTTTTCTGATAATCTTAATATTTTGACCGGAGAGACCGGTGCGGGAAAATCAATACTAATCGATTCGGTTATGCTTGCACTTGGTGGTAAAACACCAAAAGACTTTGTAAGAAAAGATGCCGAATATGGTCTGGTTGAGCTTTTGTTTTCCGTAGATCAGGAAGATATCAGAGAGCAGCTTGTAAAAATGGATGTTCCTGATATCGAAGAAGGACAGTTGATTCTTTCAAGAAAGATAATGGGAAATCGCAGTATTGTTAAAGTTAACGGAGAGAGTGTTACACTCGCAAAACTTAAAAGTATTGCAGCATTATTATTGGATCTACATGCACAGCACGAGAACCAGTCGCTTCTTGTTGAGAGCAATCATTTAAAACTGCTTGATGAATACGGGCAGAGTGAGATTTATCCAATAAAAGAAGAGATAAGTGGCGAATATAAGAATTATCTGTTAATAAAAAATGAACTGGATGATTATACTATTGATGAGGAAGAGAAGAAAAGGAAAATCGATCTGATAGTATTTGAAAAGAATGAAATAGAGAATGCGAGACTTAAACCCGGTGAAGACACCGAGATTGAGGAATTGTACGAGAAAGCGTTGCATGGTAAGAAGATTTCGGAAAGCTTAAGTTATGTTTTAGGACTGATAGATGGAGAAGTTAGCGACTCTGTTGACAGGTCTATTAGAGAATTGGGAAGTGTTTCCGAATATGATTCTGCCATAGCTTCTATGGGAGATACGTTGTCAACGGTGTCTGATTTATTGTCGGATACATACAGAAATATAAGGGATTATCTTGGTGATAACACATTTTCTGAGGAGGAATTCCACAATATAGAGAATCGTCTTAATGAAATAAATCACTTAAAAGCCAAATACGGGAAGACTATCGAAGAAGTGTTAAACTATGGAGAAAAGTTAGAAGAAGAATATGATAAGCTGGTCAATCAGGAGCATTATATAGAAGAATTGAGAGCAAAGCTTGAATTAAGCGTGGGCAAACTTGACAAGTTATGTGAAAAGTTAAGTGTATTGAGAAAACAAAAGTCTGAGATATTGACTGATAACATTGTCAAAGCATTAAATGACCTTAATTTCTTAGATGTAAGGTTTGATATGGTCTTTGAAAGACTTAAGGATTTTACTGAAAATGGATATGACAGAGCTTATTTTATCATTTCTACCAATGTTGGAGAAGATATGAAACCGCTCAGTATGGTAGCGTCGGGCGGTGAGCTTTCACGTATAATGCTTGCCATCAAATCATGTCTTGCGGATGTTGATAATATACCGACGTTGGTGTTTGATGAGATTGATGTGGGTATAAGCGGAAGAACAGCTCAGATGGTCGCTATGAAAATATGTACCATAAGCAGAAAGCATCAGGTAATATGTATTACCCATTTGCCACAGATAGCGGCTATGGCGGATCATCATTATCTCATAGAAAAAAGAGTTAATGATGAAAAGACTATTACCGAGATAGAAAAACTTGGCAGTGATCGAGAAATTGACGAGCTTGCACGACTCATAGGCGGTGCCAAGATTACGGAAACAGTAATATCAAGTGCAAAAGAAATGAAAGAATTGGCAAGTAAGGCAAAGGTTTCATGACTAAATATGCATAGTAACGACTCATACTAAAAGTAACATTTAGTATGAGTCTTTTTAATTTGTAGAATAAGGGGTGCGATTAAATGAAAAAATATAGAAAGATATTGAGATTATTACTTGCGTTTAATATAGCATTTATTATTATTGTGGCGGGTCTTGGATATAAGAGTTCTAAAGAGGAGAAGCCAGTTTCCTCTGTTTTGGCAGATGTGGAGAAAACAGTGATTCCAGTCGGAAAGACAGTAGGAATATATGTCAACACGAAAGGTATACTTGTTATTGATACGGGAGAGGTTACAGATCTTTTCGGCAATACTTCTGAACCTGCGAAAAATAAGCTTATAAAAGGTGATTATATAATTGAATTAAACGGTGAAAAGATTAAAACAAAAAAGCAGCTGATAGATGAAATAACTGACTGTGGAGGAGAAAACCTTGATTTTGTTGTAAAGAGAAATAATGAAAAAGTTAAGGTTGAGGTTGAACCGGTGGAAACCGGTGTGGATACGTACAAGATAGGCATATGGGTAAGAGATGATCTTCAGGGACTTGGTACGGTCACGTATGTAAAGGGGGACGAGTTCGGGGCTCTTGGACACAGCATAACGGATACCGATACAGGAGATCTTTTGAAGGTGGCCGGTGGCAAGCTTTATCAGGCAGACATTTATGGTGTCGAAAAAGGAATATCGGGAACTCCCGGAGAGATAGAAGGGATGATAACATATGATACGGATAATGTTGTCGGAGATGTTACGGGGAATAGGACGTATGGAATTTTCGGAAATGTGACAGCGGATTTCAAAGAAAGCTTATCTGGGGATGAGGCGATGCCGATTTTGGCAAATGATGAGGTGGAAGCAGGGAAAGCCCAGATAAAGACTTATGTAAGCGGAGAGAAGAAATATTACGATATTGAGATAGTAAATATTCACAGGAATTCCAATGGTGATAAGGAGATGGAGATTAAGGTTACGGATGATGAGCTTATAAAGCTTACAGGGGGAATAGTTCAGGGTATGAGTGGATCACCGATTATTCAAAACGGTAAACTGGTCGGTGCGGTAACGCATGTTTTTGTAAATGATCCGACAAGAGGATACGGAATTTTCATCGATAAGATGCTTGGGTGATTGTAAATCGCAGTCGAAGAGAGGTAAAATTTGTCAGATATGCATATTTATGTAAAAAAAAATTGGTCGAATTATGAAAATTGCAATTCAATTCTGCGGGTGTACTTTATAAAAAACCAGTAAAATCAAGGGTTTTATTAAAATTAGTAAAAATTTATTGTGATACAAGACACTAAATTTAAGAGATTTGTTGATTTAAATTGTCTTACGACAACTTTCATGACAATATTTGGTTTGTTATAGTCTCATTTGGTCGATGGGGCGGTAATCCGGTCAAAGGATATGCCCCAATGACGAAAAATCTATAAATGGGAGGAAGAACAGTGGTTCGCGTTATGATTGGTAACCATGATGGATTAATGCGTAAGAAGATGGAAGAGATTGTAAGAAAGCAATCTGGATGCCGGGTTATAGGTACATATGAGAATGGTGAAACACTTTTATCCAATATCAAGGAACAGATCCCGGATATTGTTTTGTTATATCCGGTACTTCCGGTCATGGATGGGATAGAGGTAATTGAGCGCGTTTTAGCAGATGCAAATCTTCAAGCTATACGCTTCATACTAATTGGGACAGATAATCTTACCAAGTCATTGAATGTATTGCAACTTAGAAAAAATGTAAGATTTTTTCCTTGGGATAATGATGAGGAGACATTGGGCAGGTATATTACGGAAATATCATCAAAATCTCCAAGTATGCTTCAGTCGTCTTATAATGATGATATAGTTGTGAAACAGGGAACGTATGAAAAGGATTTAAACCTTTTAGTGACTTCAATGATACATGAGATAGGAGTGCCGGCACATATCAAGGGATATCTTTATTTAAGGACTGCGATTTTAATGGCGGTAGACAATATGGATGTTTTAAATGCTGTTACCAAACAACTGTATCCGGATATTGCAAAGGAACACGGAACTACCGATACGCGGGTAGAGAGAGCTATACGCCATGCGATTGAAGTTGCATGGGAACGTGGAAATATAGACATGATCCATGATCTTTTTGGATATACGATTCAGGCTGATAAAGGAAAGCCTACTAATTCAGAATTTATAGCTTTAATGGCTGACAGAATCCGACTCGACAAAATGAAAAATGCTAGTTAAAAGGAGAATGATAAATGCATGACAGTGTGAAGATAATGATTGTATCCTCAAGAGAAAGAACTATATATGGAGAGATTCTTTCCTATATGAAGCAGTTTGAATATATAGTTAAGGAGAATTACGGGACATATGTTGATATTTTAAACAATGCAAAACATATAAAACCGGATATGATAATAACGGATGTATGTTTAGAGGAAGGTGATGGTCTTACATTGGTTTCTGAATGTAAGGCGTGTGAGGAACTGAAAAATACAAAATATATTTTTCTTACAAGTGCCATGAGTCCGTCAATTATTGACCTTGCATATGAACATGGGGCTGATTACTATTTCCTGCTTAGCCAGAATCCAAGATATATAGCAAGGATTTTAGAAAGAATATTGGATGCACATGAGAAAATGAAGATTGAGCTTAAATCTTTAGAGGGTATGACGAAAGAACAGAAAAGATATATCTTTGATTCTACCATTGAAAATGATGTTACCAACATGATGAGGGGAATTGGGATTCCGGCACATATTAAGGGATACCAGTATATTAGGGAGGGGATAATAATGGCGATAAAGGATCCTGATATTTTAAATTACATAACAAAGTTTCTTTATCCTGCCATTGCAAAGAAATATAAAACAACTACAAGTTCTGTTGAACGTGCCATACGTCATGCAATAGAAGTTGCCTGGAACAGAGGAAAACTTGATGCTATGGAATCACTGTTTGGATATAGTGTAAATTCAGGAAAAGGAAAGCCGACAAATTCAGAATTTATAGCTTTGATCGCCGATAAATTCAGGTTGGATTACAGGATGAGAGGATATGACAGAGATCAGTACAGCGCATAAAAAATGATTATTTAATCTTTCTTTGTTTCTATATATGTGGTATATTATACATATAAATTATTCAAGGAGAGGTATATACATGAAGAAAGTTGCTTACATTGCTTCCGAGTGCGTTCCATTTATCAAAACGGGTGGATTGGCGGATGTTGTGGGGACACTGCCTAAGATATTTGATAAAAAGAAATATGATGTAAGAATCATTATTCCTAATTATATGTGTATTCCGCACAGATTCAAACAGAATATGAAGTATATTACTAATTTCCAGATGGATATAGGAGATCATTATCAGTATGTTGGAATCTTCTATATGGAATACGAAGGTGTTCCGGTATATTTCATTGACAACGAATACTTTTTCAGTGGACAGACCCCTTATGGCGATACCAAATGGGACATAGAGAAGTTTTGTTATTTTTCAAAAGCAGCGCTTTCGATATTGCCGGTTATAGGCTTTCGCCCTGATATTGTACACTGTCATGATTGGCAGGCGGGAATGGTACCTGTTTATCTTAAGACTTTATTTGCCGGTAATCCGTTCTTTTCAGGAATGAAATCTATTATGACGATACATAATCTTCAGTTTCAGGGTAGATGGGATATAGAACATGTAAGATATCACTCGGGTCTTCCGGATTATCTCTTTACCTCGGATAAGCTTGAGATGAACAGAGATGCATCAATGCTTAAAGGTGGTCTGGTGTATGCCGATCTGATTACAACGGTAAGCAATACATATGCATATGAGATTCAAACTCCGTACTATGGAGAGGGCTTGGACGGTCTTTTGCAGGCGAGAAATCAATCACTTATTGGTATAGTCAATGGTATTGATTACGATACATATAATCCTGAAAAGGACAAGAAATTATACAAGACTTATAATACAAAGAATTTCAAGAAGAATAAGGTTGCTAACAAGCTTGGATTACAGAAACAGCTTGGTCTTCCTGTTGATAAGAATCAGTTTGTGCTTGGTATTATTTCAAGACTTACCGATCAGAAAGGTCTTGACCTGGTAGATGCTGTTATGAATGATATATGCCAGGATGGTGTACAGTTTGTAGTACTTGGAACAGGTGACCCTCACTATGAAGAGATGTTTAAGTATTATCAGAATTTCCATCCGGCAAAGGTATCCGCCAACATTTATTTTTCTGATGAATTATCTCATAAGATGTATGGAGGTTGCGATGCGATATTAGTTCCTTCGAGATTCGAACCGTGCGGGCTTACTCAGCTTATGGCACTCAGATATGGTTCTCTTCCAATAGTAAGGGAAACAGGTGGACTTAAAGATACCGTAATTCCATATAATGAATATGAACAGACCGGAACCGGTTTCTCATTTGCAAATTATGATCCTAACGAATTGCTAAAGACCATTAATTATGCTAAAGAAGTATTCTATAATCAGAAGAAGAGCTGGGAAAATATGCAGGTTCGTGCAATGAATGAGGATTACTCATGGAAAACCTCAGCTAAGAGGTATGAGGAGATATATCAGTAGTGGATGTTATAAATGAAAAAATGCCGCGAGTTTTGCACTCGCGGTGTTTATATGTATAGGTTTAATAGGTAATTGCGAAATGCTATTTCTTTGTTTTGCTTTTGTGCATGTTATACAATCCAACGCAGGCACGCTCTCGCTGCTCGTCGCACGCAGCGGTACTAAGCACCGTGCTTATGGAATTTGTATAACATGCACAACGCAATTCACAATTCATAAAGTTTCGCAATTGCATAAAAATAGGTTTAAGTGTGAAAGGAGCAGATCATGGCATTTGACGGAGTGGTTATATCTAATATAGTTAGGGATATGAGAGAACGCCTTATAGGTGGAAGAATATACAAGATATATCAGCCTGAGGCGGATGAACTGAATATTGTTGTTAAAAATCAGGGGACAACATTCCGCGTTATGCTCAATTCCAGTGCATCGCTTCCTCTGGTATATTTTCTGGATGAGAATAAATCTAATCCAATGAAAGCACCAAGTTTTTGCATGCTTCTTAGGAAACATGTAGGCAACGGACGCATCACAGATGTAAGACAGCCTGATTTTGAACGAATAATAGAGCTTACAATTGAACATCTTGATGATATGGGTGATGTATGTCAGAAGAAATTAGTCATCGAGCTTATGGGTAAATACAGCAATATTATTTTTACGGATTCTGAAGGAAAGATAATAGATTCAATCAAGAGAATAGGCAGTAATATCAGTTCAGTAAGAGAGGTGCTGCCCGGAAGAGAATATGTTCTCCCGCCAAATGATAAGTATAATCCGTTATTATTGACGGAGGATATATTTAAAAATGAGGTGCTTGAAAAACCTTTAAGTATTGTAAAGGCAATATTCTCATCTATTACAGGCATATCTAAGGAGATGGCAGAGGAGATATGTTATGAGGCAGGAGTTGACGGTAATTTCAGTACTGACAGTCTGGCTGAAAATAACAAGGATGTTTTGTGGAAGGTTTTTTCATCATTTGTAGAGAAGATAAATTCAGGCAGATATGAGCCGTGTATTGTATATAACAAGGATATACCTATTGCATTTTCTGCAATGTATCTGCGTATGTATGAAGATTTATCCGTGGTCAAATTTGATGATGTTTCAGAGGTGTTGTCAAATTTTTATGCCCAGAAAGATGTATATAGCAGAATGCATCAGAAATCAACTGATTTGAGAAAGGTTTTATCTTCTTTGGTTGAAAGGACTTCTAAGAAATATGATATACTTTTAAAGCAGTTAAAGGATGTAGAGAAACGTGACAAGTATAGACTTTACGGTGAACTGCTTCAGGCTTATGGACATGAGATTAAAGAGGGAGATGAAAGTATTACTGTCATCAATTATTATGATGGCAATGAGATAACCATACCCTTGGATGGAATGTTAACTGCGGCTAATAATGCCAATAAGTATTTTGATAAATATAATAAAATGAAACGTACTTATGAAGCATCGCTTACTCTGGTGAAGGAGTGTAAACAGACGTTGGATCAGTTGCTTCTTCTACAGAATAGTATTGAGATTGCAGGCTCTGAAGCAGATATTAATGAGATAAGACAGGAGATGACACTCGCAGGCTTCTTAAAGGAGAAAAAAAGTGACAATAAAGGAAAGCAGGAAAAGAGTAATCCGCTACACTTTGTGTCTTCTGATGGTTTTCACATGTATGTCGGGAAGAACAACCTGCAAAATGACAGACTGACATTTAAAACCGCAGGGCCTAAGGATTTATGGTTTCACGCCAAGGAAATGCCGGGTTCACATGTCATAGTTAAGCTTGAGGGAGCAGATGATGTTCCTGACAATACATATGAGGAGGCAGCAAGACTTGCCGCATACTATTCGACAGGTAAGACAAGTCCTAAGGTCGAGATAGACTATACAAGAAGAGGTAATCTTAAGAAACCGCCTGAGTCTAATCCGGGATATGTCATATATCATACTAATTATTCAATGGTGGCATTGCCTGATATTTCAGGTATTGAGATGATAAAGGATTAAAATGACATCTTGCATTTGATTGACATGTTTGATATAATAGCTTGAAGTGTTTTTACGGACAATATTAATTGAAAAAAGTAGGTGAAGTGTTGTTAAAGAGTATGACAGGCTTTGGACATGCAGAGAGCATAACCAAAGAGCGTAAGATAGTTATTGAGATGAAGTCTGTTAATCACAGATATTGTGATCTTAATATCAAAATGCCTAAGAAGTTCAATGCTTTTGAAGCAGATATGAGAAATCATCTGAAGAAGTATATTGGAAGAGGCAAGGTTGATATATTTGTTACTTATGAAGACTATACTAAGAATAATGTTTTTGTTAAGTATAATGCAGAGGTTGCAGAAGAATATTATAATTATTTGAAGAAGATGGGAGAAGATTTCTCTATTCCATCAGATATAAATGCCCCGATGCTTTCAAGATATCCTGAAGTTTTTACACTGGAAGAGAATTCAGAGGTTGATGATGAGCTTTGGAAGGAATTTGTAGGAGTACTCGATGAGGCTGCAACGCTTTTTGTTGAAGCAAGAGTAAGGGAAGGTGAGGCTCTTAAGAAGGATCTTACCAATAAGCTTAACGGAATGCTGGATATGGTAGATTATATTGAGAATATCTCGCCGTCGTTGACTGAGAATTACAGAGCCAAGTTAGAAAGTAAAGTGAAAGAGCTTTTAGAGGGGAATGCTATTGATGAGAGCCGTATTGCAGCGGAAGTAGTCATTTATGCAGATAAGATATGTGTGGATGAAGAGACTGTCCGTTTGAGAAGTCATATTGAGAATACACTCTCAATTCTTGAACAGGGTGATAATGTCGGACGCAAACTTGATTTTATCGCTCAGGAGATGAACAGAGAAGCTAATACTATTCTTTCAAAAGCAGATAGTCTTGATATATCTAACAAAGCTATCGATCTCAAAACTGAGATTGAGAAAGTTAGAGAGCAGATTCAGAATATAGAATAATTGTAGCTATGAAGGAATTGAATAGTTACGAATAATTTCCGGAAGGTGAACATATGAATAAAAAAGGTTTGTTAATAGTAATCTCTGGGTTCTCCGGTGTAGGAAAGGGAACCGCTGTTAAAAAACTGGTTGAGAAATATGGATACAGTCTTTCAGTTTCTGCAACCACAAGAGCTCCTAGAACCGGAGAAGTTGATGGGGTTGATTATCACTTCAAGACGGTTGAAGAATTTGAGCAGTTGATTGATTATAACGGATTTATTGAGTGGGCTCAGTATGTTGAGAATTATTACGGAACTCCTAAGAAGTTTGTTGAAGATGAACTTTCGAAGGGAAATAATGTTATTCTTGAGATAGAAGTCCAGGGAGCGATGCATATTAAGGAACAATATCCGGATGCGGTACTTATATTTATAACTGCACCTGATGCACAGACGCTTAAGAACCGTCTTGAGGGCAGAGGTACAGAGGATGAGAAGGTGATTGCCAAGAGACTTAAGCGTGCATTTGAGGAAACAGATGACATGGTAGCATATGATTATCTGGTGGTTAATGATGACTTGGATGTATGTGTGGATGATATTCATTCTGTTATATGTGCAGAGGGCTTTAAGTCTTCACGCAATAGGGAATATATGCAGAATATGAAGTCTGAATTAGAGGTAATAAGAAATAATAAGTAAGAAGTAATAAGAGCAAATGAAAGGAGCATATACATTATGATACATCCGTCTTATACAGATTTGATGGCAGTAGTTAACAGTGAGGTAGAACCGGGAGAACAGCCGGTAGTACAGAGCAGATATTCAATCGTTCTTGCAACAGCTAAGCGTGCAAGACAGATAATTGCCGGAGAACAGCCGCATGTTCCTGCAGCAGGCAAGAAGCCTTTATCTGTTGCTGTTGATGAATTATATCAGGGTAAAGTTAAGATTGTCGGTGACGATGAGGAGGAATAATAACGAATTGGGCTGTCTTTTTGACAGCTCTTTTTGGTGATATATATGTACTGTGAATAGCAACATATGTAAATATATGAGGAGAGTGTAAAATGAAGCTTGAACAATTGTTAAATGATATTGATTATACACTTATAAGGGGGAGTCTTGACAAGGAGATTACTGAGGTTGAGAATGACTCCAGAAAGATTACGGAAGGAACTCTTTTTTTCTGTATTAAGGGAGCAAATTTTGACGGACATAATTTTGCAGAACAGGTTGTGAGCGATGGTGCAAATACATTAATTGTTGAAGATGATGTAGAACTTGATGATGCTTTAGATGTGGCTGTTATCAAGGTTGACAGCACGCGTTATGCAATGGGTGTAATAAGCGCTGCTTTTTACGGCAATCCTGCTGATAAGTTAAATGTTATCGGTATTACCGGAACTAAGGGTAAAACTACGACAACATATATGATCAAGTCTATGCTTGAGAAAGCAGGAAAAAAGACAGGTCTTATCGGAACTATTGAAGTGATAAACGGGGACAAGGTGACCCCTGCAAAAAACACAACTCCTGAATCATTGGTTATCCAGAGATACTTAAAGGAAATGGTCGATAACGGCATGGACAGTGTTGTTATGGAGGTGTCTTCGCAGGGACTTATGTTAGACAGAGTTGCAGGTATTTCTTTTGACTACGGAATATTTACCAATCTTTCAGAAGACCATATCGGACCTAATGAGCACAAAAGTTTTGAAGAGTATATGGGATGGAAGTCTAAGCTGTTTACTCTTTGTAAGAAAGGCATTTTTAATATAGATGATGAGTATGCAAAAGAGATGATGAAAACTGCTACCTGCGAAATGATTACATTTGGTATGAAAGATGGTGCAGATTATCAGGCGAAAAATGTTGACCTTTATGAAAAGGATGGAGAGCTTGGTATAACCTATGACCTCGATGGCAGGTTTAACGGTAAGGTGAGAGTGAGCCTGCCGGGCGATTTCTCTGTACATAACTCTTTGTCAGCAATAGCAATAGCTTGTGAGATGGGTGTTGATATGAATATAATCCTTGAGATTTTAGGAGATATCCATGTTAAGGGAAGAGTAGAAATGATTCCTATATCTGATTCATTTACCCTTATGATAGACTATGCACACAATGCCATGAGCTTAGAGAGTATATTAAAGACTTTAAGAGCTTACTCTCCTAAACGATTGGTGAGCTTGTTCGGATGCGGCGGTAACAGATCAAAGACAAGAAGATTTGAGATGGGTGAGGTTTCAGGTAATATGGCTGACCTTACGATAATAACCTCCGATAACCCAAGAGATGAAGAGCCTCAGGCTATCATAGATGATATCAAAGTGGGTATAGGTAAAACAGCCGGAAAGTATGTTGAGATAATTGACAGAAAAGAAGCCATCAGATATGCGATAATGAATGCGAAAGAGGGCGACGTGATAATCCTTGCAGGTAAAGGCCATGAGGATTATCAGGAAATTAAAGGAAAGAAATACCATATGGATGAGCGTGACCTTATTAAAGAGGTCTTAGAGGAAGAGGATGTCACAAAGATTTGCGGATATAATAATAGATATTTCTCATGAAGCAATAGACAGAACATTTCAATATATAATACCTGAAGAATTAGAGGGACAGATACACATCGGTATGTGTGTATCTATCCCTTTTGGTCGTGGTAACAGTGTCAGAAAAGGATATGTTATCGGACTTTCTGATAAAGCAGAAATAGATGAGAGTAAGCTTAAAAGTATATTGGGTGTTAACGAGAAAGATGTTGAGGTGTCGGGTTCTCTTATTGAGCTTGCGGCATTTATCAAGGAGACCTACGGCTCAACCATGATAAATGCTCTAAGTACCGTTATGCCGATAAGGCAGAAGGTTAAAGGCCTTGTTAAAAAGGAAGTCAGACTGCTGATAGACAGTGAAGCGGTTTTTGAATATATAGCAAGATATGAGAAGAAGAGAGCGAAGGCTAAGATAAGACTTTTGAATGAACTGGCAGAAGAGCTGGTGATTCCGTATGAACTGGTTACAGGTAAGTTAAATATTTCATCCGCAACGATAAAGGCTATGGAGAAGGAAGGTGTCCTTGCCGTTGAAGAAGAAGGCTATTATCGAAATGTACTCGGTTGCGGTAGTGGTGAAAGCACAAAGGTTAGTAAAGAGATACCAAATGATGAACAGAGACAGGTAATAGACACAGTTGTTGATGATTTTGATAAGGGTGATAACAGGACGTATCTGTTAAAGGGAATAACGGGTAGCGGAAAGACTTTAGTGTATATCGAGATAATTGAGCATGTGATAAGACAGGGCAAACAGGCTATTGTGCTTATACCGGAGATAGCACTTACCTATCAGACTGTGAAAAGATTCAGAAACAGATTTGGTGATAAAGTAACCATAATGAATTCAAGACTCTCAAAGGGAGAGAGATATGATCAGTTTGAAAGGGCAAAAAATGGCGATGTATCGGTGATGATAGGACCGAGGTCAGCTCTGTTTGCTCCGTTTAAGAATCTTGGGATTATTGTTATAGATGAGGAACATGAGACAACTTACAAGAGTGATCAGCCTCCGAAATACCATGCCAGAGAGGTGGCCATACATCGTGCAAAAATGTGCGGTGCAACAGTGCTTTTGGGTTCTGCGACACCTTCGGTTGAGTCTTACCGGAAGGCAAAAGACGGTGAATATAAGATGCTTTGTCTTAACAAGCGAGCAAGAGATAATGCAACACTTTCAAGGGTTTCCGTTATAGATATGCGAAGGGAACTAGAGCTTGGCAACAAGAGTATGTTCAGTAACAGATTAAAGGAGCAGATTTCGGACAGACTAAAGAAGGGCGAACAGACTATGCTGTTCATCAACAGAAGAGGTTATGCCGGTTTTGTATCCTGCAGAAGTTGTGGACATGTATTTATATGTCCGCATTGCGATGTGTCACTCACTATTCATGACAGTAAAACGGCAAATGAGAGACTGGTATGTCATTACTGTGGATACGAACAGAAAAAGCCGGCAAAGTGCCCTGAGTGTGGTTCGGCATTTATTGCAGGCTTTGGAGTGGGAACCCAGAAGGTTGAGGAGGGTGTAAAAGAATTATTCCCTCAGGCTAAAGTTTTGAGAATGGATGCGGATACAACTAAAAAGAAGGATTCGCATGAAAAGATATTGTCTGCATTTGCATGTGGAGAGGCGGATATTTTAATAGGTACACAGATGATCGTTAAGGGACATGATTTTCCGCAGGTTACGCTGGTGGGAGTTATAGCGGCTGACACTACGCTCTTTGAGAGCGATTACAGGGCTAGTGAAAAGACCTTTGATCTTCTTACGCAGGCAGCGGGACGGGCAGGTCGTGGAGACAAGGCCGGTGAAGTTGTTGTTCAGACTTATAAGCCCGATCACTACTGCATCACATCTGCTGCCAAACAGGACTATGATATGTTCTTTGAAGAGGAGAGCGCTTACAGAAAAATGTTATCCTATCCTCCATTTTCACATATGCTGGCGATATTTATGGAGTCTCCAACAGATTCAATGTCTGTTGAACTGGCAGATTTTATCGAGGGGATGATAAATGATAATTTTAAGATTAGAAAGATTGGCCCTTGTGAAGCCGGAATATATAAGCTTGGAGATAAATACAGAAGGGTGATATATATAAAGGATAAGGATGTATCAAATTTAACTGCGGTCAAAGATTATCTTGAAGAACAGTTAGAGAAAACAGAAAAGTTTGGTGATTGCTACATAAGTTTCGATCTTGATCCGATGAGAAGTTATTGATATAAGGAGATGTGTTTACAGTTTTTTGATTTCAAGGATAGCGTATTTATTAAGTTTGTGTTATATTATTATCTAAGTGTCAAAATTAAGAAGTAATGTAGCGACTTGTATATTACTGATAAGGATAATTTAATTACAGAAAACAGGAGATATAATAATGGCTTTAAGACAGATAAGAGTAGATGGCGATGATATTTTAAGAAAAAAATGCAAGGAAGTTAAGGAGATGAATGAGAGAACAGAAACTCTCATAGACGATATGTTGGAAACCATGTATGATGCGGCAGGTGTAGGACTTGCAGCACCACAGGTCGGAGTTCTTAAACGTATTGTCGTAATTGATGTGGATTATGAGAATCCGTATGACAATCCTTATGTAATGATCAATCCCGTAATTTTAGAGAGCGATGGAGAGCAGTGCGGTGATGAGGGATGTTTGAGTATTCCGGGAAAAGTTGCAGAAGTTACCAGACCTAACAGGGTAGTAGTGAAGTTTTTGGACAGAGATATGAAAGAGGTGACTTTAGAGGCAACTGAGTTGTTTGCAAGAGCTATTTGCCATGAGTTGGATCATTTAGATGGCGTACTATATAAAGATGTTGCAGAAGGTCCTTTGCGTGATGTTGAAGCAGAGGAAGCTATGTATGAAGAGGAAGATGAATTTTAGTAGGGAGATTATATGAAGATAGTATTTATGGGTACACCGGATTTTGCGGTAAATACCTTGGAATCATTGATAGAAGCAGGACATGAGATAGCACTTGTAGTGACTCAGTCGGATAAGGCAAAAGGACGAGGTAAGAAACTTGTTTTTCCTCCGGTTAAAGAGACGGCATTAGTGCACGGCCTTGAAGTTGCACAGCCTGACAGAGTAAGAGATAGTGAATTCGTTGAAAGACTTACAAAGATAGCTCCTGATGTTATTGTAGTTGTCGCATTTGGACAGATTCTTCCGGAAAGTATTCTTTCACTGCCGAGACTTGGATGTGTTAATGTTCATGCATCACTTTTGCCTGAGTACAGAGGTGCTGCACCAATTCAGTGGGCTGTTATAGACGGGCTAAAAAAGACCGGAGTGACAACCATGTATATGGATAAAGGACTTGATACAGGAGATATTATCGATCAACGTATTATAGATATCTCATCTGACGAGACCGGTGGGTCGTTATTTGACAAGCTTGCGGTTCTGGGCGGAGAGATAATTGTTGATACTCTTGATAAGCTTGATAAGGGAACTGCAAACAGAACAAAACAGGATGATAGCAAATCCAGCTATGCCAAGATGTTGAGTAAGGAAATGGGACTTATAGACTTTAGTGAGGATGCGGTTGTAATAGAACGTCTAATAAGAGGACTTAATCCATGGCCTTCTGCATATACAAAACTGGATGGAAAAATATTAAAGATTTATAATGCTTTAGTTGTTGATGAAAATGATTCTGCAAAAGAGAAACCCGGTACGGTCATAGCAGTTGATAAGAAAAGCTTTACGGTAAGCTGCGGTGTTGGTGCTCTTCGCGTTTTAAATCTGCAGCTTGAAGGAAAAAAGAGAATGGATGCCGACGCATTTCTTCGTGGATATGAGATTAATGTAGGAACGGTGCTTAATTAATATTTTTGCACGGAGGAGCATACGACGTGAAAAAAGAGGAAAATATCAGAGAACTCGCCTTGGATGTATTGTTAGAGGCAGAGAAAAACAATGTATTTATAAAGGATGCCTTAAACAGACAGCTCTTCGCTCACCAGTTTTTGAGTAAGCAGGATAGGGCTTTTTTGTCGCGCTTAGTGGAAGGTGTTACAGAGTATACCATTAAGTTGGATTATATCGTTAATTGTTATAGTAAGACTAAGATTAACAAATGCAAACCTCTAATAAGAGTTTTGCTCCGTATGGGCGTATATCAGATGTTTTATATGGACAGTGTTCCTGACCAGGCAGCGGTTAATGAGTGTGTTAAGCTTGCAAAAAAGAGAGGCTTTGCTAATCTGTCAGGATTTTTAAACGGGGTGTTAAGACAGATAGGCAGAAATAAAGATAAGGTAGTGTTTCCTACGAAAGAGGAGGATGAGGTTAATTACTTTTCTATTAAATATTCAATGCCTGCATGGATAGTTGAAGAATATATTGAGTGGTTTAAAAAAGATAAGGCTGTTAAAATCCTGAAAGCATCACTTGATGAGAAGAAGCTTACCATAAGGGTAAACAACAGAAAGATATCTAAGGGTGAACTGATCAAAAAGATAGAAGATTTTGGAATCAGCGTTGAAAATGGGTTGTATGTTGAGGATGCTCTACGCCTGTCCGATGTCAACTATGTTAATCGTATACCCGGATTTAAAGAGGGGGAATTCTTCATACAGGATGAGAGTTCTATGCTTGTATACGGCATTTCCGGGGCTTCTGAAATGGCGAAAGACGATTTGGAAGAGCCACTTAAGATTCTTGACCTCTGTGCAGCTCCCGGAGGAAAGTCCACTCATTTTGCTGAAAAGCTGCAGGGCAAAGCGTTCGTTGAAGCCAGAGATCTGACTGATAGCAAGATTGATAAGATAAATGAAAATATTGAACGATTAGAGCTTGATAATATCAGAGCCTTAAAATATGATGCTCTTGTTCCGGATGAGGACAGGAAAGAATATGCTGATATAGTGTTAGCGGATCTTCCATGCTCCGGACTTGGTGTTCTTTCCGGGAAAAATGATGTCAAATATCATATTAGAAAAAGTCAATTGCTTGAACTTACTAATCTTCAGAGAAATATATTGAGTAATGCTGCGGAGTATGTTAAACCGGGCGGAATTCTTATATACAGTACATGCACTATCAATCCTTCTGAGAATGATGAAAATTCAGAATGGTTTCTCTCGCATTTTCCTTTTGAGGGTGAAGACATTGGCGGATTGGTTCCGGAGGATTTGAAAGAGTATATGGAGAAGCCTTACAGTCTGCAATTACTTCCGGGTTTTGTAAAATGCGATGGCTTCTATATAGCCAAATTCAGAAAGAAATTATAATATATACTATTATGCTATGGAGAGAGAGATGGATATTAAATCTTTAACACTTCCTGAACTTACTGATTATATTGTGGGTAAGGGATATCCGAAATTTCGCGCGAAACAGATATATGAATGGTGTCATGTCAAACTGGTAAGAAGTGTTGACGAGATGACTAATCTGCCGGCAACACTTAGAGATGATATAAGAGATGAATTCACTGTTGTTTCAGCTTCTGACAGGTTTGAATCACAGGTTGACGGCACTATTAAATATGTGTTTTGTTTAGAGGATGGCAATGTTATTGAAAGTGTATTCATGCCGTACAAACATGGCAATTCTGTGTGCATATCTTCACAGGCCGGTTGTAGAATGGGATGTTCGTTTTGTGCATCTACACTTCTGGGTCTTTCAAGAAATCTCAAAGCTTCTGAAATGCTCGATCAGATTTATTATATAGAGAAAGATACTGATGAACGTGTATCAAATGTTGTGGTTATGGGAACGGGAGAGCCGTTAGATAACTACGATAATCTGTGCAGTTTTATCAGGATTTTGTCTGACCCTAATGGTCTTAACATAAGCCAGAGAAATATCACTGTTTCAAGTTGCGGACTTGTGCCTGAGATAAAACGGCTTGCTGATGAGCATTTTTCAATAACTTTTGCATTATCACTGCATGCAGCCGTTGATGAGAAGAGACAGAAATTAATGCCGATTGCAAAAAAATATTCTATCAGTGAAGTTCTTGATGCGTGTAGGTATTATTTTAATCAGACAGGAAGAAGAATCACGTTTGAATATTCTTTAGTTGCAGGAGAAAATGATTCCGTAGATGATGCAAATAAGCTCTCGGATTTATTAAGAGGATTTCCGTGTCATGTCAATCTTATACCTGTCAATCAGATTAAAGAACGGAATTATAAAAGATCAGACAGAAACAGAGTGGCGCGGTTCAAAGAACATTTGGAAAAACATGGAATCAATGCGACAGTTAGAAGAAGTATGGGAAAAGATATAGATGCTGCCTGTGGACAGCTTAGAAAAGCATATATTGAAATGAAACAAAGCTGAATGGGTACGTGATGTAGTTGTCAGTAATCTTGCTTTTTGGTAATATCTGTGATATGATTTGAAATTGAGTTTGTATTATTGTGAGTAAAAGGAGGTTTTCGATGGTATCATACGGAAAAACTGATATCGGAATGTGCAGAGTCATGAATCAGGACTGCATATATTTTTCGGATAAGAGCATCGGTAATCTCCCGAATTTATATATTGTAGCTGATGGAATGGGTGGTCACAAAGCAGGAGATTATGCATCTGCGCATGCGGTATCATGGTTTGTTGATTATGTAAAAGAATGTGATTATGTGAATCCAATAACGATTATAAAGACAGGGATTTCCAAAGTTAATGACCGCCTCTTTCAAATGTCGGCAGACCATGCTGAACTGCGTGGGATGGGAACGACATTTGTTGCAGCAGTAATAGTTGAAAACAAATTATATGTAGCCAATATAGGAGACAGCAGGTTATATATCGTAGGAGAAGAGATAAGACAGATAACATTGGATCATTCTCTTGTAGAGGAACTGATTCGTACAGGACAGCTTGAAAGAAGAAAAGTAAGATTCCACCCTGAAAAGAATATAATAACCAGGGCTTTGGGAACAGCGAGAGAAGCGGTGCCGGATTTTTTTGAGCTCGAGCTTGAGTCTACAGATAAGATTTTGTTATGTTCGGATGGTCTTACTAATATGGTTGAAGATGATGAGATTGAGATGATAATAAAAAGACAGCCGCATATGGACAGATGCTGTGATGAATTGATAGAAAGAGCCAATTATTATGGCGGTAAAGATAATATAGGCGTTGTAGTTATTGAACAGACAGTGAATGAGGTGTGATTATGTTTGAACCAGGAATGATAATACAGAGTCGCTATGAAATAGCAGAGGAAATTGGATCGGGAGGCATGTCCGTTGTATATAAGGCAATGGATCATGTGCTTAACAGATATATTGCAATGAAGGTGTTAAAACCTGAGTTTTCTGATGATAAGAGCTTTGTCAGCAAGTTCAGAATGGAGGCTCAGTCAGCTGCAGGTCTTTCACACCCTAATATTGTGAATGTTTTTGATGTTGGGGAAGAAAGTGGATATTACTATATTGTAATGGAGCTTGTTGAGGGTATTACCCTGAAAGAATATATCCAGCAGAACGGCAGATTAAATTATGCAACAGCATTGGATTTCATTATCCAGATCTGTTCCGGTATCGAGGTTGCACATGAACATCACACCATTCATCGTGATATTAAACCTCAGAATATAATTGTATCCAAGAACGGAACACTCAAAGTAACTGATTTTGGTATTGCCAAAGCGGCAACGTCTAATACTATAGCTTCAACAGCAATGGGCAGCGTCCACTATATTTCACCTGAGCAGGCAAGAGGTGGGTTTTCTGACGAGCGCTCTGACATCTATTCGCTTGGTATAACTCTTTATGAGATGCTTACCGGAAGAGTTCCTTTTGAGGGCGAGAACAATGTTACGGTTGCATTGATGCATATTCAGAGTGAGATAATACCTCCGAGAGAGTATTATCCTGATATTCCGGTTGGTTTGGAAAGAATAGTGTTGAAAGCTACACAGAAGAGACCTGAGCAGAGATATCTTACCACTAATGCGATGTTGGCGGATCTTAGAAAGATAACAATGGATCCTAACGCAGAGGTTGGAATTTCAAGCTCAATGATACCGTCAAATGCACCTACTATTCAGATATCATCAGAGGAACTTAACGCTATCAAGAGTGCATCTGAAAATGTTGGACCAACTGTATTTCCGGTTAATCATAACAGATCTGAGTTAGAAGAGGCTAAGGCTGCGCTTAACAGTCTGTATGATGAAGATTTTGAATATGATGATGATGAGAAGGATGACGGTAAGCCTTTATTTGAAGAAAAAGATGAAGATGATGATGAGATCGATTCTAAGGTTGAGAAAATGATCACAATAGGAGCGATAGTTGCTACTGTTATTATCGGAATTATTATTATTGTTGCTCTTATATCGATATTTGGAGTTTTCAAGAAGGATAAAAAACCGACAACTGCAACAGAAACAGAAGTTACAACTACAGAAGCTGAAAATAATAAAATGCCTGATCTTGTCGGTTATGATGAAGAAGAGGCTATCAAACAGTTAGAAGATATGAATATCTCATATGTAATTGAGAGAGATTATACTGATAAGTTTGAAGAGGGTAAGGTTGCCAGCCAGAGTATAGAGTCAGGAACAGAGCTTAAAGAAGATGACAGGGTAACACTTGTTATCAGTAAGGGACAGAAGAAAGCGGCAGTACCTGATGTTGTAGGTAAAACTTTAGAAGAGGCTAAATCAATCCTAGAGGCTGCCGGTTTTGAAGTTGTAGACGATGATGATTACAGTGATGAGGTTGAGGAAAACCATGTAATCAGTCAGACACCTGAGGCGGGAGAACAGGCTGGCGAAGGAACGCAGGTTAAGATTGTAGTCAGCAAGGGTAAAGAGGTTAAGGTAGCAAAAGTACCGGATCTTAAAAAGAAGACCGTTACAGAAGCAGAAACTGCCCTTTCAGATGTAAAACTTAAGCTTGGTAATGTCACACAGGAATACAGTGACAGTGTTGATGAAGGAAAAGTTATTTCACAGAGTATTGCAGCAGGAACGGAAGTTAAGGAAGATACTAAGATAGATATCACAATAAGTAAAGGCAAGAAGCCTGTTAAGACATCTTATTCAGCGTCATTTTCTGGTTATATAAGTAACAGCGGATATGAATTTCCTGAAGGAAAACTTGTTAAGATTTCAGTAACACTTAAGGTAGGTGATACCACATATCCTATAATTAATGACTGGTATGATGAAGCAAGTCTTCCGCTTGATGGTTCAGGTATTGCATCATGTGAACTTTCAAGCAAGGATAATATAAGTTTGTTATACAGCGTACAGGATGATGCAGGAGCAGATATTACATCTATGTTCACATCTACTCTGCAGGCAAAATTAAAAACTGTGGAGCAGTAAGCTATGGATTTGATCACAGGCAAGATTATTAAGGGAATAGGCGGATTCTACTATGTGTACTCAGATGATGTTATATACGAGTGCAGGGCAAAAGGTATTTTTAGAAATCTTAAAGTCAAGCCGTTAGTCGGTGATGATGTTAAAATGCGCATAGTAGATAAGGATAATCATATCGGAAATATTGAGGGTATAAGAGAACGACGAAGTGAACTGATAAGACCGGCGGTAGCTAATGTTGATCAGGCGCTTGTTGTGTTTGCCATGCTTAGTCCGGCACCGAATTTTAATCTGTTGGATCGATTTCTGATAATGATGAAGAAACAGAGCATACCTACAGTTATATGCTTTAACAAGTCGGATTTAGGCAATGATGAATTGTGTGACAAGTATAAAGGCATGTATATAAATGCAGGATATGATGTCATATTTTCAAGTACAAAAGAACAACATGGTCTTGATAAATTACATGAGTGTCTCAAAGGGAAGATAACAACCTTGGCGGGTCCTTCCGGTGTAGGTAAATCATCCATTATGAATATGTTAAGTCCATATGCCAATATGGACACCGGTGAGATAAGTAAAAAGATTGAAAGAGGCAAGCATACTACCCGACATTCAGAACTCATACCTATTTCTGAGGACACTTTTCTCATGGATACACCGGGTTTTAGCAATATTGCTTTAGATGATATAGATGCAGAAGAGCTAAAGGATTATTATCTTGAGTTTGAGGAATTTGAGCAATACTGCAGATTCAGGGGATGCAATCATATCGGGGAAAGAGAATGCGGCGTTATAGATGCGGTTTTAGATGGGACGGTTTCCAAAGAACGATATGATAATTACAAGTTGTTTTTCGAAGAGATAAAGGACAGAAGAAAATACTGAACTTGTCCGTATATTTATTTTTTAAACAGGAGAGTAGTGATATGAATATTTTGGCACCATCGGTACTATCAGCAGATTTTTCAACTTTGGGAAATGATATAAAGGCAGTGGTAGATGCCGGAGCACAATGGATTCATTTGGATGTTATGGATGGCATGTTTGTACCGAATATATCATTTGGGATGCCTGTGATTGGTTCTGTTAGAAAGGTTACAGATGCGTTCTTTGATGTGCATTTAATGATAAATGAACCGATACGATATATTGATGAGTTTGTGGCAAACGGTGCTGATATGATAACAGTTCATTATGAGGCTTGTGAGAATGTGTCAGAGACACTTGACAAGATACGTGAAAAAGGAGTTAAAGCCGGTCTTGCAATTAGCCCGGATACTGAAGTTTCTTTGATTGAACCGTATGTGAATGATGTAGATATGGTCCTTGTCATGAGTGTTTATCCCGGTTTTGGTGGTCAGAAATTTATTGAGGCCTCAATTGACAGATTAAATCTTGTTCGTGAAATTACAGTTAAAGTTGGTAAGCCTGATATGTATATACAGGTAGATGGTGGAATAGGGCTTAATAATGTTAAAGAGGTTTGCAATGCGGGAGCGAATGTTATCGTTGCCGGATCTGCTGTATTTAAAGGTAACAAAGAAGAAAATGTCAGAGGATTTCTTCAGGCAATTAGATAGTATTATATGAATAATTTAACTGAGGTGAAAATTAATGCTTCATATATTGGTGATAACAGGGGGATATCTTGATATTTCCTTTGCTAAAGAATATATTGAGACCTTATCTTATGATAAGGTCTTTGCTGTTGATAGAGGTCTTGAATATGCTGATGAACTTGGTGTTGTGCCTGATCTTATTCTGGGTGATTTTGACACCGCCTCGTCTGAAATTCTAAAAAGATACGAACAGCGAATAGAAAATGAAGAGCTTAATTCTGAAATAGTCAAATATCCAACCAGGAAGGATTTGACAGATTCTGCACTTGCCCTTAATTACGCAAAAGAATACGGTGCCTCAAAAGTGACCATGATAGGGGCAACAGGTTCAAGAATTGACCATGTGTTATCAAATATTGGACTGCTTATCTATGCTAATGACAATCATATGGAATGTATTATAGCAGATGCCAATAACAGGATACAGCTTATTTGTGGGGAAAAAGGTAAAAATGAGTGTGTTATCCGCAAGGTAGAGCAATGGGGAAAATACGTTTCTGTAATCCCTGTGTCGCCTTATATTGCACATGTTACATTAGAAGGAGTGGAATACCCGCTTAGTAATGCAACGGTAGCTCAGGGACTTAGTCTCACTGTCAGTAATGAAATAAAAGAAGAAGCTGCCCGATTCCATGTGGGAGAGGGGACAGCTTTGATAATAGAAAGTAAGGATTGATATTTACTTTTGCTTCTTACTCTTTTCTGTTTTCTTAGTTTTCTGTTTTGAATCCTGCTTGTTAGAAGACTTGGTTGAAGTTTTCTCGCTGGCTTTGCTGGAAGGTTTGGTTTTAACACTATCTGTCTTTTTGTCTATAGTCAAATTGTTTTCCTGCTGTGTTCTGTATTCCATCTCAGCTTTTAATGCCTGTTTTTCGTTTATTACAGGTGAGATATAAAGTGATTCATAATAGTGATATAATGCCTTGTATTCTTCGCTGAAACTGTCGCCTACATGACCGTGCATTTCATCGAACCCTTTATCGTTTTCAACACGTTTGACAATGTGGAGAGAGATGTTTGCACAGTGAGATGCTATACGCTCAAAACTTGTAACAAGATCGACTAATGATATACCTCCGGCAATTCCGCAATCGCCTGTCTGAAGTCTTTCGACATGGTGAGTTTTGATTATTTCTTTAAGTCTGTCGATAGTCTCTGCCATAGGTTCAATTCTCTGTGCTGATGAAATGTCATCATTTTTAAAGCTTTCAAAGGTTGTTTTCATTATGTTATCAACAGCGTTTATTATAGTATCAACTTCAAAATGCCCGGCAGGAGAGAAGTGGATGTTTTGTTCATTCTTATCCTGAGCGACATAATATATGTTCATACAATGATCCCCCATACGTTCAAAATCACTTACGGAGTTAAGGATTTCTGCAACTACAAGCCTATCGTCTTTAGAAAGTCTTTTGGAATTGATTTTTACGATATAGGAAGAAAGTGCACTTTCACATTTATCAATAAAACTCTCATTTTCCTCAAGCTGCGTAAATCTTTCGGGATCATAGTTGTATATCAATCTTGTTGAGAGAATGTAGTTTTCGTAAATTGCATCCGCCATGGCAGATATAACGTTCTTACACTGTTCTAAAGCAATAGTTGGTGTTTTAAGAAGCAAATCATCTAATGTGGCAAGCTGCTTGTCTGTTTTTGACACTTCATCCGTACCGATAATCTTCTCGGTTAAATTGCTCAATTTCTGAGAGAAGGGAAGCAGGATAATACTAGTAAGGAAGTTAAATAAAAAATGGATATTGGCTATTCCACCGCGGTTGACAAAATTACCGAAAAAACCGATTCCAACAGTATAATATATTGCATAAGTTAATGTGCCAAATATTAAAGCTCCGAAAAGATTGAACAGGATATAACTTAAAACAAGGCGTTTAGTTTTCTTGTTTCCGCCTATTCCACCGAGAATAGTAGTCATACATTTACCGATATTGGCACCAATTATTATAGGGAATGCAGAACCGTAGGTAACGCTTCCACTTGCAGATAAAGCCTGAAGTATACCGATTGAAGCGCTTGAACTCTGAATTACAGCGGTTACCAAAAGACCTGTTAATATTCCAATAAAAGGATTGTTAAAAGATACAAAAGCATTCTGAAAAGCAGGTGAATCTTTAAGAGGAGCAAACACATCCTCCATGGTTGTCATTCCATAGAAGAGAACTCCTAATCCGACAAGTATTCCTGCTATATTTTTGGCTTGTTTCTTTTTGGAAAAAAGTACGATAAATGCTCCTATTCCTACTAGCATTGGAGCAAATGATGCGGGTTTTAACAGTTGGAGGACAATATTGTTAGAGCCAAGATCTCCAAGACGTAGTATCTGGGCGGTAACAGTGCTACCGACATTGGCACCCATGATTACGGGGATTGCCTGTGTAAGTTTCATAATACCTGCATTTACAAAACCTATAAGCATTATTGTGGTTGCGGCTGAACTCTGTATTATTGCCGTTACACCGGTACCGAGCCCCCAACCCTTTAAGTATCCGGCTGCTTTGTTTTTACCTGTGGTCAATTTCTCAAGGATTCTTTCAAGACCGGAACCGGCTACTTTTTCAAGGGATGAACCCATAAGACTCATTCCGTATAAGAAGAGTCCCATACCTCCGAGCAACTGTAGAATTGACAAAATGTCCATGATAATATATATCCTCCGTTATTAAAGATCTGAATAAAGTGAGATAGCGATGTATTGAATACACACCTTCATAATTATAAGTGCTTTTATACTTTTTGTCACTAGGATTTTTTAATTCATATTTTTGCATTTTAATCTTCATTGTGATATTATAAATCGGATTATATATTAAGTAATTGCGAAACTAATCAATACTGTTGATTGCCTTGTGCATATTGTACAGATTACATACGCAGGTGCTTTCAAGCCGCCGGTACTTAGCGAATACGAAGTATGAGTTTAGTACCGTTGCGTGCGCCGAGCAGCGAAAGCGTGCCTGCAATGGAACTGTATAATATGCACAAAGGCAAATGAAAGAAAAGGAGTTTCGCAATTACCTAGAATTATATTTTATCATAAGGAGAATTTAACAATGATTGATTCTATTATCTGGGTTTTAATCGCTTTTGGCACTTATATGTTATTAATGATTGTTATAGGTGCCAATTACGCAGGTAAAACACAAAATTCAGAAGATTATTTTCTTGGAGGTCGTAATCTTAACGGATGGGTGGCGGCACTGTCTGCACAGGCTTCTGATATGAGTGGGTGGCTTTTGATGGGACTTCCGGGAAGTGTTTATGCTTTCGGAACCGGACAGGCATGGATTGCAATAGGTTTGTTTATAGGAACTGTATGCAACTGGTTGTTTGTCTCTTCAAGACTTAGAAGATATACTATCGTGGCTAATAATTCATTAACGCTTCCGATGTATCTGGAAAACAGATTTCATGATAAAAATAAGATACTATTAACAATTTCATCTGTTGTAATCATTATCTTTTTCCTTGTATATACTGCATCATCACTTACTGCGGGAGGTAAGCTTTTTGCATCTGTTTTCGGTATGAACTATAAAGTGGCACTTACAATAGGTGCACTGGTAATACTGATTTATACATTTCTCGGTGGATTTATGGCAGTGTGTACGACAGACTTTATTCAGGGAACATTGATGCTTATAGGAGTGCTTCTTGTACCCATAATTGCGTATGGAATAGTTGGACCTGATAATTTGACAGATGTTCTTAACAGCTCAGGAGTTGCCGGCGGAGCAAGTTCTTTCTTAAATATTATGAATGATTCAGGTAAGCGCGTATCGGCAACATATATCATTTCACAGCTTGCATGGGGGCTTGGATATTGTGGTATGCCTCATATTCTTGTCAGATTTATGGCTGTATCAAGTGAAAAAGAGCTTAACAAGTCAAAGGCGATTGCTATAATATGGGTTGCCTTGTCATTAACATTTGCTGTTTTTATAGGTATAGTTGGACGTGCATATTTATTTCCAGATATTTTGGGTGAAGGTGATTTTGCAAATATCACTTCGGAAAATGTTTTCATTGAAATGATCAAGCAGCTTTTTGTCGAGCATTTTAATCTTGATTTTATTGGTGGATTATTCCTCTGTGGAATATTGGCAGCAATTATGTCTACGGCTGATTCGCAACTGCTTGTATCGGCATCGGCTGTTGCAGAGGATATGTTTAAAGGAGTTATCAAAAAAGACGCAAAGGATTCTACGGTTCTTGCGGCAAGCCGTTTTACTGTTGTTATTATTGCTTTGATTGCGTATGTGATTGCACTTAATCCTGATAGTTCTGTTATGGGACTTGTGTCAAATGCCTGGGCAGGTTTTGGTGCAGCCTTTGGTCCGACAGTTTTGCTCTCTCTGTATTGGAAGAGAATTAATCTTCCCGGTGCGGTTGCGGGAATTGTTTCGGGTGCGTTAACAGTAATTGCATGGGATTATATCAAAATTGTTAATTCAGTTGACGAGGCAGGAAGAGCTGTCAAAGTTACGCTGGGGAAACACACGGGACTTTATTCACTGGCAATAGGATTTTTTGTAAGTCTTTTATGTATAATCATTGTATCACTTATCACGAAAAAGCCTTCGGAAGAGATGGATTTGGAATTTAACAAAATGCTTAATGAAGAAGTTTAAAAAATTAACCGGAGCGTTTTTACTTTATAAGAATCGCAATTTCTTATAAAAAAGAGACCCGATGTTACATGGGTCTCTTTCCGTATAAGTATAAGGGAGAATTAATGAAAAAATTATAAAAAGGTTACTGTCATTAATATAAAATATAAATATGAACAAATTATGACATTAAATAAAACAAATTGAAAACAATATATGTGTAAATTTCGAATTTTAAGGAAGAAGTTTTAATTGATATTGTTAGTATTTGGAAGGTTTGTATGAAATATAAAATAATATGTATAGGTAAGATAAAAGAACAATTTTATAGAGATGAAGTGGATGAACTTCTAAAATCCATCAGAAGAAAAAATGATGAGATAGATATAATAGAACTGCAGGATGCTAATATTCCGGACAAATTAAAAGCCTCTTCTATAGAGAAATTTCTTGAAAAAGAGTGTAAACCCATCTATGGAAAGATCGAAAAAAACAATTTTGTCATTGCTCTGTGTATTGAGGGAAAGGAGATTACTTCGGATAAACATAGGGAAATTGTTCATAATGCTTTTGATTTTGGGAAAAATTGTATAACTTATTTGATAGGGGGTTCATTGGGACTTCCTGAAAATGTCAAAAAATTAGCTGATGTCAAAATGTCTTTTTCGAAGATGACATTTCCACACCAGCTTATGAGGATCATATTATTAGAGGAAATACTTCATTTGTGATAAGTTTTTCCTGTGATTATAGTATAACCTCTGTATAGTTGTTCCATAAACAGTAAAGCAGAGGTTTCTGCTGACATATCGAAGGCACTGATTGAGAGGATATCCGGATTACTGCTAAAGTCATAGATTCCGATTGCTACATGTAAGGTAGATATTCCGCTTATCTGTATATGATTAATGTAATCTGCCAGATCGGTGGATGAATGGGTGGATGTTCCTTTTTTTATAATTAAAAGTCTGTGATCCGGTTTATTTATATCTTTTGGCAGTTCGACTTTATTTTTTGCCGTCACTTTTACTGAACAATATGGTGAAAGACGTTTTGTGTATTCATTGATAGCGGCCATATGAGTTTCTGATATTTTTTCTGTGTTAACATATAGAAAACAGTTCATGATTACTCCTTTTTCTTTCTTTTGCCTTTGTGCATATTATACGGCTTCCGTAGATGTTGTGCTTTGCAATACTGGAAATAAAACAGACTTTTACGGTCTTTATCTTGTATCATATTATTGATAAATAGTCAATATTCTAATTGAAATTTTGAGAATTTTATTATATACTTAAACCATATATACTAGGGGTGAAAAGGGGGTTATGATTATATGTTAAAAAATATGAGTATACGAGGAAAACTGTTGTTTAACAGTATCCCGCAGATGGCAATGATAATTATTCTGGCGATAATGCTTGGAATTGGACAGAATAATACACTTAAAGAATCCAGGCATGTTTATTATGAACAGATCAAGCAGTTAAGTGATAAGTTGATGACGGTTGATCGTAATTTTCATAAGACCCAGATGGCAATAGACAGATTGCAGCTTCCGGGTACTGAAGCATACAAGACCGGTAATATGGAGGACTACGAAGAATATCATCAACAGGTACTTGATGGACTCGACGAAATTAATAAAATGATGTCATCAGATCAGTATCTATATAAGTCTTTTCGCATTAAGGATCAGGCTGATGGATGTGATGTGATTTTAGACAGAACATTAGGAGATATTAATTCATGGGATTCTATTTATGATCCGGTAGCCGGAACGGGAGATTACTATGCTCAGGCAAGTATCTTTGGTGATGCAAGAACCGGTATTAAGAATTTAGAAGAAATTATTGATGAATATGCCAAGTATCAGGATCAACGTATGAGCAGCCAGATAAGGAAGAAATCAGTTGTAATTCTGATTATATGTTTTACTCTTATAGCAGTAGTTGGAATTTCGTCTTTCAAGATTATTGCATATATCAAAAACAGTGTCGGACTTGTTGCAGATTCCTTGTCACATCTTGCAGAGGGTGAATTTATAATAATAGATCAGTATACGAATCAGAATGATGAAGTGGGTCAGATGATCAGGGATTCTAATAATCTTATTGATAAGTTATCGGAGATTATCATGCATCTTAAAGGAGCAGTTGAGTCGGTTAACGCTTCGTCAGAGGAACTTGCAGATACTGCCGATCAGATATCATGTACATCTGATGGCGTTGCTGAAGCGGTTGCGGGAATCGCATCAGGAGCACTTCAACAGGCATCGGATATTCAGAATGCCAATGATAACGTTACACGTATAAGTGTAGCAGTTGCCAATGTTATGAGTAGTACCAATTCTCTTGAGAGTACGACTGACAGTATGAATGAAGAAAGTAAAGGGACGGCTCAGAATCTTGATGAACTTCGTGAAAGTTCAGAGGATATGAGTATGAGGATTACAGAGATTGCAGAGCGGATTAATGCTACCAGTGATGCTGTAAGCAACATAGGTGCCAAGGTCGCAGCAATCACCTCTATTGCATCCCAGACTAATCTGTTGGCGCTTAATGCTTCTATAGAAGCAGCAAGAGCAGGAGAAGCCGGCCGAGGATTTGCTGTAGTTGCTGAAGAGATCAGTAATCTTGCTGATGAGTCTGCGGCAGCAGCCAAAGAGATTATGAATGAGATGAAAGTTCTTATGGAAGAGTCTCAGGGAGCTGTTGCAACTGCTGAGGATGTCAAGATTACCAATGATAAACAGCATGAGATAATAACCAATACGGTTAACAGTATTCAGACTCTGATTGATGCAATAAGTATGACAGTTGACGGAGTATTAAGCATCCGTGGCGATGCAACTCAGAGTGAAGAGGCTAAACTTTCAGTTGTGGATGCAATGAATTCGCTTTCGGCAATATCTGAAGAAAATGCAGCTTCAACAGAAGAGACTGCAGCATCGATGGAAGAGTTATCAGCTACTATTATGACATTGGCTCAATCAGCGGATGGACTTAAGGATGTAGCTGGAAAACTTGCACAGGATATTTCGTTCTTTAAGTGATATATACATAGTATATAAGGTAATCCCCCCCCACTAACACTCCTTATATACGTGATTTGATAGAAAAAGAGCTTGAAACCAACGTAGAAACGTTGTTCAAGCTCTTTTCTTATGCACCAGATAGGAATCGAACCTACGCACCCGGCTCCGGAGGCCAGTGCTCTATCCATTGAGCTACTGGTGCAATCACAACTGATATAATACTACATATATACATAAATAGCAAACAAAAAATAATGAATATAGGTATAGCTTGCATTTTATTAACTCTTTTGATAGAATAGGAATTCGATGAGGAGATGTGAATATGAAGAAAAATATATTTGATAAAATATCGGATTCCTACGAGGAATTTCACTTTAAAGATTCGGAATTTAATGTAAAGAATAATACTTTGTATATCAGTCCTAAACTTAAACTTATCCTGGGTTGGAGTCTGCTTATATTGTGTGCTGTTTTAGCCTATGTATTTCTTGGTAATCCGTTTGTCAAGAAGAAGAACAAAGGAATAGAACATGACAGACGCCAGGAGGTGTTGGAGAAGGAAGTAGATGTTTCACAAGAACATGAGACTATGATTCCTTATGAGAAAGATGATGATGAAGATCTTAACAATTTCATAATCGGATATTTTAATGCGGTTACTGCTTGTGATAATGCAAGTTTGCAGGATATGGTTACAGATCCGTCTGAATTTTCAACCGATGAAGTGCTTAAGAAGAAAGCAGAGTATATAACAGGATATTCGAATCTTACAGTATATACCAAAGAAGGTCTTGATGATGGTAGCGTTGTAGCATTTGTTGTTTCTAACCTTACTTTGAACGGAGTTAATTCCTCTCCGTATGATATTGTCACCTTATATATAGTTAACGGTGCTCAGGGATATCGTATCTTTAATGGTGAACTTTCTGAGGAAACTCAAAGCTACATTGATAAGATAAAAGGAGACAAGGATATACAGAAGGTATTCCAGTCAGTAGAGAAAGAGAATAATAAACTTGTAGAAAAAGATACTACATTAAAAGATTTCTATGAAATAATCAGTCGTCGTGATGTTGAAACAAATTAAATCCGCACCCCCCTGGATTTGACAGGGGTTGAAAAAACAATCTGAGTTTCTGTCTTGCCAAATTTCTGGAGTTCGCTGACAAAGGTATCTAACTCCATTGTACTTGGAAAGGCAACCTTAATAAGCATTGAATATACACCTGTAACACAGTTGCATTCAAGTACGTTAGGACATCCGGATATATAGGGGTAAAATTGAGGTTTTTGTTTTGGATCTAATGACATGTTGATGAACGCCATGACATGATAACCAAGGAGTATGGGATCGACTTCAGCATGATATCCCGTTATAATCCCGTCTTTTTCGAGTTTGTCGATTCTGGCTGAAACGGCAGGAGATGAAAGAAATACTTTGCTGGCCAGAAACTTAAGCGGGTGTCTGGCGTTGTCCTGTAAAAGGTTGATTATCTTTTTATCGATATTATCCATGAAATTAACTCCTTGTGATGATTATTGTAATGATATAATGTTTATAAAAATAACGAGATGCTCTTTGATATATAGAAGAACACCTCGTTGTATTCATTTTTATTATATATTAGGCATTTTAATATTTCAAGTATAATTTCCGGAACATGTTATAATACATTGTTATTACGGGATAAATTTTTACTTATGAGGATATAATTATGGGAGAAATGGTAAGACTTAATAAATATATAAGTGAATCGGGAATTGCTTCAAGAAGAAAAGCTGATGAGTGGATAGCTTCCGGAAAGGTGATTGTCAATGGTCAAGTTGCGGTTATGGGAATGAAGGTTGATGATAGCTGTGAGGTAGTGGCTAATGGTATTTTAGTTCGTGGAAAGAATCCGTTTAGTCTGATAGCATTTAATAAGCCGAAAGGATACACGTGTACAGCTCATAGAGGTGATTCATCGGGAATATACAGGAATTTTGACTTCGGTCAGGATCTTAAATACATCGGCCGACTTGATAAGGATTCAGAGGGGTTATTATTACTTACTAATGACGGAAACCTTTGTAATGAGATATCGAAAGCGCGTAATCAACACGAAAAAGAGTATATTGTGACAGTAAACAGAATCATAACGGATGAGTTTCTTAAGAATATGGCGGAGGGAGTTCGAATAATTGATTCTAACAAGGACGCATGGGTGGTTACAAAACCGTGCATAGTAAAAAAGATAAATGACAGAAAGTTTTCAATTATACTTACACAGGGCTATAACAGGCAGATTCGACGGATGTGTGATGTTTTTGATTACAAGGTGGTAAAACTTAAAAGAATACGAGTTGTTAATATCAAACTTGGTGATCTACAAGTTGGTGAGAGTAGAGAAATTACAGAAGAAGAACTGAATGAACTAAAGAAGAGACTTGCTATTGATAGGAACCCCAAAAAATATAACGATAAGAATAGTAAAAAATAATAGTTAATAAGAAAAGAGCTGATTATAATGGAAGATTTGAATAAAGGCAATAGAATAAAGGAACTGGTGGCATTGCTCAATAAAGCCTCAAAGGCTTATTATCAGCAGGATACAGAGATAATGTCAAACCTTGAGTATGACAAATTGTATGACGAGTTGGTTTCACTGGAGAAGGATACAGGTATAGTCCTTGCAAACAGTCCGACGGTCAACGTTGGTTATGAGGTTTTAAGTGAGCTTCCCAAACAGCAACACCCATCACCTATGTTATCACTTGATAAGACCAAGGAAGTAAGTGCTCTTGCGGACTGGCTGGGTGCTCAAGAGGGAGTTCTTTCGTGGAAATTGGACGGACTGACGGTGGTTCTTACATATGAGGATGGAGAGCTTAAAAATGCAGTGACAAGAGGTAATGGTGAGGTCGGAGAGGTCATTACTAATAACGCAAAGACATTTGAAAACCTTCCGGGCAAAATACCATTTAAGGGCAGACTTGTAATTCGCGGTGAGGCTGTTATAAAGTATTCTGATTTTAACAGAATGAATGAAGAGATAGCGCAGTCAGAGGAGAAGTATAAGAATCCGCGTAATCTGTGTTCGGGATCGGTTAGGCAGCTTAATAATGAAATTACTGCTAAGCGTCATGTGAATTTTTTCGCATTTTCAATGGTTGCGGATATATTGGATGAGGTTCAGATTAAGGAAATGGGCTTTGACAATACAGTTATCGGCAGATTTGATTGGCTTGCAAAACAGGGCTTTGATGTTGTTGAACACTATACGGTTAGTGCCACAAATATTGCAGATAAAGTTGCTTTCTTTGCAGAGAAGATTACAGATCATGATGTTCCGTCAGACGGACTGGTGCTTTCATATAATGATATTGCTTATGGAAAGAGTCTTGGAACTACAGCAAAGTTTCCGCGTGATTCCATTGCGTTTAAATGGGCCGATGAACTGGCCGAGACAACATTGCTGTCAGTTGAATGGTCGCCCTCAAGAACCGGACTTATCAATCCTGTGGCGATATTTGAGCCCGTTGAACTGGAAGGCACAACGGTAAGCCGCGCAAGCCTTCACAATGTAAGTATTTTAAGAGCACTTCATCTTGGATTAAATGATAGAATAACTGTATATAAAGCGAATATGATAATTCCACAGGTTGCGGAGAATCTTACAGGCAGTGATAATCTGGAACTTCCTGACAAGTGTCCGGCATGTAACGGTGATACAACTTTAAAGGATGAGAATGGTGTACAGGTGCTTTTCTGTATGAATCCGGAGTGCCCTGCAAAACAGATTAAGGGATTTGCTCATTTTGTATCAAGAAATGCGATGAATATAGATGGGTTGTCGGAGGCGACTCTTGAAAAACTGATAGATATGGGACTTATTAAAAGTCTTCCGGATTTGTTTCATTTAGATGTACACAGGGATGTGATTGTTAACATGGAAGGCTTCGGCGAAAAATCATTTGATAATCTTATTGCATCAGTTGATGCTGCACGAAATGTATCCATGGCTAAATTTATATACAGTCTTGGAATTTCAGGCATTGGTCTTGCCAATGCGAAGGTTATAGTGGCTCATTTCAACAGTGATTTTGACAGCATAGTAAATACAGATGTTAATGAACTGACTGGAATAGATGGAATAGGAGAGGTGTTGGCGGCTGCATTTGTGGATTATTTTAAAGATGAGAAGAAATTGTCCATGGTTAAAAAACTCTTGACAGAGATAACATTTGAAAAAGAAGAGGAAAAGGGAGAACAGACATTAGAGGGCAAGGTATTTGTTATAACAGGAAGTGTGGAACAATTTGCCAATCGTGATGAACTCAAGAATTATATTGAGAGGTTAGGTGGCAAGGTGACGGGCTCTGTTTCAAAGAAGACAAACTATCTTATCAATAATGATGTTACATCTAATTCCTCAAAGAATAAGAAAGCCAGGGAACTGGATATACCGATTCTTTCGGAAGATGATTTTATAAAGCTTGCAAAAGGATGAAAATGATTTCTAATGTTATAAAAAAATATGCATACTAATACAGTGGTGTGGTATAATAGGTTTGTTTAATACTAAAAAGTGGGGTGACATCAATGCCAATCAGGATTGCTAATGATCTTCCGGTTAAAAAAATATTGGAAGAAGAGAATATATTTGTTATGGATGAGGACAGGGCTATGAGTCAGGATATAAGACCGTTAGAGGTAGTTATCCTTAATCTAATGCCACTTAAGGAGGATACAGAGCTTCAGCTATTCAGAAGTCTTGCAAATACTCCGTTACAGGTTAATCTTCATCTGATAAGAACCGGTACATATGAACCGAAGAATGTTGCAAGAAAACACCTAGAGAAATTCTACACGACATTTGACGAAATCAAAAATAATCGCTTTGACGGAATGATAATTACGGGTGCGCCTGTTGAAAAGCTTGATTTTGAGGAAGTGGAGTACTGGGATGAACTTAAGAAGATAATGGACTGGTCCGAGAAGAATGTTACTTCAACACTTCATATTTGCTGGGGTGCACAGGCAGGACTTTACTACAGATATGGCGTACGTAAGTATGAACTGCCTAAGAAGTTTTCGGGTATATATAAGCATTATACATTCCATAAAAGGACTGAGCTTGTACGTGGATTTGACGACTCATTTCTTGTTCCGCAATCGCGTTATACAGGTGTGAGAAAAGAGGATATTGTTGCCAATGACAGGTTGGAAATTGTATCGGAGAGTGATATAACAGGACCTTATCTTATAATCGGAGACGGTGGCAAAAATATATTTGTTACTGGTCATCCGGAGTATGACACACTTACACTTGATCAGGAATATAAGAGAGATCTTGATAAGGGAATCAATCCGGATATTCCATGTAATTATTATCCTGATGATGATCCTACAAAGAAACCGATCAAATCATGGAGATGTCATGCCAATACATTGTATTTTAACTGGCTTAATTATTACGTATATCAGGTTACACCGTATATACTTTGAGTTAAAAATACCACTATTTGTACAAATTGTATAAATAGTGGTTTTTTTGTATCAGCAAGAAAAATAAACCACCTGCTATGCAGGTGTGTTCCCAAATAGCTTTAGCTTCAAGCAAAAACCTCCTGTGTTATAATTAGTGC
>CADBCZ010000005.1 GCA_902793335.1 uncultured Lachnospiraceae bacterium
GCCTTGGTACAATTATGAAGAATCACATCTTGAGCAATTGAAGATAATCAACAATTGCTCTTTTTCTTTGCTCAATCTGTGATACTTCACTTAAGAATTGTATCATCAACTTGGGCTACAGGATTATTATCCGACTCTTGATCATTACTTTTAAGCAGTTCCTCAGGTACCGGGTAGGATTCTTCTGCGATCATATTCTTGATGTCACTGCTGTCCTCTCTATAGGAATGACTTTCAAAATCGGCATTGCTTTTCAAAAACCAAGTGTATACTGTATCGTAATCGCCATTCTCATCCCAACTCACATCAAAATTGTACCATTTACCGTCTAAATAGATTATATTCCAAGTATTGTGAAACACGCCTTTATCATTAGTTACATCACCATCTACAATCCGGGTTTTAATGCCCATATTAGTCAAAAGCTCAAACACCGCCATTGAATATCCATAACAGGTTGCTCCTCCATTTTTAAAGCCTGCAATAGAATCATTTATTTTATCCTTCCAATCAAAATTCTCGGTCAGATAATCATGAACCGCTTTGATACTTTCTAAATCACTATCTCGTTTTAAAGATTGTGAAAGCTCCATCATCTTATTAGTATGCTCTTCAATCTCTTCCTGAGTGTATAAATATTTAAATGTAATCCCTATGCGATATTTCTTTTCACCCGGAATATCCCGTTCTTTCCAGCTGCAATTTGTAGAACTATTATCGCAAAACCCTATCAGATAGCTTGAACTTATCATTGGATTATTCTCATAATAATATTTATCTATACTATCAAAAATAAATTGCGAATTATTATACAGTGTTTCAACATCGGTATCATAATACTCAACCGTTCTGTGTTCCTTAAGCTGATAACATACTTCCTCTAAAAATTCATCAACTGAATTAACATATGAAATGTATTTATCTTTATCATAATCAACATATTTTTCTTCTGTGGTTGTATTGAAATCTTTTTCTATTGCATTTTCAATCCAATTTATATACTCCTGCGCCCTTGCGTCCAATTCCTGTTCAGAAATATTAGAACCAAAAGAGTCACGTAGTTGCGCCTTATAATCTTCTATAAGCTCCTGTTTCTGTTCCGGACTAAGAGCATACGCCTTAACGCCTATCATAAAAGCATAAACAAACACAGATAATAATATAAAAATGAATATTCTTTTATCCATCGTTCACCTTTTTTCATTTACAAAAATCAATAAACTCTTATCTCACTCACGCAGGTATCATCATATTTCATGCCCACATTTGCACTCGTTATTGTCACTGTGATCGTATCGGTCATAACAGGCTCACCTAACTCAATCTTGTTAAAGTTCATCTCTGCAAGATAATCTCCTTCAAGATATTCCGAGCCATAACCACCTACATTTTCTTCAACCACTTTGCCATTACCAAAGTCAACCTTAACACTGGCAAGTGTTCCATTCTTAGAATACAGATCATAGTCAGCTGTATAACCGTTGCAAATCACAATACCATATACCGGCTGTGTTTTATCAAGATGTAAAGTGACCGACTCTCCTATACCGACTCCGGATACGCCTTCGACCCACACAGTCGAATAATCACCATCCACAAGATTAGCACCTGAATAGCTTTTTCCATTAGATGGAGACAGCTCCGAAGTGGCATCAACTGAAGTAACATTTATCTTTTCATTGCGATAACGACCATACAGCATGGTAACACCATAACGGCTTTCAGGATTTTTCGCAAACAATATATCCGCATATCCTTTAAAACTCATATCTCCACCATTGCTTTCAAAGAAGGATGGACCCGAAAACAGATAATAGTTATCATCCTCAAAAAATTGCATATGCTCCACGCGCTCCCAAGGGTCTCCGTCGGCATACGACCACAGGATATAACCATCTTGAATTGTTTCCCAGTGGTCACCATTTGTAAAATCATCAGCTCCATATATATCCTTTAACAGAGCAACTGTTTCATCCACCGGAATCAATATATCAGCATCATAATTACCTTCATTTTGCTTATATGAAACAGCACCCGATAATGCATTTTCAGAAGTCAGTACTTCCTTTAGCACCTGCGTTCTCAACGCTCCTTGTCTATCCGTACCCATCTTTGAAAAAATGCAGCCGTTCTCATCAAGAATACGCGATGCAGTCACACACCATGCCAGCTCAGCAAGCAATTCTGTCTCTGCCGGAGAGACCGGTTCTGTAAATCGAAGTTCATCTATTTTTGCCTTGTACTGCTCTTCATCTAATAATTCTGAATTTGCAGCACCATCATTTTCAGGATTACTCTTTTGCTCATCATTTACCTGTCCTTCATCAGCACTGCCTTTTTTATCATTCTCATCCACAGTTTCCGTAGTTTCTGTTGATGTATCCTTTGATTCATTTGAATTTTGGGTAGTCTCCACAGAAGTAAGCGGTGGTACATCATCTCCGCAGGCAGTTACCATTGATAATGCTAACACTATGCCAAGCGAAATAATACTCTTTCCTATTTTTCTGATCATAATCTATCTTCTCCCTTTATCTGTATATACTATTTAGGTAATTGCGAAACTCATATTTGTTGTGTTTAGTTTTGTTCATATTGTACAGTTTCAACTCGCACGGTGCTTTCAAGCCGCCGGTACTAATGCACCGTATTTTGGTGCATTAGTACCGTTGCGTGCGCCGAGCAGCGAAAGCGTACCTGCGATGGAACTGTATAATATGTACAAAGCAAGAGTACATAAAAGAGTTTCGCAATCACCTAGTATATACTATTCAAGTGTTTGTGAAACTGTATTTTTCTTTTATATAACAATAGTTTTATCACTTCATTAATTCCACAAGCACATACGGATTACCATCGGAATCATTTAATACTACCTGCGTAATCTCGTCATTACTGTAGACAGCAGGATACATTACATCTCCAAGAACCGCTGCCTTTCTGTAATCAACACGCATTTTCATATATCCGTCGGTATCTGCCATATCAAGTGCTTCCGAAACATATCTCCCATTATTAACATGATGATTTGAATCAAGAAATGATCTCTTCACAACTATTTCGGGAAGTTCATTATTAACCGCAGTCAAATTATCATCCGGCAGCTTCTTAATCTTTCTCGGTGCGTACTCCATATCTATTGCAGCTTCAAGATCATAACCTCTCACATCATCTTCCGTTGGTTTTATAGGACACATCCTATTAATATCCATGAATATCCATATCGAATTGGCACGTACTATCTGTCTTCCTTCATTATCCAATATGTCAAAGTTTCGATAACCATACATGCTCTTAAATTCATGAGGCCATGTGCGGACTGTCACCTGCTCCTGGTACTTAGGAAATCTTGTCACCTCTATCTGCCAGCTTGAAAGAAACCAGGCTCTTTTAGTCTGCTCCACATTCTGTACACCTCTCCCAAGACTTTCTGAATGAGCAAGTGTACAATCCTGAAGATAATGAACTATCCCTGCCATATCCATTGTAATATTGCTTCCAACCTGTGAATAAGTCACAGTCCTTTTCATTTCAAACATAACAAACATCCTTTTCAAACATCTTGATCTTGCAATTACCAAAAAAAATAATTGTATTAAAATTACCTATAATTATCCTATAAATCAAAAAGAAGTGCAAGTTTTTCTCACACTCATAATAATTATCACAAACAAATATAAAAAATTTTCAATCCTTAAACATTTTTCAATATTAATTCAAGATTAGTATTTTATTATACACACATAAACAAACAAAGCAAAGAAAAAATGACGATATCAATCACTTAAAATATCGTATAAATTATGAAAAAGAAAGGGGTAATGACCTATGATAGCAAAAAAGAAAATAGCAGCAATCACTTTATCAACAATTATGGCAGCAGCAATACTTACAGGGTGCGGAACAGCCTCTACCGGTTCATCTGTAAATGAAACCGATCAGACTGTTTCGACAGCAAAGACAGCTAATATAGCAGATTACAAAGGAAGCACATTTACCGGCAGAGTAACCTCAATAAACGGCAATGAAGTAACCGTTTCTATAGGTGGTGGTCCTATGGGAGATATGGGACAGCTTCCAGATTTCAACTCTGAAAATGGCAGCAAACAGGCTCCTCCTGATTTCAACAAAGAGGACGGCAATATGCCTGCTCCTCCGGATAAAAACTCAGATGATAACAAAGATAATTCTTCATCAGATAAATCTAATAAAAAAGAGCATGAGAGCAAAACTATAACATTTACAATTGATGATGAAAGTATTCTTGAAGATATGACAATATCAGATATAGCCGAAAATACCGTGCTTACAGTATCAGTAGATGACAACGGTAAGATTTCAAAGATAACAAAATTATCAGATAACATGAAGCCTGATAAAAATGGTGAACGCCCTAACAAAGACAGCAAAACTTCTGATGACAACACAAGTTCTGACAGCAAAGCTGACGATAATAATACTAACGGTTCCGACAATGGCGAAAGCTCATTGTAATAATAGAACAACAGTTTAATACTTTTCCTTCATTTTACTATCCTTTTAAAAACAAGAAATAGGCATCTTGCAAATGTCTATTTCTTGTTTCATTTTTGGATAAATTATCTGCTTCCCAAATTATACAAGTTTTTCGTGAATTCTCACACTTCTCTTAACAGTCCTTTCAAAATCATCTTCTAAATCTGCCGTACTTCTATTTCTCATGTTTATCTTCTGATCAAGCAGCTGAAGATATGATCCTTGTTTTTCATAATCAACCGTGTCAACCGCAGCCTTATCTCCATCACCTACACACAAATTGGTATAAATGAACCCATTGCGATATTCAAAGAACTCCACTCCTAAACTGTTCAATTTCTCAATCTGTAATTCTGTAATTGTATCATCCAATGCTGCCCTCATCCATTTACCTTTTTTCATAACCTGGCAATAGGTTAATATCCCATTTAATCGAATAAAGCGAACAGCTAATAATAAGATAACTACAATAGATATAACAGAAAAATAAAAATGCCATACCAACTGTTTATTTTCTTCGTATTCCGGAACACATACAGACTTTTCTTTTTTGTATGACATATTAATCCCCCAATACTACATTTAAAAAGCCATACCATTACATATGCAATAATATGGCTCTTATATCATTCCACTCAAACATTTTCTATCTTTAAAAAATCTTCCGGTAATATTGCAGGAATCTCAGAACCCGCAAAATCATCTACATTTCTAGTAATAATATAATTTGCATTGACTCCGACAGCACATTTATCCTGTAAACAATCCTCAAAATCCTTAAAATTACTTTTCTTAATAGCATTAATCACTTCGTCATGATCTGCTCCAACCACAGTCAGACATTTACATACATTAACCAGCCACTCCCTGCGTTCATTTTCCGGCATCTTCCTTAATATATACCAAAGATTAGAAATAGAATGAAATGCAACATATCCCTGAATTTCTCTAGAGGCACATTTTTTCATCACTTCAGTAGATTCTTTTTCAAATGGCTGACGCTTTATAATAAAATCAATAATTACATTAGTATCAATTAGTACCACCATATCGTTCAGCCCTTGCCTCCTCTAATTCTTTTTCCGGATTAAAATCTACCGGAAAATAATGTTGAATATTATCTCTTGCTGCAAGCATCTTCTCAAATGCTTCTTTTCCTTCGCTGATATATGCATTTTCTTTATGTCCTTGTTCATGTGGCATTAAACGTCGTATTATTTCTATAAGAAAACTAACATTATCATCAGATAAATTACCAATCATACTAACTGCCTGCTCTTGCAATACTGACATAAGAAACACCACCTTCCTTCTTTTCTATTATTATACCCCTTTATACACGTTATAACAATACAATAATTTTGTTCGTATGACAATAATAATGAAAATAATATATTTGACATGATAAACATAAAAAACATTTAAGTGAAAAACATTTAAGCCAGCAATTGACATACGTATTATTACGTAATATAATATAAAGGAGATTATAATATGCCAATGACTGCGAAACAAATGATCAAGCTTCTGAAAGCAAATGGTTTCACAGAAGTCAGACAGAAAGTGAGGATACATTATGAATCAAGAATTATATTATCCGGCTATTTTTACACCGGAAGAAGACGGAAGATACTCTGTATCATTTCCTGACCTTCCGGGTTGTAATACATTTGGTGATAATTTAGAAAATGCTTATGATATGGCTTTTGATGCTTTAGGAATAATGTTGACATATTTTGAAGATGAGCATATATCTATTCCTCAGGCTTCCGATCCATCAGCATTTACTATGGAAAAAGGTCAGTTCACAGCCATAATAAGATTTAATTTTATTGAATATAAAAAGAAAGTCAGCACTAAATCTGTAAAGAAAACTTTGTCCATACCCGAATGGCTGAATGAAGCCGCATTAGATGCTAACATCAACTTTTCCAATGTGCTGCAGGAAGCACTCAAGCAGAAATTGGGAATTAATTAAAAGTTCTTGGTAACACGCATTCCGCAGCAGGAACGCCGGGAGCATTCTTGAATTCAAACAACAGAATAACTGCATAGATAAACAACAGGAGGGAGTATTGAAAATGGGAATATCATTTTGGTTAATCACAGGCAGTATGATATGTTTAATATTATTTGTATTTGCTTATTCGATATGGAATATTACCGTCGGAAGGAAACGGAATCTTCCTGAAGAGATTAAGCTTGTATCTTCCGAAAGCAGAGCTTACTTATCGGAACAGTCCTCTCACAAACAAATATCAAAAGAACTCAAAAGAAATATCTTACAAAAAAGGTATCTGCAATTGTTAGAAAGAATCGGATTCATCTTTCTTATATTTCTTGGGGTAGGATTATTCACAAAGCAAAAACCGATCATACTTCTGATAACCTCATGTATCTTTGCAGGAATGTATGCTATAGGAATTCTTTATTACCTATTCATAACATCCGGTGGAATCTATGAAGTCAATGCAGTATGCATGGATATCACCACAAACGGTATGGGTGGCGACGGTGACATCCAGTATGATTTTGTATTTTATGATCGTCATACCGATTCGCTTGAGGGCACAATCCTGGTTTCCAGAAGAAAAGACATGAAAGAAATCTTAGAAATTGGAATGAGGACACATCTTCTCCTAATCGTTCACAAAGGAAAATGGACAATTTTTGATTGGAAAGAATAATCACCATTATTAAAGGGACAAAAGCCACACAGGTTTTTGTCCCTCTTTTTGTTTAATTAGAAAATATTCGGTTCACATTATAAACTTTGCAACTACACCATCCCGGTATAAATAGTACTTAGCTTACATTACTTCTGTATATAATATTTACAGCAACTCCTTAAGAATCTGGTTAACCATACCAGGATTAGCTTTACCCTTCATAGCCTTCATGGTCTGACCAACCAGGAATCCGATTGCTTTCTCCTTACCGTTTCTGTAATCCTCAACTGACTGCGGATTATCAGCGATAACCTGCTCGATTGTTGAACGAAGTGCACCCTCGTCATTGACAGTCTTAAGACCTTTCTCCTCAACGTAACTTTCAGGATCAATGTCATCCTCGAAAATCTTCTCAAATACTTCCTTCGCAACTGTTGAGTTGATTGCCTGTGAATCTGTAAGCTTGATAAGCTTTGCAAGGTTTTTTGCAGAAAATGTTATATCATCCGCATCCATCTCCTTCTCCTTAAGGATTCTCATAGTCTCAACCATGAGCCAGTTAGAAACCTTCTTCGGATTAGCATCAAGCGCAATCGTCTCCTCGAATATATCCGCAAGTTTCTTAGTTCCTGTAAGGATATCTGCATCATACTCAGGCAGTCCGTACTCCTCCTGATACCTTGCCTTCTTCTCCTCGCGAAATTCCGGCTGTTTTGCTCTTATATCATCAAGCCACTCATCTGAAATGATGATAGGAACAAGGTCCGGATCCGGGAAGTAACGGTAATCCTGTGCATCCTCCTTTGAACGCATAGCATATGAATACTCCTTTGTATCATCCCAACGTCTTGTCTCCTGAACGACCTTCTCTCCGGCCTCAAGAATATCTATCTGACGCTCACGCTCATTCTCTATTGCTCTGGCGATAGCCTTAAATGAGTTAAGATTCTTCATCTCTGTTCTTGTACCAAACTCTTCTGCTCCAACCTCGCGGATAGATAAGTTGACATCCGCACGCATTGAGCCCTCATTTAACTTACAATCAGATGCTCCGAGATACTGAATTGTCATGCGAAGCTTATCAAGGTAAGCGATAACCTCCTCAGCACTTCTCATATCAGGTTCTGAAACGATTTCAATGAGAGGCACACCTGAACGGTTGAAATCAACCAAGGAGCTATCTGTATATGGATCATGGATAAGCTTTCCTGCATCCTCTTCCATATGAATCTCATGGATACCGATCCATTTCTTCTTGCCCTCAACCTCTATCTCAACCTTTCCGTTTCTACAGATCGGATAGTAAAGCTGTGATATCTGGTAGTTCTGAGGATTATCCGGATAGAAATAATTCTTTCTGTCAAACTTACAGTTCTGTGTAATAGTACAGTTAGTTGCAAGTCCTACTGCAATTGCCTTATTAACAACCTCTTTGTTAAGTACAGGAAGTGAACCCGGCATACCTGTACAAACCGGACATGTATGTGTGTTAGGTGCTCCACCAAATGCCGTAGAGCAACCACAGAATATCTTTGTCTTTGTAGCGAGCTCAACATGGACCTCAAGACCGATTACTGTTTCATATGCTTTTGCCATGATCACTCACCCCTTTCTACTGCATAAGCAGGACGTTTATATTCGCTTGTCTGCTCAAATGCATAAGCTGCCCTGATAATTGTTTTCTCGTCAAAATGCTTTCCAAGTAACTGAAGCCCTATCGGAAGTCCGTTTTTGTCATAACCGCATGGAAGTGATATTCCCGGAAGTCCTGCAAGGTTAACTGAAACCGTATATATATCTCCAAGATACATCTTGATCGGATCCGATAAAGACTCACCAAGCTTTAATGCTGTTGTAGGCGCAACAGGACCAAGTATTACATCATACTTTTCAAATGCCTTGTCAAATGCCTTCTTGATAAGAGCTTTGGTTCTTAACGCCTTCATGTAATATGCATCAAAATATCCTGATGAAAGAACAAATGAGCCAAGCATTATTCTTCTCTTAACCTCAGGTCCAAATCCCTCTGATCTTGTCTTCTTGTACATGTTGTGAAGATCTGAAAACTCCTCTGTTCTGTATCCGTACTTAACACCATCAAATCTCTCAAGGTTTGAACTTGCCTCTGCTGAAGCGATTATGTAATAAGCAGGGATTGCATATTCAACAAGCGAAAGATCAAATTCCTCTACAATCGCACCCTTTGCTTCAAGAGCTTTTGCAGCTGCAAGAACACTTTCCTTAACCTCAGGATCTAAACCTTCACCGAGATAATCCTTAGGAATTCCTATCTTCAATCCCTTGACATCATCAACAAGTGCTGCGGTAAAATCATCTCCCGCTTCTTTAACCGATGTTGAATCCTTATCATCTTTGCCACATATTGCTTCAAGGATTGTCGCACAGTCTGTAACGTCTTTTGCAAGAGGTCCAATCTGATCAAGCGATGAACCATAAGCAATAAGTCCGTAACGGGATACTCTTCCATAGGTTGGCTTGATTCCTACAACCCCACAGAAACCTGCAGGCTGTCTGATACTTCCACCTGTATCTGAACCAAGTGCGAATGGTACTTCCTCTGCTGCAACCGCTGCTGCGGAACCACCTGAAGATCCTCCCGGAACTCTGTCTAAATCCCATGGATTCTTAGTCTCACCATAAAATGATGTCTCAGTTGTTGAACCCATTGCAAACTCATCCATGTTAGCCTTGCCAACTATAACCGCACCTGCATCTATAAGCTTCTGAACCGCTGTTGCGGTATAGGTCGGAACAAAATTTGAAAGAATCTTTGACGAACATGTTGTAAGCATTCCCTCAACACACATGTTATCTTTGATTGCTACAGGAACACCTGCAAGAGGTCCTGTGTACTTTCCTTCATCAATTCCCTTCTGTACTTCCTCGGCACGTGCAAGGGCGCCCTCTCTGTCTATTGTTACAAATGCATTGATATCCTTTTCCCTTGCTTCCATCGCATCTAAGTATGCAGTGGTAGCTTCTACAACGGATATCTCGCCTGCTTTTATCTTCTTGCCGAGTTCTACGGCAGTTATGCTAAAATCCATTACTTTCCCCTTTCCTTATTCCATCTAGTCAAAGGTTCTAGGAACCTTATATGCTCCATCTTTCTTTTCCGGTGCGTTAGCAAGCATATTCTCTCTATCATCACCATTAGTCACAACATCTTCACGGAACACATTGTTAACTGAAAATGTGTGGCTCATAGGTTCTACGCCTTCGGTATCAAGCTCATTTAACTTACCAACATATTCAAGCATGTTTGTCATGTCCTTCTTTGCCTGCTCCTTCTCCTCCGGAGAAAGTTCAAGTTTTGCAAGAATACCAACATAATCAATTGTTTCATCTGTTATCTGCATTCATATATCCTCCTGACTTTTCTATTTATATCTATTCAAGTCCTGCGGGACTAAGATTTCATTAACCCCTATATAATACAATATTTTCAGGAACGAAACAAGAAAAAGTTATTTCGTCTCCTCAGGCTGTATTTTTTCATGAATAATCTCATCCTCCACCTTATTTTCCCACTCTATGCGGGCATCACTCATAGTATTCTCCAGCCCTGTAAGCGCGGCAAACGGAGCAAACTGCGCCGCCCTTTTCTCAATACTCATCTGCGGGTGCTTGCTTGAAACATGATGTGGAAGATTGATAATATCATCATAATTATTATTCAAGCTTTGTGCCCTCCTATCTGTCTGTTTCTCTCTATCGTCGTTGCTCCATCTTTTAAGTTATATCCCTTAAGTATTGCATTCTTTCCATACTTCTTCTGTATCTTAAGCATTGCCTCCTGAAGCTTCTTCTCATCCTCTTCAGTCTTACTCTTTGTGCCATCATCCAAAATGTTTTCTCTTATATTTCCATTCCCCTGCACAACATCATCAAAATCTCCGAACAATGACATCTGTCTGTATTCTTCTTTTTCTTTTGCAACTTTTTGGGGCAACACATTATTAGCCGTCACATATACTCTTCGCACCAGCAGAGACGGATCAACAATTCTTCTATACAACTCAATCGTATGGTCTATTATAGTCATCGATGATGAGGTATGCTTGCCCAAATTGACCGTTCCATGAGCATCTTTTGGAACAGCCCGTCCATATCTATCCGCTTTCACCTCACCCTGATATGTTTTCCTGATTTTTGAATCTGTCAGATTATCTTTATCGAAACAAATGGTAAGTACCATCTGATCGGTCACATATCCCTTATCCACAAGGTCAAGCACAAGTAATTCTGTCATCTCCCTGACTATTATCTCTGCTTTTTCATATTCATAAGGCTCTTTTAAAACCTGTCCCGAACCCATACTGTTACTTTCAGGCTTATATGCTTTGATATGCGCTATCGTGCAGGGTTCGTACCCCCACGCATGGTCAATTAGCAGCTGCGCATTCACTCCAAACAACTTATATAAAAGCTCCTCATTATAAAAGTCTGAGTCTTTTCCAATAGAACATCTTGCGATATCACCCATGGTATATATTCCATGCTTTTCCAACTTTGAAGCATATCCGCGCCCAACTCTCCAAAAATCAGTAAGCGGTCTGTGACTCCAAAGCTTTCTTCTGTATGACATCTCGTCAAGCTCAGCAATTCTTACACCATTTTCATCTGCCTCTATATGTTTTGCAACTATATCCATTGCTACCTTGGAAAGATACATATTGGTGCCTATTCCGGCGGTAGCTGTTATCCCCGTTTCTCTATACACATCATTTATCATTGTGATTGCCAACTCTCTCGGTGACTTGTGATACATACCGATATAGTCAGTTGCATCAATAAACACCTCGTCAACAGAATATATGTGTATATCCTCCGGTGCAATGTACTTAAGATATATATTGTAAATGTGTGCGCTGTAATCCATATACAATGCCATTCGCGGAACCGCAGTAATGTAATTAAGTTCAAGTTTGGGATTAGCAGACAATTCAGTCAAGTCAACCGATGCACCTTCAAAAACACCATCATTTAACTTAGTCTTTCTTGAAGCATTTATCTCACGAACTTTTTGAACCACCTCAAAAAGTCTTGCACGTCCCGATATCCCATATTGTTTGAGAGACGGTGACACTGCAAGACATATAGTTTTCTCTGTTCTGCCAGAATCAGCTACAACAAGATTAGTAGTAAGCGGATCAAGACCTCTTTCCCTGCACTCAACCGATGCATAAAATGATTTTAAGTCAATCGCAATATATATTCTTTCTTTATCATCTTTAACCATTATTAATCAGCCTATAATTCCATTTCATCCATTGAATATGTAATTTTTCCTTCACGACCTCTAAACCTTACCTTAACCAGTTCAGAATCTATCTGCTTTTCATTAGTGTCAATGCAAATGATAACTCCCGGATAAAAATGTTTTCCATGTATGTAGCCTCTGTAATCGTCATATCCATAAAGCGCATCCAATGCATAGAATAACCCCTCTAACTGCTTCTTTTCTGTAAGGAGATTTGCCTTGTTCTGTCTTACTATATACAAGAGATTACTCTTTGAGTGATTCTCCTTCGCTTCTTTGTTAAGAATCATTTCCCGTGAAGTAATAGCTTTAAGTTTTACATCTATTTCTGAAATTAATTTCGGATATTCCAATTTGCGTGATAGAGTCTCGTTGTTTTTTCCTATTGCCAGTCTTGTCTTTATCTTACGATGATTACCAAAAACCTTTCCATCTATTCCCTTTGCACAATATATATCCCCTCCGGATACAACCCCGTTTTCATCCTCTATCCTGACCATGCCTCCGGAATAAATGTTGCAGTCTAATATAGATTTGGCTGTTATATCACCACCGGTTACCACATGACAATATTGTAGAAATCTGGTTTCTAAATTACCACCGCAAATTAATCTGACCTTATCTTCCCCGATTACACCGCCTTTTACAACAATATCATCGCCTGCCATTATACTTGAGCCCTGAACAGTTCCGCTTATATTCACGCTTCCGCTTGCAGTAATCTCAACTCCCGAGTCAACATCGCCATATATATTAACATCTCCAATAAAATGTATGCTTCCATACGCAACATTTACATTACGGTTGATGTCTAAGACACTCTTAACTTCTATCTTGGTAAGTGAAGCTTCTACCTTACCATCTATAAGTGAATAATATGAATAATTCTCCTCATCATACCGACATCCGACAAGTCGTGGAACCGGATAACTCTTGCCCTGTCTTGGCTTTAACAGATCACCTGTAACGGTAAAACCAAATTTTCCGGGTGTCGCAGGGGTATATACCGCTATAAGTGAACCCTCTGCAACAGTTCCAACTGTGTTAACACTTGTATAATCAACAGAACCGTCATCCCGGATTCGCGGCTTTCCGGAATTAGAATCTTTCTTATGAAAAAAATATTCAAAAAATCCATCAACACCATCCTCAGACGGTGAGCCGGAAGCTACCAGAACCTTCCGGTCATATTCCTGATTAAACAATATATCCATTAAACGCATCTTGTCTATTCCGGCCTTAACACCGGCTTCATCAAGAGCTCCCAACACCTCAATCTGTCCATATGCAGGTCTGTTGCCGTTAGGAGTAGGCAAAGTAACGTATGCCTCCATCTTGTCACCGGATATTTCTATTTTAATCGGATCAATAATTTCAGTATCAATATCAGCTATATCTGACATAAAACAGAACCTCCGTACAATAATACAGTAATTATAAAACGTATACATAACATATGCAACCAATATTATTGTTCATAACATTATCAACACTTTGAGCGTTTAAGAAATCTCTTGTTATCATACATATTCTTATCCGCGCGCTCAAATACTGTAGCCACGCAATCATCATTCTCAGTCTTAGCCATACCACACGCAATAACGATACCACCGGAATGTACTGCTTTGAGGTTGTGATCATTTATCATTTCAACTAATTCATCAATACTTTCATAGTCTTCACCCTGAACAACTACCGCGAATTCATCACCACCAATTCTAAACACCGGGCTATGCTTAAAGGTTTTACAGATTATTCTGCATGCCTCTTTAATATATTCATCACCTGCCTTGTGTCCTGCGGTGTCATTTATCTTCTTCAAATCATTTAAGTCAAGTATGACAATCGCAAACTGCAACTCTTTATCATCCTTTATCTGACTGTTTACGCGTTCCTCCTCTTCAAGATAAGCATGCTTATTTCTAACCCCGGTAAGTGCATCAATATTTGCTTTTCTTTGAGCCTGTTTCAGCCGAATCTGGTATTCTTCTTCACGTTTCATATAGTAATCAATATCAACTATTCCAACTATGAGTCTGAAACCTTCCTGTTCTTCAACCATAGCCGCTTTAATCTGAACATAATTGGGTTCATTATCCATCATGATTCTATATGTCATTGAAAATACACCGTTTGTCTCAATTTCCTCAAGAACATTTTTTTCGGTAAATATGTTAATAAACCGTTCCTTATCCTCAGGCGATATCACTTTTAATGCATTTTGACGTGAAGCTCCAAAAAAATCCACACCTTCTTTTGGCAAACCTAAATCTTTGAATTTATCGTTAGCGTTAAACTCTCTATATTCCCAATTATCAGGATTGATTACATAAATACAGATAGAATCTCCCGAGAGAGCACTCAGTCGATTATATGTTACACTTTCCTTAACCTTTTCTGCCTCATCCAATGCTTTCAGATACTCTTCTTTCTCTTCGCTAATTACAAATGCGCGTAACAGACAAGTCCCGAGCATATATGCAATGGAAAAAAGAGGAAGATACGGAAACCAGAGCTGAGCAAAGAGAAATACTGCCATAATCACTCCAAAATGCACCACAGTACGGTATCTCTGCAATTTCTTTTCCGACTTGTTCTTTCTTATAATTGATATAAATGCATAAACCGAAATTAAGGCAAGCAGCACTATCTGAATTGCCAGGAGAAAATATCTGAATCCCAATGCATGATAAACACATTTCTCATCAACAGTAAAAATAATTGGAACAAAAACATTAAGAAAAGATGCAGCCGTTACAAGTATCGCAAATATTCGTCCTGCATACACCAGAAAACGACCAAATATATTGTTTTCTTCAAGATATATAACCACATACTGAGTCCAAAATAACACTCCGATACCCATAGCTATAAAATAGATAAATGTATCGGCAAAAAGCATAGTTCTGGACTTTTGAAATTCAAAAATCCCCCACAGAACATCTGTGACATAATATATAATCACAGAATTCAAAAATTTTTTGTATACCCTCCAGGAAGGCATGCCAAATGAATCATTCATATTTAATAATATATCTTGATTTTCAAGCAATAAAACCAAAACCGCAAGCAGTCCAATTGCTGAATAATACATATTAATCAACCTCCAAATTATGAGAATTCCTATATTTCTTACCCGGCAAATCTCATATATGTATTTTTATTATAGCATGAACTTTGTAATATCGCTATCTTTTAACAAAAAAAACCTCCCTGCCTGAAACCAGGCAAGAAGGTTTTATCAATGGAGGCATATATTAGAATTGGGTGTTAGAAATCAAACTCATAATTCATATCCTGCTCTCCGACGTTGATAACCTTGTTATCTCCGCCTTCCCATTGTACATTTCCGTTACCATCTTTCTTGATAGCCTTAAACTCAATTGTTGAATTCTTTGGAAGCTCCACTGTAACTTCCCATGTAGGATAATCAGGGCATATTGCTTTTACTGTTGCTCCATTTGCATCCCAGTTACCAAGCTCAGGACAGTTACCAACAAGGTATACGTCCTGTCCCCAGTAAGTCTCTGCATTTTTAATCTTGAAAGAAACACTAACAGTTTCAACAGGATCATAACTGCCAACAACGTAAATCTTATTTGAGTATTCCGGAACTCTTACATTAATCTTTCCGTCAGAAGATACCTTCACTTTATCATTCTTATCAAATACATTAACAAGTATAGTTCCCGGTTTGATTGAGCTTTCTTTTCTGATAGACATATTAGCTGACTGCTCTTCACCACTGTTGTTAAATGCACAGATTGCTTCGATATCATCAGGATTTGTAACAACCTCACTGTCAGCGTCATCAATTCTTCTTGAGAACGCATATAAGTGCTCTGATGTCCACATCTCACGCTGTGTACCATACTGTAATGCAGGATGATCTTTTCTTATGTTATTAAGGTTAGCAATTAACTTGTAAGTACTTGTATTAGTGTTGAAATGATCTGCAACTACCTTTCCGTTGAAATCCTTCTCAACCATGTTCCAACGGTTGCATGTATCAGAGATTCCACCGTGAGCTGATAATCCCCACTTGTTTCCAAGCTCCTGCTCTGTTCCCTGGAATACTGTTGGGATACCTCTACAAGAATAGATGAATGTAAGAGCATTCTGCATTCTCTTAACTCTTGTTCCCTGATCAACATTACCTTCAATAGCAGTTAAGAATCTGTCACGATCATGATTGTCAATAAATGTTACCATGTTATTAACATTCTTGCCATAATAACCATCCTGATTAAATACATTCTGAACCGAAAGTGCGCCATTAGATGTATCGTTGAAATTACCACAATTTCCGAAATCATTGACAACAGCCTGGAAAAGAGGGAAGTCAAGCATGCCGTCTTCACCCTTGTCTCCCACCCACTGAGAAACAAAACCGGGTCTCATATCAAAGTTCTCACCAAATGATGTAACACCAAGATATTCCTGAAGTTCGTGAATATCTGATACTTTCATACATTTAGCAGCATCAACTCTTACAGCATCAGCATTAGTAAGATCAACAAAGTGCTTAATAGCTTTAAAAATAGCTTTCTTAGCCTCCGGATTATCTAACTCAAGATCATCGATACCACCCATATCATGGTCTTCTGCATTATTAGGATCTTCATAGTTAGTAATATTACCCTTGTTATGATACCAGCTCATCTGATCAAAAGGTGCCGCCGGTTTAATCTCTGTGCCGTCTTTTAACTTTGCATTACCGTTATAGTAATGAGGATTGTGTGGATTATTGTCAGGATCATCAATCTGAATAAAATCTCCAAGATGATTAGGAACCACATCAAGAATTATCTTGATTCCTTTTTCATGACACTTATCTGCTAGTTCTTTAAGTTTTGCTTCAGAGGCAGCAGGATCCTCACATCCAAAATATCTGCTTGCTCTATTAGGATCATATGCGTTGTATCCATGATATGCTGTTGGCCACTGCTTGCCAGTACCATCAGGCATTCCCCATAACTGTGGATCAGAAACTGGGCTGATCCAGATTGCTGTATAACCCATACCCTTGATATAATCAAGTTTATCAATAATTCCCTGCCAATCTCCACCGTGCATATATCTGAAGTCTTCCTCTTCCCATTCAGTGTTTCGGAAAGCTTCTCCTTTTGCATTGTTGCTTGGATCTCCATCATAGAATCTATCTACCATGATCTGATAGATACTTTCCCCCTGAAGGCTTCCATGGTAGTTTCCATTGGATTTCTTTGCTGCATTAACGTTAACCGGGCTTACATATAAGCCACTTGCAATTGTGCTCACTGTCAAGAGTGCTGCCAAACATTTTTTAAGTCTCATGTCTTCTCCTTTTCTACTAAGTAAGTATACATTATATTTTGCGCTGGGTACCCCGGTAGACATATTATTTCATGTTATTGGCAAACGGTCAACGAAAAGTAGCGAAAGCGTTTTCTTAAAATTTATTTACTGACAATATGTTTAAAATATCACCAGGAACCTGTGCAAAAATACCAGCCCCGACTTCCTCAAGACAGAATTTATCACGAAATCCCCAGAGAACTGATATACAGGGAAGTGATGCATTTTTCGCAGTTGCGTAATCCACCTCAGAATCACCGACATAGACTGCATTGTCAAAAGAACTTCCCAGCTCCTTTAAAGCTTCATAAACCATATCAGGCGCAGGCTTTCTCTTTATTCCCTGTTTCTCTCCTATTGCCACATCAACTACATCCTTGAAGAATCTGTCATTTAATTCCTTTACCGCCGAATCTATCTTATTGGATACAATCGCCATTTTAAATCCTCGTTTTTTGAGTTCTTTCATCAATTCGATTATTCCATCATACGGTCTGGTCTCATCCAGACAATGCTTATCATAGTGTCCCTTAAAGACAGTGACCATCTCGTCAATCACATCTGAAGTTGTCCCAGACGGAGCAGTCTCTTCTAGCGCATATCTGATTCCGTTACCAAACGCATGCCTGTACTCCTCCAATGAATGACGCGGAAAGCCAAACTTCTCCATCACATAATTCATAGATGTAGTCAGGTCATCCAATGTGTTTAGTACAGTTCCATCCATATCAAATATTATCGTATCTATCTTCATTACTCTTATATCCTCTCTTCTATCAATCTTAATATTCATCTAAGAAGTTATGACGTATTCCACCCTTCTTATAGGTTATCACTGTATCAACATTTACATTTTCCACGCTTCTGAAAATGTTAGATTCCACGAAAGGATTGGTTTTCTTCATTTCTGCTATCAGCTTCTTTGTATCTAATCTTTTTGAAGATGTAGTTCCGTCTTCATGACAGGTTGAACAGGTATCCGTAAAATGACAGGCACACTGCAGAAAATGCAGGTTATTGTAATCACGCCATGCGCAGATATCATTTTCCCGGACAAGATACAGCGGTCTTATCAGCTCCATCCCCTCAAAATTCGTACTGTGCAGCTTAGGCATCATCGTCTGTATCTGTGCTCCGTAAAGCATTCCCATCAGAATTGTCTCAATTACATCATCATAGTGGTGCCCGAGCGCTATCTTGTTACAGCCAAGCTTTTTCGCATTGCTATACAAATGTCCTCTTCGCATTCTTGCACATATATAGCAGGGACTCTTCTCTATCGTATCAACTGCATCAAATATATCACTCTCAAATATAGTGATTGGTATTCCCAAAGCCTTTGCATTACTCTCAATAAGGGCACGATTTTCTCTGTTATAACCCGGATCCATAACCAGAAAAGTAAGCTTAAAGTTACACTGTCTGTGTTTTTGTATTTCCTGAAACAGCTTTGCCATAAGCATTGAATCCTTTCCACCGGAAATACATACGGCTATATGATCACCTTCCTCTATAAGACGATAAGTCTTGCAAGCCTTGGCAAACGGAGTAAATAATCTCTTGTGAAATCTCTTTCGGATACTTTCCTCCGCCTTCTGTCTAATCTCTTCTATATCCTCATCACTTGCCATACAGGATTTGATGTATTCCAAATATCCTCCTTGAACACTGTAACAATCACGTCCTTCAAGACATGATATCCCGCCAAGTTCTCCGGTCTTTCGACCTATCTGACAATAAAAAACAAGCTTTTTCTCTGCAGGTATGGCTGATAATTTTTCAACATACTCTTCTTCAGGTTCATCAAAACTTATTGCAATAGCATCCGGTATCATTCCATAAAGCCTAAGATCTTCATTCCTGATATCTATAAGTTGATACGATTCGCTTTTCATTTCATATAATTCTTCAAATGTTATTTCCTTCATAAATCTCTTCCTTTTTACTATCCTTTCAGAGCAACACTACGATTATACTTTATTTGTTTTATAAAATAAAGAAATTAATTAATAATAATTAATCTATTAACAAACCAAAAAAAGTGGAAAGACTTTGCTTCCCACCCCCATTAAAATATACTTTAATTCATTACAACTTTATTCTTTCCGGAATTCTTTCCTTCATATAAACATATATCCGCTTTCTGAACCATCGAACGAATATTGTCACCTTCTTTGTATGTTGAAACTCCCAATGTCATTGTAACACTCAAATTATTATCGTTAACCTGCACTACCATCTTCTCAACATCCGAACGTATTCTCTCTGCTGCCTGACCTGCAATATTCTTATCTGCCTTAATTATCAACAGCATTTCTTCGCCGCCCCATCGACACACATAATCACACTCTCTCACATCGTTCATAAGTATCTTGGATATCTCAACCAAAACTTTGTCTCCTGCCGCATGACCATAAGTATCATTGACTGCTTTGAAGTCATCAATATCAGTCATTATTATGCTGAAGACCTCTCCGGTATTCACTGCATGTTCAAGCGATTCTTTTAAATGTGTATTGATGCTTCTTCTATTCATCAGCTTAGTAAGTGGATCATAATTAGCAAGCTTTGCGAGATCCGTATTCTCCGACTCCAAAGTGTTATGCATGTAAGCCACCTCTAATGTGAAAAAGGTAGAAATAGTCCATATATATGCGAAAGTCAGAAAGGTGTTAAAATAATAGAGCGACTCAGCCTGCTTTGGAGAAATCCCTATAACTGTCCTAAGCGGTGTGTCGTAGGTTTCATGCATCACACCAAAATACGAAAGAAATACAACCACTGTCACTACTGACGGAACAGTCGGACTTTTCTTCAAATACGGTATCGTGTAACATACATAAAATGATAGCGGAATCATAGATATTGTGTATAACATAAATCCGCAGTCCCATCCTGCAAAAAATGTCGCAAAAACAGAATGAACCATAATCTCTATAAATGTAAGAAGATATATAAGCGGTTCTGTTATCTCTCGGGCAATAAGTATAGCCATAACAATATAGAATATCACAGCTCCGATATTGTATATAAACATAGGTGTTACATCAAGCGCAAAAAACACAACCGTATAAACCATATGTACAACACATATTATTATCGCAACGGCAAGATACTTCGTTCTGTCCTCTATAACACGTTTTCCGGAAAATAATTGTCTGATTACGTTAACAACCTCTCTCACGCCTTACCCCCTCCGCATGACAAATATAACCCTCGTATAAACAGAATAAATCTACGTATAATTTTACCAAACAATCACTAAAATTACAATCAAATAAACGATATCACATGATACCGCTTTTTTGTAAATAGTCTTTTATTGAATATAACGTTTCACTCTTCTTCGTCGCCTATTCTCTCCTCTATATCATCAACAGGCTCTTTGAGTCCATCTATTGTTATACCTTTCTTCTGGGCGTAATCCCAAAGCGCAGCGTGAATGGCCTCCTCAGCAAGAAGTGAACAGTGTACCTTAACAGGCGGCAAACCATCAAGAGCCTCCATCACTGCTTTATTAGTAACTTCTAATGCTTCATTTACAGTCTTACCTTTGACAAGCTCCGTTGCCATTGAGCTTGTTGCTATAGCCGCTCCACAGCCAAAAGTCTTAAACTTTACATCCTGTATTATACCGTTTTCATCAATGTCGAAATACATTCTCATGATATCACCACACTTGGCATTTCCAACTGTTCCGACACCGCTGGGATTCTCTATCTCTCCAACATTTCTCGGATTATTAAAATGATCCATCACTTTTTCACTATACATGATCCTATTCTCCTTTTCCTGTTATCATCTATTATTCTTGACAAAATCCTCATATAACGGCGACATTCCTCTAAGTCTTTCCACTATCTTTTTAAGGTTATCGACAACGAAATCTATATCTTCCAGTGTTGTCTCCTCTGATAGTGACAATCTCACTGAACCGTGAGCAATCTCATGCGGAAGTCCGATTGCAAGCAATACATGACTTGGATCAAGCGAACCGGATGTACATGCCGAACCACTCGATGCGCAGATTCCCAATTGATCAAGCAGTATAAGCAGAGACTCACCCTCAACAAATCTAAAGCAGAAGCTGGCATTACCCGGAAGTCTGTCTGTTCTGTGTCCGTTAAGCCTTGCGTAGGGAATCTCATTTAACACTCTCTCAATTAAATGATCACGAAGACTCTGTTCTTTCTTAATTATCTCATTCATATTCTCAGCTGCAAGCTTTGCTGCTGTTCCGATTCCCACGATTCCCGTGGTATTGTGAGTTCCGGCACGTCTGTTTCTCTCCTGTGCCCCACCATGTATAAATGAACCTATCCTGACCCCTTTTCTTATATATAAAAAGCCTACTCCCTTGGGACCGCCAAGCTTATGTCCGCTTGCCGAGAGGAGATCAATGTTCATCTCATCAACGTTGAGAGGGATATGTCCGTAAGCCTGCACCGCATCTGTGTGGAACAATACGTTATGATCATGAGCTATTCTTCCTATCTCTGCAACAGGCTCGATAGTTCCTATCTCATTATTTGCGGTCATTATAGTTATGAGAATAGTATCTTCTCTGATTGCATTTTCAAGCTCTTTTAGCGATATCTTTCCATCTTCGTCCACACCAAGATATGTCACCTCATATCCATGTTTTTCAAGATATTCACAGGTATGAAGTACTGCATGATGTTCAATTGCACTTGTTATTATGTGTTTTCCTTTGCCTGCGTACGCCTCGGCAATAGATTTGATAGCCCAGTTATCAGACTCACTTCCTCCCGCTGTAAAAAAAATCTCTTCCGGCTTTGCTCCTATAAGATCGGCGGTTCTTTTTCTTCCTTCATCAACTCCCTTGCGTGCTTCCTGCGCAAATGAATATATAGCTGAAGGATTGCCATAGTTTTGACTGAAATAAGGCATTATTTCAGTAAGGACTTCATCTTTAACACGTGTTGTTGCTGCATTGTCCAAATATATCAGTTTACTCATTGTGTATTCTCCTTTTCCTAATCTTATATTACGTATTGGTCAGTATACAATTCATTCTGCCATGACAGCATATCTTCGAGAGTTATTCCTTCAAGCACTTCATTGAGTGCCTGATCTAATCTGCCCCATAACCTGTAGTTAACACAGGTCGGTTTATTAGGACAGGGCGCACTGTTTTCTCCATAACAATCAGTGGGATTCATATTACTCTCCACCGCCCTTATTATCTGACCTACAGTATATTTCTCAGGCGTATAGGTCAGTGAATAACCACCGTTTTTTCCACGTACACTGCTAACTAGTTTTTCCCTGTGCAGACCCGACACAATCTGCTCAAGATATTTTTCGGAAATGTTCTGACGTTTCGCCACATCCTTAAGCCTTACCAATTCACCTGTATTGTGTTCGGCAATGTCCAGCATAAGTTTCAAAGCATTTTTACCTCTTGTAGATATAATCATAATTTCTCCTTATCATAATTACATTCCCCCTATCGCATATTATCATACTATGTTAGTAGGGATTTGTAAAGTACTATTTTTGTTTTTTTATAAGAAATGCTTTATGATTTGCATGTTTTATAAAATCAGGGTTTCACACTTTTAAGTTGCGAAACCCCATTATCTTTAATAACCAAGTTGTTGTTACATGTTATTGAAGCATATTCAATATCTCTTCCTTTGATTTAACGCCAACAATTCTGCCAACTTCAACACCATTCTTAAAAGCAATCAGTGTAGGAATTGACATCACCTTATATTCAACTGCTAAATCCTGTAGATCATCTACGTTTATCTTGCACACCTTGATTTCATCATTTTCATCGGCTATCTGATCTACAAGTGGTGAAAGCATCTTACACGGACCACACCACGATGCCCAGAAATCTACTAATACGGGTTTATCACTCGAAATAACCTCTGCCTCAAAATTATCCTGTGTTATAACTACAACTGCCATTTTAATTCTACCTCCTTATCATTTATAAAAAAAACAGGAAGTGTACAAATTCTCTCATACTCCTCCTGTTTGACAACCAAGTTATATGATATAATACCACTCATCACTCTGTTGTATTTCTTTAGTTTTTCTTTCTTTACTTCCGGTTCTGTACTCCAATTCCTGATTCTTGATACTTACTATTGTATCAGCCGGAATTGAGCTTGTGATAAATGCATTTCCACCAATAACCGCATTTTTACCTATCACTGTATCACCGCCAAGAACCGAAGCACCGGCATAAATCGTCACATTATCCTTAATTGTAGGATGACGTTTTACTCCGGACAACTTCTGACCGCCTCTTGTAGACAAAGCTCCGATAGTTACACCCTGATAGATTTTGACGTTATCACCTATAATTGCTGTTTCACCGATAACAACACCTGTTCCGTGATCAATAAAGAAATATTTACCAAGTGTTGCACCCGGATGAATATCTATCCCCGTCTCTGAATGTGCATACTCGGTCATAAGACGCGGAAGAACCGGAACATTTAACTTATAAAGTTCATGCGCTATTCTGTTGGTTGTTGATGCCATAATACCCGGATAGGCAAGGACGATTTCCTCTATACATCCCGCTGCAGGATCACCGTCAAATGCAGCCTGCAGATCAGTATCTACATACTTTCTTATATGTGGGATTTTAGAAAAAAATTCTTTACATATCCTATAACTTTCAATAGAGCGTTCATCATCTGTGTAAGCACCTTGAAGTTTACAAAAATCAAGTGCCAAATATACCTGTTTATTGAGATGATAAAAAATATCTTCAATCAACACAGCATACTTGTGTTTTGGATTATATATCTTGAAAGTCTTATCCCGGAAATAACCCGGAAATACAATCTGAAATAAATTATGTACAAGCTCTCTAACCTCTGACTTATCCGGTTTATTATAAATATTGATCTCGTCAATTGCCTTTCCCAAAGAATAATCTTTAAAAATTGACTTAACGATCTTATCAACTTCTGCCTCATTAATGATATCTGTCATATCCCCAACATCCTCTCTGCATGCACTTCATATGCAATACACACTGCTTTGTGCCGTCTGACGCCCCGCCAGACAGCACTTATCTCACAAACTTATTATTACGAAAATGTCTTCAATACTTTAATCAAAGCATCTATGTCATCCGGTGAATTATATAATGCAAGTGTCGGACGAACCGAACCCTCGAAACCAAAATGACGAAGTACCGGTTGAGCACAGTGATGACCGGTCCTTACAGCTATTCCATAACTGTTAAGTCTCTGTCCTACCTCTTCATCCGAATAACCATCTAACTTAAACGAAAGAACTGAAGCCTTGTTAGCAGCTGTTCCAATCAAATGAAGTCCTTTAATCTTCTTCATCTCATGGAGCGCATACTGCAATAATTCATGCTCCCATTTATTAACCGAAGGCATTCCTATTGACTCAAGATACTCAAGTGCAGCACCGAGTCCGACAGCATCTGCGATACTTCCTGTTCCCGCCTCAAATTTATTTGGAGCAGGATTATAAATGGTTCTCTCAAAGGTAACATCAGCTATCATATTACCACCACCATGATATGGTCTTGCAGCCTCAAGTAATTCCTTCTTTCCGTATACGACACCTATTCCCGTAGGAGCAAAAATCTTATGTCCTGAGAAGACGAAGAAATCCGCATCCAACGCTGAAACATTTACCGGAATATGAGCTACAGACTGAGCTCCATCTATAAGAATTCTCACACCATGTCTGTGAGCAATCGCAACAAGCTCTTCAACAGGTGTAACTGTTCCTAACACATTGGAAACATGTGTTACGGAAACGAATTTAGTTCTATTTGTAAATAACTTCTCATACTCATGAAGAATCAACTGTCCATCCTTGTCACAAGGAATAACCTTGATAACTGCACCCGTCTCCTCAGCAATCAGCTGCCATGGAACTATATTGGCATGATGCTCTAATATAGAAACAATAATCTCATCACCGGGTTGAAGTGTCTGCTTAACATATGCATTCGCAACTAAGTTGATTGCTTCAGTTGTTCCACGAACAAACACTATTTCATCTGTTGAAGGAGCACCGATAAATCTTCTTACAATCTCTCTTGCATTTTCATATGCATCCGTAGACCTTGCCGCCAGAGTATGTGCACCTCTGTGTACATTAGAATTCTCATGTGTATAGTAATATGATATTCTGTCGATTACAGACTGTGGTCTCTGTGTAGTAGCACCATTATCAAGCCATACGAGTTGATTACCGTTGATCTGCTCAGAAAGGATTGGAAAATCATTTCGGATCTGTGCAAGCGTCTTACTACCGACAATTATAGAGTCATTTCTTGATGTACCCTGCACTCTGCTCTCATTTGCGGAATTATCACCACCGATAGATGTCGGTGCATTGATTGCGCGCTCATTTTGTTTCGCCTGCTCCTGTGACAGAACCGACGGAGAATATGATTTTGTGTTCGGTGTAACAACAGACTCTATACCCTGTACTCCTAACAGATTACCTCCCTCAGGAGCGCTTACCGAATCTACAACATTTAACCACTCATCCGTAGATGATCCACCGTATCCAAAAGGATGTGCATAATCAAAATCAGAGCCATAAGTATTCTCAGCATGATTCAAGTACTCACCATACGAAGCACCCTCTTCACCTGCTAAATGCTCATAAGAGGTTACCGCTTTGCTCTCTGCAACATTAAGTACAGCCGGATCTTTGTTTTCTACTAAATTATCAATACCATCAATACAAACCTCAGGTTCCGGTGTTATACCTGCATAGCTTACATCTTCAGTAAAATCAGGAAACAGCGAGTTTGCAAGTGCAGCAAGTTCTGTGGCAGACGGCACTCCGGCGAGCTGTTCTAATGATCCCTCTGATGGTAATGAATTAGAACTTGCTCCTTCAGGTACAGCATAAACCTGTGGATTAATCGTAGTCATAGTACTCACCTACCTCTACATCCTCTAATACTGCAATCGCATCATCTGCCAAAATGGCTGCTGAGCAGTAAAGAGATAAGAGATAAGAAGCAACACCCTTATCATCTATTCCGCGGAAGCGAACAGATAATCCTCTTGAATGCTCGTTCTTAAGTCCTGCCTGGAAAAGTCCGATAACACCTCTCTTAGCCTCTCCTGTACGGATCAAGAGGATGTTAGTCTTACCACTCTGCGACTTTGGATTCTTAAGTCCGTCTACAAGTAATTTATCTGTAGGAATGATTGGGATTCCTCTCCATGTAAGGAATGTTCCTCCTGCAATGTTTGTAGTTACAGGTGGTACCCCTCTCTTAGTACATTCTCTCTCAAATGCAGCAATTGCTCTTGGGTGAGCTAAGAAGAATGAAGGCTCCTTCCAAACCTTTGTGATAAGTTCATCAAGGTCATCCGGTGTTGGTGCACCATTTCTTGGCTGAATTCTCTGAGAATCAGGTACATTCTTTAAAAGACCGTAATCATCATTATTTATAAGCTGACTCTCCTGTCTCTCACGAAGTGACTCGATAGCAAGACCCAACTGCTCCTGAACCTGATCATATGGTGAGCTGTATACATCCTCAATTGCTGTATTAACATTAATAATTGTTGAAATAGAATTTAATACATATTCTCTTGGCTCTGTCTCATATTCAACATATCCATCAGGAATAATGTCTGACTTCTTTGTCTGGCTGCAAAGCACGTCAAGCGGAGTTTCTCCCTCAACTACCTTATTTACACGAAAGATTCCTGTCTCTAAGCCCTTAAACTCTAACAGTCTTGTAATCCATTTTGGTGTAATCGCACCATACTGTGGTTTTGTCTTTGTCACATTGGCGAGATTATAAGCCGCCTTAGCTCCTAAAGCATTGATCTGATTTTTGTCTGTTTCTTTTGCCATTGTTATTTTCCTCCTTATTAATATGTGCTAATGCACTTATTTAACATTATTATCAATATATAGAAATATCTTTTACAACCACGCACCCTCATGCGAGAAAATGATGTCTTTAGCTCCATCAATTCCTCCCTTTAAATTATAGAGAGGACCTTTATATCCGGCTTCTCTAAGAGTCTTAATAGCTAAAATACTGCGTTTACCCTGTTTACATATAAATATAGTATCTATCTCCGGATCAAGCTCTTTCTGTCTTCTGGCAAGCTGACCTATAGGTATAACAACTACATCAGGGAATCTGTGAATTGCCCGTTCATGTGGTTCCCTTATATCAACTATAGTCATCTTGTCACCACGTTCGATCCTCTCGGCAAGCTCCTCAGGTTCTATACCTTCAATCGGTATCTCCTCTTCTTCCTCTCTAAGTCCGCAGAAATCTTCGTAATCGTAATCCTCTACTTCAAATATTGATGCTTTCTTTCCACAAATCGGACAATTATCATTTTTATGAACCTTAAGTATATTTGAATGTAGATACAGACTGTCTACAGTCAGCAGTTTTCCGCTAAGATTCTCACCTATACCGATAATGAGCTTTAATACCTCATTAGCCTGAATGCTTCCTATAATTCCGGGGAGCGGCGATATCGCACCACCCTCGGCACAAGTAGGTACAAGCCCTGTCGGTGGTGGTGAAGGGAACTGACATCTGTAGCATGGTCCATCATCAAGATTAAAAATACCAACCTGACCCTCGTACTGATAAATCGCACCAAATACGAGCGGAATTTTAGCCAATGCACAGGCATCGCCGATTACATAGCGCGCTTTGTAATTATCGGTACAATCAACAACAACGTCATATCCTGCGATAACTTCCATAATATTTTCAGCATCCACCTTAATGTTATCCACTTCTATGGTTAGTTTCGGATTGATTCCTTTAATGGTATCCTTTGCAGATGCAGTCTTAGGTCTTCCTATATCACGTTTTCCATGGATAACCTGACTTTGCAGATTACCCAGATTAACCTCATCAAAATCGACTACCTTAATCTCACCTATTCCCGCTGCCGCAAGATATTGAATTACAGGTGAGCCCAATGCTCCCGCACCGATTATAACAACTCTCGCAGCCTTGATTCTTTTCTGCCCCTTTACACCTATTTCCCTGAGCATTAAATGTTTGTTAAACCGTTCAATCTCTGCGTCGTCAAATGAGACCTCTTTTCTTCTCTCATCTGATATAAGACTCTCTGTCGGTGCCCCTCCGGCAATAGACGGAATCAAGAGCAATTCTCTGTTAGCGGTAATATCCTCATCCCACTTATCTTCTGTTGTAAATTTTTCATCATCAACATATATCTGTATAAACTCCCGAAGTTTTCCGTCATCATTATATAAAGCTTCCCTACCATCAGGATATTCGTCTGTAAGAGTCTTAAGAAGGCTTCGTACAGTATTTCCTTCAAGCTCAACCTTATCATGTCGCCCGAAAAAACCTCTAAGAGTTGCTGAAATATAAATCTTCATATCTCCATTCACCTCCACTTTATGTAGTCAGTATCTGTAACATCCTTGTAATCTTCGTCAAAAGAATCCTTATAGTAGAGCCTTAATTCGTTGCACTTTTCATCATCCACAGATGCTATAGCATAAATGCATCCCGGAATCATATAACGCTCATCCTCTTTTGACAAAACTGCCGGATAGTCTATGTGAGAATGGTAAAAGCCTATTACATCCAATCCTCTCTTTTCACTTTCCTGCTCAATCCTATATAAAATGAGTGGATCAATTGTATAATGAATATTACTTTCGCTATCTGTATCAACATTGTCAGCGCTTATAATCTCTGCTATTGTTTTTTCGTCTTTATGCCCTAACAAAATTCCACAGCACTCATTCGGATATTCATCTTCTGCATGACGTTTTATCAAACCTTTAACCTTTCCATCCATACAGAGCATCTCCCATCTTAATAAAGCCTCCGGTCTTCCAGTCAGCTATTTCAACCGTATTTTTTCAGTTTTATCAATCTGTATGACCTTACCATCCTGTATAACGATTGTGACTGTACCGTATTTCATATCCCTAACAAGTCTGTCAACCTGTTCAAGATATTCCTTCTCTTTATCCTCCACCTCATCACCTCGCTATGCTAAAAAATCACACCATCAACTCACCTTACATTAATCATGCTAAAATCCTTGTTTATCCGTCTTACACATACTCAATTTCATGTATGAAAACGTTCTTGTCTTTATCGACCTCAAATGCTTTAAATACCGGATTATCTTCCTCCTGTAAAGACAAAATCAGGTATTCAAATGTTGGATCAAATGCAAGCCTCTTATCCTCCTCGGATGGTCTTGAAGGGCTTTCGGGATGTGAATGGAAATTTCCTATGAGTCCGACTCCGTTTGCTCTTGCATCCTTTAATGCGGCAAACTGTTCCTTCGGATCCATTGAAAAATGCTCATTGCTCTCATCTAGGTTTTTAAGAAGATATACTTTAGTGACCGTCTTGACGTTGCCTTCAACTGTCCCCGCAAGCAGACCACAGGCTTCATTGGGCAGTCCCTTTCTGCAGTGATCAAGTATCGTTTCATAATCTTCTTTTTTCATAACTATTTTGAAATCACTCATATCATTTCCTCTTGTATCTTTATCACTCTCCGGGCTTCCACTCACAAACTGCCTGTTCATAATCAATCAGTTTTGTAATTGTTGGATTCTTTCCACATACCGCACAATTGCAGTTCTTTGGAAGTTTTACACTGTGGAAATCCATCTTAAGCGCATCGTATGTAAGAAGTTTTCCGGTTAGAAGCTCGCCCTGACCGATAATATACTTAACAGCCTCCATCGCCTGAAGACTTCCGATAACACCACCCATAGCACCGATAACACCGGCCTGCTTACAGGTAGGAACCGCATCCTTTGGTGGCGGATTCTTAAATACGCATCGATAACATGGTCCCTCTCCCGGAACATAAGTCATAAGCTGCCCCTTAAATCTGATAATACCGGCATGTGAAAACGGCTTACCTGCCATAACACATGCATCATTTATAAGGAACTTTGCAGGGAAATTATCCGTGCCATCAATTACAAAGTCATAATCCTTGATAATATCCAATATGTTTGTTGAATTAATAAATGTATGATAAGTGTTAACTGTAACATCAGGATTTATGGCCTTCATCGTCTCTGCAGCCGACTCAACTTTCTTTTTGCCCACATCAGGTGTTGTATGTATAACCTGTCTCTGAAGATTTGAAAGGTCAACAACATCTGCATCGACAATACCGATAGTTCCGACTCCAGCTGCTGCAAGATAAAGTGCTGCCGGAGCACCAAGTCCGCCGGCGCCGATTATAAGAACTTTTGCATTCAATAATTTTTTCTGACCTTTAACGCCAACCTCTTTTAATATGATGTGGCGTGAATATCTCTCTAACTGTTCGTTTGAAAATGCCATTAAAGTGCTCCTCCTCCCATGAAATAGAGGAACTCTACAGCATCCCCTTCTTTGATAGCTGTTGCAGGAAATGCTTCCCTGTCGATAAACTCATCATTGATAGTAACTGTAACGTAATCAGGATTATCAATCTGTTCCTTCTCAATAAGCTTATCAAGTGTAATTCCTTCTTCGTATTCTTTCTTTTCACCTGCGATTGTAAATGTCATATCTATACCTACTTTCTTTTTATTTTTTAAGTTTTATTATCAGTCTCCTACTTTCTTAACGATTAGTGTATATGTCCCGTCATCATTAGATGTGAGTTTCAACACCTCGTGTCCCTCTTCCTTAAGGCTTCTCGGAACATTTTGAACAGGCTCTCCGTCATTTAACTTAATTTCTAAAATGTCACCCTCATCAAGTTCATCCAAAGCAACTTTAGCCTTAACAAATGTCACAGGACAAACAACGTCTGTTATATCCACCTTGTCTGTTATTTCAAATTCAACTTCTGCCATTTTCTTTATCCTCCTTGTTCTGCACTGCCTGTGCAAAATCCTTCTTAAGATCTTCTATATCCTCAATCCCAACGCTTATTCTTATAAGATCGTCATAAACACCCGATTTAAACTGTTCCTCTTTTGATAAATGAACGGCTATCGTAGATGCAGGATGGAGTACCAATGATTTTGTGTCTCCAATATTTGATAGAATATACGGAATCTTTAAATTATTCATTATATTAAATGCCCGTTCTTTGCTTCCGACTCTCACCGTGATTATCGCGCCATATTTGGCGCCGAACTGGCTCTTTGCAAGTTCATGTCCGGGATGTGATTCTAACCCAGGATAATTAACAATGAATTCGTCATCTAAATCCACAAGAAACTTTGCAAGTTCTAATGCGTTCTGACATTGACGTTCAACTCTTAGCCCCAACGTTTCAAGTCCCAATATATTCAAAAATGCATTCTGAGGCGAAAGACATCCACCTGTATTTCGAAACAGTCCGCTTCGTAGTTTTGCTATGTATGCAAACGGTCCGAACTTTTTATATGGAAGAAGACCGGGATATCTTTCATCCCATTTAAACTTCCCTCCACTTATCAGTACTCCGCTTATCGCATCACTGTTTCCGTTAATGTACTTTGAAGACGAATGTATGACCACATCTGCCCCCAGAGATAATGGGTTAATAAGCATCGGTGTTGTTATTGTGTTATCAATGATCAGAGGAAGCTTATGTGCATGTGCAATATCCGCAACAGCCTTTATATCCGTAATGTCTAACTTCGGATTACCCATAGTCTCTGCAAATATCACTCTTGTGTTTTCATTTATCAGCTTCTCATATTCTTCAGGAACATTATCAGCCACATATCTGGTAATTATTCCAAACGCCTCAAGCTCTTCAAACAGTTCAACAGTTCCACCATATAATCCTGCCGAAGCAACAACTTCATCTCCGCTTTGCAATATATTCATTAAAGCATTGAATAATGCCGACATTCCGGAAGAACATGCCACAGCCCCGATTCCTCCTTCCAGCAATGTCATTCTCTTCTCAAAATCCTCAATGGTCGGATTATTGATTCTCGTATAGGAAAAACCAAGCGACTTGTTTGTAAATATATCTTCAAGCTCTTTGGCACTTTTATGTTTAAATGCACTGCTCTGATATATAGGCATATGTGTTGCTCCATGTGGATAATCAGCGGCTATTCCATGGAGCAAAGTGGTGTTAAAGCCACACTCAGACGTATTCAACTGACACCACCTCCTTTTTATTGCACACCATTTTAGTATGTTTATAGCATATATTCATACCATTTTGGTATGTATTACGTGTAACGAAATAATAACGGAATCAACCTGTTTTGTCAATAACTTTAAGTCGCTTTGATTATAGAAAATACAGAAGCTTGGCTATAACTTTTTCCTATACATACAAACAAGGTACAACTTACTTTGTACCTTGTTTCGACACCTTATTTATATTATCAACATTATTGCCATTAGAATCAGCAGTACACATGTCATTTTTTCGAACTTTTCCTGGCTTATTACATTTACAATTTGCTTCCCTATTATTGTTGCAATAATAACAGGAATCACACCTATCAGACCTATTATCAAATTCTCTTTCGTATATAGACCTTTATAATATTGTATCACCATAATATATAATGACTGTAACAAGAACAGAAAACTGTTACTGGCTCTGAATATCTCCTTTTCTTTATAGCGCATGCTCATATATAAGACCATAACTATACCACCACACAAAAACAGATAGTTTACAATCCCCGAAAGTATTAACACTATTACGGAAGCTGTTTTATTAAGATTAATTTCCTTTGAACATAATAATTTGATCATTGTGATAATCAAAATGATTCCGCCAAGAATTCTTATTAAAACCTCTTCCACATTGACGAGACTGTTAAAAAACATTCCCAATATCATACCTATAAAAACAAGCGCAAATATTGGGAGTAATTCTTTTACCTTTAATACTTTTCGATGCTGAACAATTATAGTACTGTTAAATGCAATACTAATAATATTGACTACCGCTTTTGCATTAGCCAGACCCAAAACCACGGCACACAAAGGAACCGAGATTGCAGCTCCTGCAAATCCTGCAACTGATGAAACTAGAAATGAAAAGAATAATATAATTTCTGTTTCTACAACTTCAAGCATTATTACACATCCTATCAATCACCACTTCTCAATTCTTGCAAGATCTGTATTAGGATGATTACCACATCTACGATAATCATCAATATACACAGCAAGTCCGTATTTCTTTCTGACTTCCGAAAGACCAAGAGCCAATCTTACAAAGTAGTCTAATGTAGGCGTATTTTGTTTCGCAAAATATGACTTTGGAAGTGTATTCCACACACATTCCGAAAAACTCACACCATGAGATGCTATCTCATCAGCCTCTGAAAGTACCGCCTTAAGTGCTGCGTCCTCATCACTAAATCCATTAGGCTGAGCATTTTCAACACCTCCGACAAGACCGCAATGTACCTGTCCTTTTCCGAACACATCAACTGCCTCATATAACCTATGTTTCCACTCGTCATATCCGACAAGCCTTGCTTTTCCGGGGCATACCCACTTAAAAAGATCCTTATTCAAAACTTCAAGATCTGTAACATAACCGGTCATACCCGTTTCATCTCTAAGTCTTTCCAATTGGCGTTTGCTGAATCCACTTGCCACCAGCTTTGTAGGGAACTTTGATGAATGAATTGCTTTTCCCGCTGCCTGAAGCGTTTTTATATACAGTTCCACTTCATCATCAAAAATCTCTCTGCCTGAAAGAGTAGATCCCGAAGTCATATGAAACGAGGCGAAACGTCCTTTTTGTTTTAATGCCTCAGCAACCGTTTCCGTTACATCCTGAAAATATTTCTCATCACGGACTTCTCCGTCATCAAGCCTGTGACCTGCAAAAAGTGCGCAAAATTTACAACCTTCTCCCGGTGTATCCCAGAAATGACATTTCACCCCCGGAGTTATTGTTATTCGCTGAGGACGCGCGGTTGCAATCTCCCACATTGGTGTACCGTTAGAGGTAACTTTATCATAAAAATCAGGTTTTTCCCAAAACTCAACTTCCTCAAGTTTTTCGCCTTGATCAGTAATGTAGAGCTTACCGTTATCCGCATCAATTATATATGGTTCTCTATTCTTGTTCTGTGTTGTAAGAGCCGGACCACCACAGATTGTTGTACCATCCCGAAGTGTAAGCCCTATCGGAAACACAAACTTTTTCCCATCGGCAGTCATATAATCACTAGGCTCTACATGATGCTTATTTGGATCAACCAACTTTGCCGCCTCATCAGAATAAACAAAGCCACGCCTATCCACATCGATTTTTAATACGGTGAATCTGTTAATATCACCATTATACCTATCCAAAACCTGTTCAAGCGAAGGTTCTTTTTCTCTCCAATTATTTTCACTCATAACGTTTACTTCCTTATTAAAGATTAGATAATATATTCGATATTAGCTATATTCTCCCCAAAGAACTCCTTATATATCTTTTTCCTGTAATAATCAAAATCATCACTAGTTCTTGATCGTGGTCTGGAAATATCAATCTTAAATTCTTTTTGTATAATTCCCGGTTTTGGCGACATAACCACAACTTTATGACCAAGATATATAGCTTCATCGATATCGTGAGTAACAATTATCATGGTTGTCTTTTCTTTTTCCCATATATTTAACATCTCATTTTGAAGATTAATCTTAGTAAATGCATCAAGAGCTCCGAAAGGTTCATCCAAAAGAAGTATTTTAGGTTTATTGATGAGCGTTCTTGCAATGCTAACTCTCTGTTTCATACCACCCGACAATTGATCGGGAAGAGCATTTTCAAATCCTTTAAGTCCAACCAGTTCAATGTAATGATTGACAAGTTCCTTCTTTTCTTTCTTTGGAATATCTTTTCTTGCAATACCAAATTCAATATTTTTATAAACACTCTTCCATGGAAACAGTCGTGCTTCCTGAAAAATCATTCCAACCTCAGTGCTGTCTATCTCATAAGGTTTCTTTTCGTTTATTGTTATATCTCCCTCTGTAACATCCTCAAGTCCTATCAACAATTTTAGCAATGTACTCTTGCCACATCCGGAAGACCCTACAACACTTACGATTTCTCCATCTTTAATGTTAAGATTAATGTCCTTTAATACCTCTATACCATCCTTATTTATAGAAAACACTTTTCTAACATTTTTTACTTCAAGTGCCATTCTTACCACCTCGACTCAATTCCCAAAAAATAATCTTATCCTGTAAAAACTGCATAAAAAGATCAATAAGCAATCCGATAATACCAATTGCAATAATTCCTATAAACAACAATGCAGGTTTTGACATCTCCCTTGCATACATTATCAGATATCCTACACCAACCGATGAAGCGATCATTTCCGCAGCCACCACACAAGACCAAGCCGTACTGATTCCAAGTCTGAGTCCGGTGAATATTGATGGAAGTGCTGATGGTAGAATAATATCTTTTAATATAATAAACTTTCCTTTTCCAAGAACCTTGGCCACTTCAATAAGCTTAGAATCCGCCTGTTTAATCCCGGTTATCGTGTTAAGAAGACACGGCCAGAAAGCTCCTATGAAGATCAATGCAATTTTAGAATCTTCACCTATTCCCAATGCTAATATAAACAAGGGAATGCAGGCTATTGGTGGAATCGGTCGCAAAACACCTATAAGCAGAATAAATGCTTGATCCAACTTGGAAAACAATCCCACCAAAATTCCCAGCACCACACCTGCCAAAGCTCCAATTACATATCCGTAGATGACTCTTACAAAGCTTACTGTAATATGTTTTAATAAACTTCCATCCTCTATTACTTTTGAAAACTGAAGATTAATCTTATGAGGTGTAGGAATAATCGATTGATTAAACCAGTTATTATCGCTTCCAACTGCCCATAACGCAATAATTAGTACAGGTAAGATAATTGAAATAATAAATGCTGTTATTCTATTGTCCGGTATTCTTTTACTATTAGACGATTTCATTCTGTCTCCTCTGCATACTTATCCAAATGAACATACAATGGATATTTCTCCTTATGCTGTGCCTTTTGTACCGCAAAAGTCTGCTCATATATTTCAAGTGGTTCAATATAATATACAGCCACAAGATCGTTATCCTTTTCCCGCTCTTCATAAAGCCTGTAATATTTTTCAAACTCTTTGCCAAATACTCTGCTTCTTATTGTTTTTCCCTTGATCACAAAACTTCTGTTATCAGCGCTTATAATTGTGACAGATATATTTTTATCAAACCATATGCTGTTTACCATATTAATATTTGTCTGAGACTTTTCAAAAAACTCCAGATATATAAGCTGCCCATTCTCATCTACAGTCACCGACTGCTTTACAGCAGAATGAACCTCGCCCTGTGGAGAAATGCTCGCAATAACTTTAATAGTATCTTCTTTGGAAATTAAATCTTTTAATTCTTTACTAATTTCTGCTGACACAACATTCACCTCTGTCTGTTTTTATTTCTTCACTTCGTTGATAAATGTAGAATTTGTATGTTTCTCAATAAGATCTTCAACTTCCTCATCAAGAATTTCCTGATCAAGTAAGAACTTTTGAGTTTCTGTAATAGAAGTAATATCTTCATCCGTAAGATCAACCACAACTTCAACTTTATCCAGCAACTGTGATACTATCTCCTCATCCCAATCAAGCTGTTTTGAAAAAAATGCAACAGCTTCTTCTTTGTTATTATTAATATAGTCAACTGTCTTATACAATGTCTCAACTAAAGCCTCGGTAATCTCAGGATTATCGTTAATAAACTCATTCTTCGCAACAAAATATGTTGTGAGTGGATGACCTGTACCATCACCTATCTGTTTTACTGTTCCTTCTTCAAGGGCCTGGGCAAGAGAACTCCATGGGCCAAAATACGCATCAAGTTCACCGCTTCCAATTGCAGTCAACGCTTCACCGTAAGCTGCATCGCCAAGATTTGTAAATGAGACCTCTGAAACATCAATTCCGTTATCATCCAAAATTCCGATAAATGATTTATGAGAAAATGTTCCTATTCCCACACCGATGTTTTTCCCTTTAAGGTCTGCTGGTGAGTTGATGTCCGAATCAGCAGCAACAACTGTAATATATGATTTTTCCTGTTTCATTGTGGTTGCAAGAATACTTGTATCAACGCCATTAGCATTTCCTGTAATGAACGGCTGATCACCAAGTGAAAGCTCTATGTCAAGTTCTCCTGCTGTTATTGCCTCATTTGCTACAGGACCATTTTCAAATGGAATCAGTTCAATGTTAACATCATCACCCAGTTTACCAATAACTTCATCCCAGATACCAAACTCCTGCGCAGCCTGGAATAATGTACCCTGAATATTGTATGCCCAATATGACACTCTTACATTTTTTCCTTCAGAAGCATGCTCAGTAGCTGCACTTGACTTGCTGACAGCTGTTGCATCCTCACTACCGCATCCTGTTACTGCTCCTACAGTTAATGTTGCTATTACCAATAAAGCCAGTACTTTCTTAAATTTATTCATATTTTTTCTCCTCTTTTCATTATTTGACTGCCCTATCCAAATGTTTAAGGAATGGATAATCCTCTTCCTGTTTCTTCTTTCGGTAATCAAAACTTTCATTTCTTACCTCAACAGGCTCAATCACCCATATGGCATTCAGATCAAAGTCTCTGTCTTTCTTTAATTTTTTGTATACCTCTTCAAATTCTTTTCCCTGTGTTATGCTCTCTTTGGCTTTTGCTATGATTTCATAACTTCTTTTATCTTCAGTCAAAACATTGACTGTTATATACTTATCAAACCAAATAGCATTCACTAACGCTTCATTTATTCTTGATGATTCTAAAATGTCATTAAATACAATATCCCCATCCTCATTTACATGAAGCGATCCTTTATAAACGGTATGCGGAACTCCTGATTTAAGTACCGCTGTCACAGATTTAAGACTTGTAGGGTTATTAATATCTTCTTTTAATACGTTGTCGATAATACTCATTTCCTACTCCTCCTATACTCTCAAAAGGTCTAATCCCGGGTGCATTCCACATCTTCTGTAATCGTCAGTGTATCTGCCTACGTTATATTTGTGATGAAGTTCATCAAACTTGTTATATACACTTACGAAGTACTCTAGTGATGGGTTATACTGATTCTGAAATACCGAACCCGGAGCCGGTCTCCAAACGTTTGCCGCAAGAGAAATGCCATTCTCGACAATTGTTTCAGCCTCTTCTGTGATTACCTTAAATGCTTCCTCCTCAGAAACAAAGCCATTCGGTGAAGCAAGCTCCACACCTAGAACCATACCTGATGAAACATTTCCCTTTCCAAAATAATCAATTGAAGCAACCAGTCTTCTCTTCCATTCATCATATCCGATATAGTGATTCTTTCCTTCACATATCCACGCAAACTTCTCTCTGTCCAACACTTCAATATCAGTTGTATAATGCATTAGTTTTGTTTCATTTACCAGGCGTTCTAACTGTCTTTCATCAAAAGCCGAGCTTATTAACTGACTCGGATATCTCTTTCCATCCTCAAACAAATCACCTATTGCTTTTATCAATTCAATATAAGCATCTAACTCATCATCAAGCACGTTATCACCTGAAAGAATTGAACCTCCTGTGAACATAAAACCTGAAAATCTGCCCTCTTGTTTTAATGCTTCTTTGACCGCTTCAACAATGTATTTCACGTTGTATCGCTCTTCTTTTAGCTTCTGTTTTAGATAATTAGGAGTAAGTGGACAATATTTACATCCACCACCATTTCTGTCCCAGAAGTGACAGTATTGATTAAGAACGACATCAATACGCTGTGGACGTGACGAAATATATTTTGTTAACGGTTCTCCGTTTGAAGCTAGCTTATTGTAATAATCCGGCTTAACAAAATACGAAACCTCTGCAAGTTTTCTTCCTTCGTCTGTAATCCAAATACGATCATCAATTACATCAACCACATAAGGGTCTCTTTTTTGATTTTCAAAATCATAATCATATGAAACTATAAGGTACGAGCCATCCTTTAATATAAGTCCTTCCGGGAAATATCTCTGCTCGATTCTAAATCCCTGTTGTCCGTCACTTTGAACCTGATGAATATTCGGATCAATTTTACTTTGTGCAGCTTCAGTATATATGACCCCTCTACGTTGTACATCAATCTTCAATATCAATAGTTTCGGAAAACTCGGAAATTTGGCTGCAACTTCATCAAGACTTAACTCTTTCTTTCTCCATTCCAAATCTCTTGCCATACATTTTTCCTCAACAATCTATCTTATAAATATTTTTTAATCTCATCTACTTTATCAAGTTGCTCCCAAGGAAGACTAATATCAGTTCTTCCAAAATGACCATAAGCCGCCGTCTGCTTATATATAGGTCTGCGCAGATCAAGAGCATCTATAATTGCTGCAGGTCTTAAGTCAAATACCTTATTTATTATGTCTACGATTTTTTCGTCATCTATCTTACCTGTTCCAAAAGTCTCAACAGCAACAGAAACCGGTTTTGCAACTCCGATAGCATATGCAAATTCCACCTCAAGTCGGCTAGCAACGCCTGCTGCAACTAAATTCTTTGCAACCCATCTTGCTGCATATGCTGCAGAACGATCAACCTTTGTAGGATCCTTGCCTGAAAACGCTCCACCGCCATGACGTCCTGTTCCACCGTATGTATCTACGATAATCTTTCTTCCTGTAAGCCCTGCATCTCCCTGCGGTCCACCGATAACAAATCTTCCTGTCGGATTAACATAGTAGATAGTGTCATCATCCAACAATTCATTCGGAATTACAGGTTTTATTACCTTTTCAATAATATCTTTACGAATCTGTTCTAAACCGACTTCTTCAGCATGCTGTGTTGAGATTACGATTGTATGAATTCTCTTTACAGTCTGTCCGTCTTCTGCAAACTCTACTGTAACCTGACTCTTTCCATCAGGTCTTAAATAATCAAGCGTTCCGTCTTTTCTTACCTTTGCAAGCTGTCTTGTAAGTCTGTGTGCAAATGAAATTGCAGGTGGAAGATATTCAGGTGTCTCATCCGTTGCATAACCAAATATTATTCCCTGATCACCTGCTCCCGTTCCGAAATCCTCTGTTACACCTTCCTGCTTTGACTCGTATGCCTTATCGACACCAAGTGCAATATCTGCCGACTGCTCATCAATAGATGTCAGCACTGCGATTGAATCTGCATTATAACCATCAACGTTATTCACATATCCTATCTCTTTAATAGTATCTCTTGCTACTTTTGCAATATCAACATACGCATTTGTTGATATCTCTCCAACGATAAGTGCAAGACCTGTTGCAACAGTTGTTTCTGCCGCTACTCTTGAATCAGGATCCTGTGCAATCAATGCATCTAAAATTGCATCTGATATCTGATCCGCTATTTTATCCGGATGTCCTTCTGTTACTGATTCCGATGTAAATAATTTTCCCATTTATCTATCTCCTTAATCCATTTAATTATTAATAATCGACATTTCATATTTTATTGACCTATTTAATAATTCAACACATCGTTATACCGCCTGCTGAAAGATAAATACCATTCATTCTTTTCTCTTTCCTCCAAATTTCTCATTTGTTTTTTGTTGTGCTCATTTTATTTTTTAAACAACGCATTTTCAATCTCAAATCAAGAAAACGATTGCATACCCTTTCTGTTATTTCTATATTTGCCTACACTTCACGTATACTTTTAATAAAAAAACCAAACTAAACACACCAAGTTATGAAAACGTATTCAGCCTTACAATTCCTATATTTAAGCACGTTTTCCATAAAGCCATTTTTGTATTTCATTTTTTAAGTCATATTTGTATTTCACTTTTTATTTCTGTCCAATAAAAAAAAGGAGTATTCGACTCCTTTTTTCTCTTATATACAATAATCACTCCACACACTTTCTGATACATGTTGGCAGCTTTCCCTGATAATTAACTTACTTTCCACTTCCATCCTGACAACACTGCTATGTCCGCCATATATTCTATCAAGCAACAGTTTTACAGCCATTCGTCCCATCTCATCTCTTGGGATTCTGACAGTTGTAAGCATAGGCTTCGAAAACTGAGCCTCCTCTATATCATCACTTGAAATGATTGACGGACGCGGATAATGCTTCTTAAATTTTGCCAAACATTTCAACATTCCTATCGCAGTTATATCATTAGCACAATATATGCCTGTAGGACATTCATCCGACTGCAAAAACTTAAGCATACTTTCATAACCTGAGGATTCAGTATGCCGTGTCGCGATAACGTACTGTGGCATAAGTTCCATACCATAATGATTTAAAGTTTCCAAATAACCTGAATACCTGACTTCATTTTTACATTCACCGACATAGCCTATCTTCTTATGTCCGAGAGAATATAAATATTCCACTGCCATTGATGCTATCTTTTTACCATCACAAAGAACTTCGTCTACCGGATATTCAGCAGAATTTCGGTTTACCAGAACAACATTACCAAAAACCTTTGAAAACTGTTCTATAGCTTTCTTATTACAGCGTCCAAGTATTATCAACCCATCGGATTTTCCTCCGGTCTCCTCAAACATATCCGTAATAATGCGATTGATATTTTCTACATCGCATCTGGTATCATTTGAGAATAAAGATCTGTACCACAGATTAGACAGTATAGACCCACTCTTATGTATCTCTGATTCTATTACGCGTAATATTTCTGAAAAAAACGGATCTGTCTGATTTGTATCTGCTCTTGTCATAAGAACATTTATATATATAACTTTGCTTTCCGTTCCACTTTTCCCAAGTTTCAAATTTCTGGCTGCCATATTGGGAGTATAATTAAGTTCTATGGCCGCTTTCCATACACGGTCACGTAGTCCCTGTTTAGAGCATCTGTAATCAGGATTGTTAAGTATACGCGAAACCGTCGCAGGCGAAACTCCGACCATAGTTGCAATCTTCTTAATAGACATATTTCACCTCATATTTTATCTTCCTCATAGCTATAATTTTTTACTGCATTTACTGTTTTCTTGATTTCAGCATCACTATGTACCGCAGACACGAACATCGCTTCAAACTGTGACGGTGCCAGATATATTCCCTGATCTAACATAGAATTAAAATACCCGGCATATTTTTCTGTATCCGATGAAAGTGCGGTCTCATAATCGGTAACGGATTTATCCGTAAAAAATACTGACAAAAGAGAGCCTATCTGATTGACGCACACTTTATCTCCTAACACTTCCCTTACTGAATCTGCAATATATCTTCCTTTTTCATCCAGCTTCTCATATAAACCTTTTTTCTTTCCAACAATAAGAAGCTTTAACGTTGTTATTCCCGCCGTCACGGCAATCGGATTACCAGATAGCGTTCCCGCCTGATACACATCACCCGACGGTGCTACAATGCTCATGATTTCTTTACTTCCACCATAAGCTGCAAGCGGCATACCGCCACCTACAATCTTACCGAGTGTCGTAAGATCAGGAGTTACTCCGTAGTATTCCTGCGCACCTCCAAGAGATATGCGAAATCCGGTTATAACTTCATCGAAAATAAGAAGTGCATTATTCGCTTTCGTTATCTCCCTTAAATATTCAAGGAATCCTTCTTTGGGAAGAACCACTCCCATATTGGCAGCCACCGGCTCAACAATCACACATGCAATCTCACCTTTATTTTCATCAAATAATCGTTTAACCGATTCCTTATCGTTATACTCAGCTATAAGTGTGTTCTTAGCAAAGTCAACCGGCACACCTGCGCTGTCAGGAGTTGAATCTGTAAGTGCTCCCGAGCCGGCTTTGACCAGCATACCGTCTGAATGTCCATGATAGCACCCTCTGAATTTGACAACCTTATCCCTGCCTGTATATCCTCTCGCCACACGTATGGCACTCATTACTGCCTCAGTTCCCGAACTTACAAGTCTGACATTTTCCATCGAGGGAATACATCGATTTATAAGCTGTGCAAGAATATATTCTTTCTTTGTAGGTGCACCAAATGACAAACCGGCTGAACATGCCCTCTTTACATCTCTAATGACCTCTTTATTGGCATGTCCCAGTATCATCGGCCCCCAGGAGCATACATAATCGATATATTCATTTCCATCTACGTCATATATTTTTGAACCTTTGGCATGGTCAATAAATAACGGTGTTCTTCCTACACTTTTATATGCCCTGACCGGACTGTTGACGCCTCCGGGTATTAGTTTTTTTGATTTTTCAAAGAGTTTTTCCGATTTGTTTTTCATCACTGATACCACCTTCTAATCTCTAAGCCACTCTGCCACCGAAAGTGCATGATAAGTAATTATTATCTTTGCACCGGCTCTTTTCATTGCTGTCATATTTTCCATAACTATACGTTTTTCATCTATCCATCCATTCAAAGCAGCAGCCTTAACCATTGAATACTCTCCGCTGACGTTATATACAGCAAGCGGGTAATCGGTACTAAGCGATGCTTCCTTTAACACATCCAGATATGCAAGTGCAGGCTTAACCATTATGATATCTGCACCCTCTTCAATATCACTTATACATTCCCGTATAGCCTCTTTTCCGTTTGCCGGGTCCATCTGATATGTCTTTCTGTCACCAAATGACGGTGCTGATTGTGCCGCATCTCTAAACGGTCCGTAATATGCCGATGCAAATTTGACACTGTATGCCATAATCGATTTATTGTGAAATCCATTCTCATCCAAAGCATTTCTGATATATTCAACCCTTCCATCCATCATATCGGACGGCGCTATAACATCTGCACCTGCGCGTGCAACACTTACTGCCATCCTGGCTAACAGATCTAAAGTCTCGTCATTTACAACCTCATGTTCATGAACGACACCACAATGTCCGTGAGATGTATACTCACACAGACACACATCCGCTATAACAAGAAGCTCCGGCGCACGTTCCTTGATATATCTTATCGCTCTTTGTGTAATTCCCTGATCGTTGTATGCTTCGGTTCCCAATTCATCTTTTTTATCAGGAATACCAAATATTAATATTGCCGGAATATCAGCTTTAATAATGCGATCTAATTCCTCATCAAATCTGTCTATCGACCACCGATATATTCCCGGCATCGAATCAATAGGCTCTTTTATGTTATTTCCCTCTGTCACAAAAACAGGATATACGAGATCATCAACACTTACAGATGTCTCTCTCACTAATCTTCTCATGGTCTCATTTATTCTTAATCTTCTCATTCGTACCATAATCATATGCCTCCAAAATAATTAAATTTATTTCGTTTGCTTCTCATTTCAACCGTCACGCACTGCCTCAATCAGTCCATTCACATCAAAAACTGATGCAATCAAGTCGGATTTAACACCATATTTTTTTAACTTTGCCGCTGTGACATCTCCTATACATACTGTTTTAATATTATGAGAAAATGTCTTCCTATTCTTTTCCATCTCCTCAAAAAAAGCAGTCACGCCGGACGCACTGGAAAATACTATATGGGTAAACTCTTCTATACGTTTTATATGCTGTGTTCCGCGTCCTTTGACATCATAAAGCACAACAACATCTGACTTTCCCTTCCATCTGTTTTTGCATTCAATCAGTTCATCACTTCCCTGTTCTGCCCGGGGAATAAGAACGTTATCATTATCTGTAATGATTCTTTCAAATTCTTCACAAAAATTCCTGATAGTATATTTTGTCGGAACAAAATCAGCCTTGAATCCGTATTGAAGCAACACCTGTCTTGTTCCTTCACCAAGCGCCCCGAATTTAACCGTGGATAATTTTCTCAAATCTGCATTCTTTTTCTTATATAATTCAAAAAACAATCTTACTGCATTCTGGCTTGTAAAAAGTATCCATGAATAACCTGTTATGTTATGTTTTTCATCATCATTATCGATAAGCTGTCCTATTTGTTCCGTTCCGAACTTATCCGGAACCACATCCATATCACAAAGAAGTGCCGTTGTTATTCCTTCTTTCGTAAATGCACTGTATAATCTCTGAAATAATGATGGTGTTGCTACAACCCCTACGCGCATCTTAATCTTTCCTGAAACACTGTCTAAGCCGTCAGCATGCTCATACACATTTTTCCCGGATCTGTTTTTTTCATATCTGTAATGTTTTCCAGCAGTCTCTCCAACAACAATAACTGCCGGCGAAGATATATTTTCTTCTTTAACCTTTTTACTTATATCAGAAAGGTTTCCTCTTATCTCTTTCTCATAGATAGTCGTCCCTTCACTGATCACAGCTACAGAAGTTGACGGATTTTTACCGTTTTCAATAAGTTTTTGTGTAATTGTGCTTAAATTGGAAAGGCCCATTAGAAACACAATCGTCCCCTCATATCCTGCAATCTTTTCAAAGTCTATTCCGTACAGGCTACTGTCATCATTTTTTTCGATATTATTTTGGGGGGCATTGGTATGACCTGTTATCACGTGAAAGCTTCTTGCGATTTCTCTGTGCGTCACCGGAATCCCTGCACACTCAGGAACTGCAATCGCAGAAGTTATTCCGGGAACAACCTCATATGGGATGTTCATCTTTTCAAGAGCCTCTATCTCTTCGCCACCGCGGCCAAAAACAAATGAATCGCCACCTTTAAGTCTTACAATCGTCTCATACTTTTCTGCATTTTTAATTAGTATTTCATTTATCTCTTCCTGCTTTTTGTAATGACATCCGGGCTGCTTACCAACATATACAAGTTCGCAATCCTTTGAAGCGCTACGTATAAGATCGTCACCGGCAAGACGGTCATATATCAGACAGTCACAATTCTTTATTAAATTGTATCCTTTAACGGTAATCAGATCAGGATCACCAGGTCCTGCTCCTACCAAATATACTTTTCCCATATCAAAAATCCTTCGAAACTTCTTCTGCGAGACGTTCCCAGTCCGCAAGTTTTCCTCTTATACTATTTCGTCTTATAACACTTTTTTTCCCGCCATCCATAATGTTTGCCACTGCCATAAATATGGTAACATCATCACCTGTAACCTTTGCTCTGACTGCAATCGGCTCATGACATCCTGCATTTAAATTCTTAAGTATCTGCTGTTCAACCTTAAGCTCCGCATAAGCTGTATCATCCGATATCGCCCTGACTATCAACGCAACATAATCATCTGTTCTTGTCTCAAGAGCGATTATTGCCTGACCTCCTGCCGGAAGTATCTCTTCCTCTTTGAAAAAGTGATAATAAAAATCTTCATCTTCCAGAAGTCCAAGCCTTTCAAGTCCCGCCACTGCAAGTAACGCTCCGTCGTATTCTCCATTTCTTACCTTATCAAGCCTCGTCGGGACGTTTCCCCGTATGCTCTCACACGAAAACAAAGGATACAAATTCTCCAACTGACTCACTCTTCTGGGACTGTCAGTTCCAATCTTTAATGTTTTATTTATATCATTTAATGAAACTCCGAATTCTTTTCTATACACAAGCACATCACGGACATCTGCTCTTTTTAAAGTACCTGCAATAACAAGTCCTTCCGGAATTCTAACCGACATATCTTTTGCACTGTGAACAGCAATATCAATTTCGTTGTTAAGCAGTGCTCTCTCCAGCTCCTTTGCAAAAACTCCCTGTTCTTTGAAATCCACCAGTGGCGTATTCTGATCCTTGTCCGCAACTGTATGAATAATAACCCGCTTTATTTTAATATCAGGATACTTCTCCTTTAGCGCGGCTTCCAATAAATCCACCTGTATAAGAGCAAGCCTGCTCCCTCTCGTACCAATCCTTATTTCTCTCATATCGTTACCTTTTTTGCTTTCATATATCCATGCTTAAACTCACAAAACCTGCTGTTACACATTATCGACTTCCACAGCCTATATCTGTCTGATACTGCAATAGTTTTTCTTCCACAATATCATCCGGCACATCACCGTTATGCTCTGCTCCGTACATGATAAGCTCTAAAAAAAATTGTTTTCTTTTATCATAAGAATCAATCTTTAAAAGCGCGACATCCCGATATTTTCCCAAATTACTTACAAGTTTTCCGTAACACCTCGGAAGCTTTTTATCAATCTCTCTCTTAATAAATCCGGCCGCAACAGGACTATTACCTCCGGTCGACACCGCCACAACAAGTTCATCACGCTTTATTACCGCCGGAAAATAAAAAGAACTTTTCTCTTTTTTATCAACAACGTTTACCGGTATTTTTTTAATCCTGCATAACTCTGATACAATACTCTGAAGCTTTTCATTATCCGTTGCCGCTATCACAAAACAAATATCTTCACAATTATCAATATCTTTTTCATCAAAGCTTTTTTTAACCATAGTTAAATTCTTATCATTTATATCTGCAAGAGCTTTGAGTTCAGCACAAAACTCTTCACTTACAACACGGATTATTGCACCAAACGAAAGCAGTATTTTGATCTTGTGAAAGGCAATCTTACCTCCACCAATCACCAGAATCTCTCTACTTTTAACTTCTACCATTAAGGGAAAATAAGACATATACGCATCAACCTTCAACTTCCTGTATGTATATCTTTTCAAGAACCTTTAAAAAACTGTCACTATCAAGTATATCTTTAAGATAATATACCATTTTCATAACCTGCTCTTTTTTTTCCGGTAGATTATTCAAAAAATCTCTGATAAACAATCGCTTCAAAACCTCCTCAACTCCCTCGGAAACAATTGCCTCTATTTTCTTTCCCTCGGCACTTTTAAGTTCGTTGTTTCTTTTTGCTAATTGTTTAAAATGATCTAATCCAAGAATCTCTACACTCTCTATTAATTCTATATCCCTATCGATATCAAACGGAACAGCAAGATCAACCAACAGATTTGTAGCATCAGGTAATTGAGCAGCTTCATACTCGCCACGAGTCAATGTATAATGTGGGCTTCTCGTAGCACTCACCACCACGGACACCTTATTAAGATAGTCATAACGCTTGTCAAAACCAATCCACTCCAACCCGGCTAAATGAAGTACATCATATTCAGATTTATGTTTCCTTGTGGTTCCTATCACAGATATATTCTTTGCAATAAGATCCTTTGCAACGATTGAACCAATCTGACCACTAGCCCCAATCACAAGAACACTTTTTTGTCTATTATTATCCTTAATATACTGTTCCACATAATTAGCGGTAAGTGTTCCGATTGATACCGGTGTCTTTGCAATATCAGTACGTGATTTTGATACTTTAGCACAGTTAAAAGCTCCCTGAAACAGAATGTTTAATTCTCCGCAGACTGCACCGATATCCTTTGATAGCAGATAAGCCTCTTTTGCCTGATGAAGAATCTCATCCTCACCAAGCACCATCGAATCCAGTCCACATACAACTCTGTATAAATGAAGTACCGCTCTTTTACCCTGATAAAAATAACAATTACTTCTTATTTCTTCTTTACTAAGCCCCTTATACTCCGCCATTCTTTCTTCAAGCTTACGAAGAACTATTCCACTGGATATATTAAGAAAACCGATGGAATCTCTCTCATTTGTTTTATTAATCGTAGCATATAATTCATTTCTGTTACACGTTGATATTATTACCCCTCCGGCAATGATACCATCGCTTATAAGAGCATTTAAAAATTCCTTATGCTCTTGTCTTGTAAATGAAAACTTCTGCCTGATTTTATCAGGTGTTCTTTTGTATGTTACACTGATACATAGCATATTAACTCATCATCCCGTTTTATTTATCCCTCGTAGGCTTTTAACAGTACTTCTTTTAATTTCTCTATACCAACACGATCAATCGTAAACTTAAATCTCTCACCGGCATTTGCGTTATCGTCAAAGAAGTTAATTGCCGCATCCGTAACCCTAAACAACTGTTCCTCATCTGTAATAATCGGTAAAAGCTCTTGTCCGCTACTTATAGAATTACCAAATGTTCCTCCAAACGATACCCAGTATGCAGGCTGCGCATCCCACGCATCTGTAGGACATGACTTAACACATCTTCCACAATAATTACACTTGTCAAAATCAACATCAACTTTTCCATCCTTAATAGTAATCGCACCTTCTCGACAGACTTTCTGACATAATCCACAATTAATACAATCCTCACTCTTATATTTCATCAATAAAGCGCCTTTAATTCCTACATCATTTTCCTCAGCCTTAAGACAGTTGTTCTGACAACCTGTCACACCAAACTTAAATTTATGTGGAAGCTCTCTTCCAAAATATCTCTCATTTAATTTCAACGCGATATCATATGTGTCAATATTTCCACTCGGACAGATTTCACTGCCCTGACAAGCTGTAACCGTACGTACTCTTGGACCACACACACCCGGTTTACATCCACCCTGTGCAAGAGAATCTTTTACCTCATCAATATCGTTCAATTTTATAAACGGTATCTCTACTCCTTGTCTTGATGTTAGATGTACATGTCCATCACCATATTTTTCCGCAACCTCTGCAATCTTCTTAAGATTCTCCGCTGTCAGCGTTCCACCTACAACAGCCAAGCGAAGCGAAAAATTATCTTTCTGCTTTTGTTTCATAAATCCGCCTTTTTTTAATGTTGAATAATCCACTTCTGCCATATCAGTATCTCCTTTTTCCGAATCCATTTTTCATATATTCCTATCAAATTAATATGATTTAATTGTAAAAAAATAATAACGGATGAACTTATCTTTGTCAACGCATATTAATACTTATACTTATAGATTTTTCTTTGTCTTAGTGATAGTTTTTGACTATATCAAGTTGAAATAATATAGCCGATTATAGTTGTTAACTATAACCGGCCATATAATGAAACCATTTTGATTATATTTTTCAAATTGTCCAGATCAGTGTCAATATCTCCCGTTTCTAAAGAATGATTACCACCTCTTACCCTGAATGTATCGAGACTCTTTTCTTCTGCAATCTCCTCTATAATCTTATAATCAGCAAAAGGATCATCATCACCGTAAAGAAGTATTCCCTCTCCTTCATTTATGAATTTCCCAATTGCTTCAAGAGGAGAAAAGCATATATGCTTGACCTGTAATGCTTTTTCTCTGGCATAGGCTGCCGCAACAACAGTTCCCAGGCTCTTAGAAATAAAAATTATACTGTCTGATGTCATATCACCAACATCCTGTAGTGATTGTTCCGTCATTTGCAAATATTCATTAAGTTTTGAAGCAATGTAAGACTTATCCTTAATCTTGTCTTTATCGCAGTCAATCTCAGAATAGTCTATAAATATAAGCTCATATCCGTTCTTTCTTGCCAGCTTGCCTGAATAATACAAAAGTGGTCTGTCCTTCGTATACCCGATTCCCGGAAAAATAACAGCTATTTTCCTCATCAATTACTAATCCTCCCTTATCAACTTAAGCTTATAGTCTGTTATTTCTATATTTCTTAACTGTCTCATAGAACTTTATTCACCCATTCCTTCAACTCTTCTTCTGTCACATTAGCATCTAATCTATCACCCTCGATTACCTTTGCGGTTTTCGCAAGCGCCTGCATGTTCTTTCCGGAATCACCTATCTCACTACCCCCCGATGTACAAAACGGAATAACAGTAATATCGTCCCACGAATAACTTTCCATAAATGTGTCAATTATCGAAGGCTCACGATACCACCAAACAGGGAATCCAATAAATACATGTGAGTACTGTGAAATATCATCTACCTTTTTGCTAATGGCGGGTCTGCAATTCCTATCATTCATTTCTATAGAACTCCGGCTTTTCTTATCCTGCCAGTTTAAGTCTGCTTCAGTATATATCTGCTCAGGTATAATTTCAAAAATATCTGCTTCCATAACCTTAGAAAGCCTCTCTGCAACCCTTTTTGTCACTCCGCTCGCACTAAAATATGCGACTAATATTTTACCCATATAATATCCTCCTTTTCACTTTCTATGACCGATCATTCCATATCTAAATAACTGTTAATATTATACCACATTTTTCAAAAATGTAGAAAAAATATTCTTTTGTAAACAATACAAAAGCATAAAAATAGAAGTAACACTTTATCATTGTGCTACTTCTATTTTTTTTGCTTTTCTATTCCCTGAAGGATTCTTTTTTCTTTCAGTTTTTTCTCAATATTTAACTTATCCCATAATCTTTTTAACTGTGTTTTGTGAACACACAGTTTTTCACTGCAGTTAGTACATTTCAGATAAGCATTGGTATTCTCAGAAAATCTTTCCGGGTATTTCCAAACAGTTATCTCCCATCTTACCAGCAATATAACTGACGCTAAAAGAAGCGACCAGGTATATTTCCCCGGTACAAAGAACAGCGGTGTAAACATCATGGCATAGTCCCAATTATAAATTCGACATGTACTGCAACATTTATTCTTCAAAAACCAGCTCTGAAACGGACAGAAGAATAAAATACATATAATATCACATATAGAATACATAAGACTAAGCAACAACATTATACCCTGATCTAAAATATTTGTCATGTATAACGCACCTATACCCGCATTTAAAATTATCCATATAAACGCAACAATCACCGTTGCATTATCATCCTGAATAATTATATCAGTTTTACCCGTAGATATATAATTATCCCTAAACTGTTTCTGACATCCCGGACTTTCCAAATGCGACGGAAAGAATCTAAGTATCATTTCAACCATAAATACAAGCCATATAATTGCCGGAACCACGGCAACAGCTCCGCTTGGTATTTCATTTAACGATACTTTTTTATTACCAGTTTTTACCAGAATATACCATAACAATCCACATATAAATAAAATACTTCGGTACGTCAACTTAATATAATGTAATAATGTTACTTTTGTGATTTTTCTTCCATTCATAACTTTTCTCTTCTCCGGCTTTTCTATTTATTTCTTGTCATCAATACGACCGTCTCCACGTGTGTCGGGTTCTGAAGAAGAATACAATTCTTCAGTAGTGTCTGATGAAGAAGAACACAATTCTTCGCCACTCTCCATTCCTACACAATTCTGTCTTTCATCGTATAATTTCATCTCATCACTAACATCCAATAGTTCAGTCTGATTAGCCATAATCAAGCCCTCCTTATGAATGTTTTTATATCAGGGCACCTGCTACTGATATAACAGCAGATGCCTTGCTATCTTGAATAGTATACCACAATCTATGCTGTCTTTGTTGTGCTTTTTTCTGCTTTGAACCATTCCTTTGCATTCGGCACAATGCTGTTGCCATTACCTTTCATAACAAAGGTCAATTTAAAAGGATCCACAGTTCCGTCTTCGTTCGTTTCTCCAACGATAACCTTCTCTACAATACTTTCAAATACCACTCGGTCAAATTCATCCAGAATATCTCCTTCAGCCAGTGCTTTCTTAAGAGTTGCCATTCTCTTGCTGACATCCTTCTGGTTAGAAACATTCTCCTTAAGAATCGCTATAGACTCCTTTGATTTTTGAATCTTCACAGAAAGCTCCTCGTACTTTTCATCATAGGCTTCCTTGGATATTCCATCATCAAGATACAAGTCAGTAAGCTTCTTTCTGCGCTGTTCCAAATTGTCTAAAGCCTTCTGTTCCTTTTTCAGTCTGCCGATATCTTCGTTATTTGTACTGACACTTTCAATCGTATCAATCACAGAATCAATTACATCATCAAAGTTACCGGCAAGCAACTTATAAGCCTCAAGAAATGCATTTTCCAAGATAGATTCATGCACTGACTTGCTGTTTGGGCAGTTATGCTTTCCTTTATTGGCGGCATTTCTGCAATACCAGACTGGAGTCTCGTATTTGGAGCTACTATGGAGAGTGCGCCTCGTCAGCTTCGTGCCACAAAAACCGCACTCGCACATACTGGAGAATGCATATTTCTTCGTGTACTTCTCCCTCTTTCCATCAGCCATTTTGTTGGACTGTCGATTTCTGGACAGGCGAATCTCCTTTGCCTGCTCCCACACCTCTCTGCTTACGATAGGTTCATGGTGGTCGTGAACATAATATTGCTCCTCTTCGCCAAAATTTTCAATACGTCTCTTGGATATCGGATCAGTGGTAATGGTTTTCTGTAATAGTAAATCACCCTTGTACTTCTCATTTTTTATAATGCCACGAACTCCGCTGTCCGTCCACTTTACCTGTCCTTTCTTATTTACTCTGCCTAATTCCGTTAATCGCCTAGCAATCGTATAAGTGCCATATCCCTGCAAATACAGTTCAAAAATCAGACGAACCGTTTCAGCCTCTGCTTCATTTACCGTAATGGTCTTATCTTCTGGATGATAGTCATAGCCAAGACATCCGTTAAAGCCCATAAGCTCTCCACGTTTCATCTTCATCTTAATACCCATCTTCACATTCTTGGATGTGGATTCCACTTCATTCTGTGCAAGTGTTCCCATAAGGGTAAGCATCATTTCTCCCTGCTCTGTCATTGTGTTGATATTCTCTTTTTCAAAAATAACTGCAATCCCTCTTTCCTTTAAAAGACGCACATACTGCAGGATATCAACTGTGTTTCTGGAAAATCGTGATACAGACTTTGTCATAATCACATCAATCTTTCCTTCCATACAATCCTGAATCATTCTTTGAAACTGTTCACGCTTATCCACCTTGGTTCCGGTAATCGATTCATCCGCATAAATGCCGACCATAACCCAGTCTCTGTTTTCTGAAATCTTTTCCTGATAATACTTCTTCTGAGACTGAAAACTCTCAAGCTGTTCATCATCATCCGTGCTGACACGTACATATGCCGCAACTCTCTGTCTTGTAATAACAAGCGGATTCCCCTCATAATCCCTCTTGCGAAGAATTGGACCCTCCACTGCCTTAATAACTTCTACTTCTGCCATAATTAAAATCCTCCTTTGAATCTGTGCTGGTGATTTCCTTCACACCAAGCATACTAAAAAATGAAAATATGAACGAATGTGTGAATCAATTAATTCTTTCTCATATTGCTCCACACAAAAACAGAGTCTACAATGCATCTTCACACATGCAGACTCTGCTTACCCCAATACAACAACCAATTACTAAGCAACTCGCTTTCCTGTATCGGATTTAAAATATTCAGACTCCAGAATATGATACGAACTCATAATCTTATTCTTTGCCAGAATATACTCATTCTCTGAAATCAATCCAAGACGAACCAGCTTTCTTAGAACTGCCATCTTTTTACTAAATTCCAGACACTTGCCTGCCTCCATCTGATAACATTCCATAGCAAGACCTCCTCCCTTAATTCTGTTTTATTTGCAAATCACGAACAGTCAATCGCAAGAACAAACCGCAAGAACAAACATTTCATTTCTTTCAAATAGTTGTAGAACATATGTTTGTTTTGTGTTATACTAATTCTATCGACCAGCTCGCATTCGTACGATTCGAGTAATACTTTTATTCTTAAAAAGATTACTCCCTCACCTATAGGAGATTTAGGAGGGGTTTTGCGGAAGTGTTTTTTAAAAAAGTTGCAAAAAAATATGAAAATGTATCTACAAGGCAGGTTTTACAGATAAATGAACATTAGAAAACATCAGGAATTGCTAGACTTCTGGGAATATTCCCACGGCTTTGACAGTGAAGACGGAACCGTTCCCATAGATGAGGATGTTACCTTTGAGGCAACCCGGCAGGAATTACAAATCGAATTAGAGCATTTTGATGAAATGGAGCTGGAGCTGGAACTGCATCCCATAAAGGATGATGATATCCAGCCGGAGGATGAGCACCCGAATAAGACTATATTAAAAAGGGAGCTTCGTGCCATTGCCCTAAAGCGACTTGAGGATGGTGCCCGGACTGTTTCAGACTTTGAGGAAGTGATAAAGGAATGGGATCATTTGGATTCCAACCGTGAGCGCAAGGAGCGATATCATGAAATTGGCAGGGAAAACCTAGACAGCAAGAAAGATGTGGCACCACTTGCCATTGTTATCCCGGCTCCTATCAATCATGCTTACTAGCGACAGCTTATGAAGGGAGACTTTATAGACATCATCTCTAATTGCCCATACGAAATGTACAATTCCCTATCTGACGAGGACTATTCCAAAATTATTTATGACCTAAAGGACGACCACAAGGAACTGATATACTTCCTATATCTTAGAGATTTCACAACTAATCAGTTAGCTGCCTTGCGTAATCAGAGCGACCGCAACATTCGTGGTGTCCGCTCTACTATCCTTGGACAGATTGAGAAAAAGGTTCTTATGATACTGGTGGACAGACAGGAAGAAGATTTCCCTTTTACCAATGGTAATCTTACCATGGAAGAACTGGACTTCCTTACAAGACATGAAGAAGAGATACCGGCTACCTTGGAAAAGCTTAATAAAGAGAAGCTGGCTCTTTTAAAGGAAATCGGTGTTGTGGTAAGAAGAATTACCAGAGAACAGGAAAAGCGAGCGAAGGAAGAAGCCAAGAAATGCAAGAAAAATAATCGGGCGAATCGAAAAAAAGAAGTTTAAAAATGCATATAGACATGCTATGATAGTAATAGTTTTTGCAAAGAAAGGAATTACTATGAAGAATATCTTTCAGAAATCCAGTTCCAACTGGGTGAAATATGATAAATACGAATGGCGAACAGCCACAAACGGAAAATGTTATATTACACCTTCTGCGGATGCCAAGCCATCAATATACAATCCTATCAAGGATTATGAAAAGCTGGTGCTGACCGCCATCAATATTGGCACTAATACCATGAATAGAGCTGATGAAGCAGAATTAAAAGAATCCATTATGAATTTTGTAAACGAATACGGTATGCTTGGACTTATGACAGCCCTTCCTACCACACCGGATTTCATTACATACGAGGCCGTCTATCTGCCAAAGAATCATTTTATTAAAGAAGAAAGTATTTCTACAGAGAAGTATCTGTCCTACTTCTTCCCGTTTGACAAGATTGATTTCCGCAAGATGGGTGTGGAATCCAGTTGGAGTACGGACAGTGTGGAAATGATTGCCTTGATTATGACCATGAAGAACAAGCCACAGGCTGTGATGATGAGCTTTCAGAAAGAATATGCTGAACCCTATGAGTGGCTTGTGGAAGTATTCCGTGACTGGGCATTTACCTTTTTCTCCAGTTTTCTGTATTATCAGGACTATGACAGACTGGATGAGAATGAGCGTAACCTGTACCGTCAGGGAATTGCTGCTTTCGGCGGTGTGGCACCCACCTACCGTATAGAACTGAGAGAGCGTCCTACCATTGTTTGGGACTTCAATTCCTTATTGTTATGCGTACAGATGATGTTTTCCTTTATGCTGACGGATGAAAACTCCAGCATGAAGGTATGTAAGCATTGTGGAAAGGCTTTTATTGCCACCCGACCAAATATGGAATTCTGTTCACCGCAATGTAAGAACCAGTACAATGTGTATAAGAGCAGAGCCAAGAAGAACGATACACCAAGATAGGAGGACGGCGTATATGAATCATTCAAATATTATTATGTACACAACCGAAGACGGTTTGACGAAAATAGAAACTACCTTTGAGGAAGATACTGTATGGCTATCCACTGACCAGATGGCAGAACTGTTTCAGCGTGACAAATCCACTATATCACGCCATATCAAAAAAATCTTTGAAGAGGGTGAATTACAACGAATTTCAGTTGTTGCAAATTTTGCAACAACTGCCGCCGACGGAAAAACCTACAATGTCGATTACTATAATCTCGATGTAATCATCTCCGTAGGATACCGTGTGAAATCCCACCGTGGTACACAGTTCCGTATCTGGGCTATGGGAATATTAAAAGAATACATGAAAAAGGGATTTGCATTAGACGATGACCGTTTGAAAAGACTTGGCGGCGGCAATTACTTTGATGAATTACTTGCCCGTATCAGAGATATCCGCTCCTCTGAAAAGGTATTCTGGAGAAAGGTTCTGGAAATCTATGCTACCAGTATCGATTATGATCCCCATGCCGAGAGTTCCATCTTATTCTTCAAGCAGGTTCAGAATAAGATGCACTGGGCAGCTCACAAGCACACAGCCGCAGAAGTTATTTACCAGCGTGCCGACGCTGAAAAAGATAATATGGGACTTACCTCATGGGCTAGTGACACCATCCGTCGCTCAGATGTGGAAGTTGCCAAAAATTATCTTACGGAGCAGGAACTTGATGCTCTCAACAAGATTGTTACTGCCTATCTTGATATCGCCGAGGTACATGCTCTTAACAAAGAGCCTATGTATATGAAAGACTGGCTGGAAACCATTGACGATTATCTGAAAATGACCCGCCGTGATATTCTTACCAGCAGCGGACATATCAGCCATAAGCAGGCTATTGAAAAAGCTCATACAGAATATGATAAATACAAGAATCGTCTGGAAGATACACTCTCTCCTGTTGAAAAGGATTTTATTGAAAGTATCGGTATTCTGGAACATATTACCGACAATTCAAAAAAATAACATTTTATTAAGTCCTATATTCTGAATGTATATTTTTTAGCTTTCAGAATGTAGGGCATCAAATCAAAAATGCTGGTTTTATGAGTTATTCCACCGCCTCTATTTCATCAAATGATACTCTTTTCATACCATTTTCACCTCTTTACAGCACTACGATATCATCATATAAACAATAGAACATATCCTCAACTTCCGTATCCTCGTGGAAATGTCCGAAATACCATGCCGTAAAATCTGTATTATCAGCTACTCTCTGGAGATACTGTCTTAACTCTACTTCATCATCCGACATTTCTCCATACCCCATAGCTGCAACGACCTCTCTCGGACCAGAATGAGTTAGAATATAATCCACTTGAAAATCTACTTTTTCAAGATTGTGCCACCCCTCTTCATATTCCCTCCGATTAGGTATCTCTTCTGGGAACCACGATACCCCTTCCGTGCGATACATTTTATCAATACTATAGGCTCCGCCAAAAGTAAAAAAGCGTGTTGCATCTATCTCGAAAACCTGTCCTCTCATCAGATGGATTATTCCGCTCTCAACAAAATGAACTTTTCCCCCATTCCATGTATCAATACCATATGAATTAAGTTGTTCAAAATTCTCATGATTTCCCTCTACAAATAATATAGTAACAGGAAGATTTCTTAATACACTTCGGGTTTCAGCCTCTTCTGATGCAGAGAAACCACATACACCCACATCACCGCATATAATAAGATAATCTTCCGATGTATATTCACCCTCATGTTCATCAAAGAATTTAACAATCTTGCCGATATCAATCATCCCATGCGTATCTCCAGATATAATAAAACTCATAATTATTATCTCCCTTCCATCATTGGTACTTGTCAAAAGTTCTAACAGGAATCATCTTACTATTTTCAACCTGATAATAATTTCCATTTCCTTCATCGTAAGCCAATAACAACAGTTTTCCGCCCTTATAGACCGATCCGTCAATATAGTAATGACTTTCTCCATCGTAAAATACATCGTGATAATTTCGATCATCAGCAAGATCTCTGGTACCTGTTCCAACATGCCCCGCTATTATCGTTTTATAGAACTTCCCCTTCGTCGCGGGGAACTTACCAAGAAGAATACTATCAGATGTACCCCACATCCAATACTCTCCTGCTTCTTCATCTACTCCTGCATGAACAAATATCTGACTTTCTGATTCAAAATACAAAGGCATCTGCTGAATCCACCAGATCAGCTTTTCATGATTGGAAAGAATCATCTGAACTGCTTCTCTGTTGATTGTCTCCATGGAACAGGTTCTCGATATCTGATTAAGGAAATCCATCTTCTGGTCTGATACAAATGTCCTTATAGTATTTGCTCCATACTCAAAATCTGTGCGAAGCCAATCATTAAAAGTCATATAATCTTCCGATTCATCGGAATACGGGTTTCTGTAATCATCAATCCACTCTAAAAACATCTGCTCATGATTTCCCTTAAGGACTACAACTTTTTCTTCTCCGTATTCCTTCTGTAAATCCCAGATATACTTCAAAACCTGATATGAGCTATCACCGTAATCAATATAGTCTCCTAGAAAAATAATGCGATTATCCCCACTGAGTTCAACTTGTTCCATCTGCTTTTGAAGTTCTTCAATGCATCCATGAATGTCACTTATAGCATATATCATATATTAATCTCCTCCATTTCATTGGACGTTGAATAATACTCTTCTCCAGTGTCCAAACATAAGGCAGCCAGCCTTCCTCCAGGATAAGATGCTCCACAATCAATTGCTATATGGTTGTTTCGCCGGTAAATATAACCAGGATGCGGATTATCTTCAATCGTCTGCGTTGGTGTATGTCCCGTTATAACATATGTATCCTCAAAATACCGCACATCATAGTCCGCTCTCACCCATATCAACTCATGAAGTGAATAATCCTCTATATCCTTTTCCGGCGAATAGTTTCCTAAGCCTGCGTGAACCAGCAGATAGTCTTTATCATTAATCGATACCTCTTCATATATCAAAAACTCCTTTATAAAATTTATAACATCTTGTTTTTCCTCTGAATCCAATTGGCTAAACTCATTGATTGTTGATTTGCTTCCATTATATTGCCAGGTCACCAAATTATCCAGCATTTCTTCATCCAATTCCTCTATGGACATATCCGTGATTTCTTTCATCAAGAATTCCAGACATTCTAACGCCATAAGCTCATGGTTACCAACCATACATATAGCGTTTGGCATTTCCATGAGCTTCCTAAGAGTCTTTATGGGATGTGGTCCCCGGTCAAGTACATCCCCTAAAATATAAAGCGTATCCGTTTCCTTAAGTTTGATCTTATCAAGCAACTCCATGAACATATCATATTGTCCATGAATATCTGAAATAACATATGTAGCCATTGTGCAGAATCTCCTTACTCGTTTAGTCTAACTCATTTCGATTCACTTCTCTGAATCTGTCATCAACCGCAATATACTCGAACATGGCAACCCTTTGTGGTGTGACAAAGGCCATATGTTTCTGCTCTTCATTCCACCATGCAACTGCCCTGTCATAGGCTTCCTTTGCTGCCTTTTTACTTACATATATTCCAAGCCATCTGTCGTCATCATGATTCCATTCATCCGCTGTAACAAGAAGAAAGAATGGTCCCTTCCCATAGGTAGATTCTTTATTAGGCTCTGCCCATAGCGATTCGGGATCTACTCCTACAAATTTCTCATTATCCCGATCAAATTCCTCTATTGTAAGTTTTGTATTAGGATTATTGAGATAAATTTCATAATACCGGAAGCCATCTTCACCTGCGACATTATTAATCATACGTTCATATGAAGTTTTCAGTTTCTGTATATCATCGTATATCCCGATAATCTCATCCCCATCAAAATAACCCGGAAAATATAATAAAAACAGTCTATTTTCCACGACAAATCCTCCTTCCCTCTTTAACTCTACCAGTCTTGCATTTATACTGCGTCAATAATATCTGCCCTCGCTGTATTTGACAGAACAATTACCATTCTCTTGTTCAAGTAAGAATCATACTTTCTTTTTTCTAACGTTTTTATGATATTCTTATCGCTTTCATCAGAATTATCCTCCATGCCTATACCATATACAAACATGTCATCATAATTACCAGGAATATCATTTCGATATTCATATAATTTGTATGACCAGTCCTCTCTGTTAACGACAGCAAAATTCCGGCCTATCTGTAAGTACGGTTTAATATCTTTGAACAAAAGAACATTTTCCGCTTTTCTTTCTATATCACGCGGAGCATCATGAAGAACAATCTCAATCGCGGGTTCTATAGTGTCATCCTTTGTTGAAATGGTCACGCCGTCCAAATCCTTTGGAGAAGCGTATATATCCATAGGAAATTCTACATCAACCATTCCTACTCCATAAACATATAAATCTTTATATTTTTCAACCGGGATGTCCGAAATCATCAAATAATCGTGATAATGTCCATCTTCAAAACATATGGATAATCTAACGTTTCTTGCCAGATATTGCCTGATTTCCTTAAACTGAATTGCCATAATACATTGCCTCACTTTCTCTTATAGCACTTTTCCCATAGTTTGCCTTTTATATTCCGTGGAGATTCCTCTCTCCATATTGGCTCTCCCCAAAACCTATAATCCCAAATATCCCATGATTCGTTTTCTCTGCGATAATCGTTGGATTTACCTGAATACGCATCTTCGAGATTCTTTTTTACGGAACGACGTATTTTCTTATTTGCCAGTCTCTTGGCATATTTCGTTTTACCACCAACTTTGTATACTGGTGTATGCTTATAACTTCTGCTCATTGCAAAGCCTTTCACTTTCCATGACAATCTCTTCTAATGTCTTTGGTTCATAATTCATGTATGGCAACATGCAACCTACATTGTATGCACGAAGTACCTTGTCCCCCCTTCTTCTATCAAAGAATTCCTCCGTATTCATTTCACGTAAACATTTCTTAAAATAATATTCTTCAACAGAATTATGAACATGTCCGTACAAAAGAATCGAACCATAATGCTGTTCCTTCCACATCAAAATCGGATAATGGCAGAGAATTAGTTTCACATTTTCTCCATTAAGTGTATCTCTTATTTCCTTATAGTCACAAATCTCGTCAAAAAGCTGCTTATATCGCTGATCACGAATATCATCATGATTGCCCCTGACCATAATCTTATGCCCTTTAAGTGTGGAAACAAATGCAACCAAATCTTCCTGTGTGCCACGCATAGCCATATCTCCAAGAATATATACTGTATCTCCATTTGTTACTTTTATATTCCATTTTTCTTTAATTATTGAATGCATCTCTTCCAGGTTATCAAACGGCCGATCGTCAAAACCTTTTCCTGCTCTTGTCACATTTTTATGGAACAAATGTAAATCACTGATGTAATAATTCATAAACCTTCTCACTCCCACTCCGGCAGAACAGTGTATCTACCACTATGATAATCTTCCAACAGTTTTTCCTTTAAATCATCATACCAAGCTCTCAATGTAGTTTGGAGATAGTCTATTTCGTCTCTGCCATTTTTATCAATCTCAGAAATGTTTCCAGTCGTTACATCCATGTTAAAGATGACCTTCTCTTCATCTCCACCGGAATACTCAATTATTAAACAGTCATCAGTATCCTTAGCAAATACCATAAAGCAATCCAAAAAAACAGATATAAGACGATACTCAGGATTCCACCATAATCCTTTTATGTCTATTGCAGTTTCCTCTATCGGTAGCCACGCCAGTACATCATCAGCCTCTATGGTTCCTCCCCTGCTTTGCCTAAAACTCCCCGGTTGTCCATTTTCGGTAGACCAAAACCCCGTATCCCAACATCCAGCACTTAGATGCCCCGTCTTCTCAACGATTAAGCAAACTTCAAAATCATCCGGAAGCCTGTCTTTCATAAACTTAAATCCTTTCATAGTTACTTCTCCCGGCTTATCTGATATAGCAAATACTTCATTTCTACTCATAATTTAACTTCTCCTTTATTATTTATCTCTATTCTGTTTTCACGTAGTTCTGCATTGGTCATAGGTCTGTGATGCGATTGTACAAAAGCCGCTGCCCTCCAAATAAAACTGTTAGCACGCAAACCCAATCCGTCTGATTGTCTTCTTTCTGGCACTCAGATTAGGAATATCGCATTCTTCAATAGTCGTGATCACTTCTTTCGTGATCTCAGATTCCTTATACTGCAATACCCTCTCTGCAAGATTCATTTCCGCTTCTTCCAGCATCTTGCGTACAAACCGACCATTTCCATAATCGTTTTCTCCACGAACAATATCGTAATTTTGTCTCAATTTATTCATAGCAGCATCGGTGATTGTCATTTGTTTCTCCGAAACCATAAGTTTTGTAATGTCACACAATTCGTCTGTAGTATAATCCTCAAATTCCACTTGAAAAGCGATTCTTGAAAGCATCCCCGGATTTCTATCAAGAAACCGGTGCATAGGTTCCGTATACCCGGCAAAGATTACAATTACATCATCCCTATGATTCTCCATTTCCTGCACAAGCGTATTGATTGCCTCATCTCCAAAACCATTTTCATAGCTATCACAAAGTGAATACGCTTCGTCTATAAATAAAACACCGCCTTGTGCTTCTTTAAACTTTCTTTTGACCAGCGGAGCTGTAGATCCAACATGGTCGCCAACAAGATCAGCACGTCCAACCTCCACAAACGTCCCAGTGGATAAAACTTTTTCATTTTGCAATATCTCCGCAAACAGCCTTGCCACAGAAGTCTTTGCCGTACCTGGGTTACCTGTAAATACCATATGTAAAGAAGCCTTTTCTCTTGCAATACCTTTATCGATACATAATTTATTCAACTTATAGTGTGCAATCGCTTTGTGAATGATTTTCTTCACGGAAGCAAGCCCTATCATGTTATCAAGTTCTTTCCTTGCAGTTCCAGGTTCCCTCTCATTCTTCAGCCCTTCTTCTAGCAAGCTTATATCTTCTTTTGTGATTTGGAATAATTCCTTCTTCTTTATAACACTGGCATCTTTTCCATCTGAGAGCAGCCTTACAGCCTGATTCTGAGAAGCCCTGTCAATCAGATTTCTTACATATCTTCCATTACCAAAGTTATCAGTATTTCTCACCTTTTCAAAAATGTAATGTGCTTCTTTTGTTGCTTCATCTGTAACCTGAAATCCACGTTCTTCTATCATCAATTTGAATATATCTGTAAGTTCATCTGCAGTGTAGTCTGGAAAATCAACCCAGTGTGGTATCCTGCTTTTCAAACCCTCGTTAATTTTCATAAAATCACCCATCCGTTCATTATATCCTGCCAGAATAACAATCACATCTTCTCGTCTGTTTTCCATCTCCTGGATAAGAACGGTTACTGCTGTATCGGATACCATAGAATAGGCTTCATCAATAAACAAAACACCTCCTTTTGCCGCAAGGAATGCTTCTCGTATAGCTGTGACACAGCCTAAACCGTCCAGATCCATTCCTCCACGTTCTACGAAAGCTCCGCTTTTTAAGATTCCTTTTTCTTTTGCTATACCTGCAAAGAGTTTCGCAACTGTTGTCTTCGCACTTCCCGGGTTTCCTCCAAATATCATGTTCATTGAACATGCCTGATAATCCTTGCCCTTACGCTTTATACGTTCCTTTTCTACAAGATCCGATGCAATAATGCTTTCAATCTGTTTTTTGACAATATCCAAACCTATCAGCTTGTTAAGTTTGTCATAAGATGATTCTATCGATTCATCCCTATCCAGCATAAACCCTTGCGACAAGTCACAATTATAAGCATGCAGTACATTCTTATTCAAACACCATGATTCAAATTGCTCATATGCCATAAGGACATCTGTCTGAGTGAAGTCATTCCCCGGGAAAAGTTTCATGAATTCACCGGCCTGCCCAGCATATTCTGCATATTCCGAATCCTTTATCAGAGCTTTCATATACTTTATGGCGGCTCTTCTGTCACCTCTTCCTTCACGAAGCATAACAGGAACTACATACTTTTTAATCTGCGGTAAAATCTGATATGAAAAGCCGGGATTATCCATATTATACGTAAAAATAAAAAGACATTTATTTCTATACTCTTTCAAGAGATTCTCTATATACTTGCTGGTCAAAGTATAATCTACAGGATCACAACCAAACTTTTCTGTAAGATCAAGGACTACCACTCCTCCATAATTTCCCTCAATAATCTCGTTAAGATGATTTTGTACAAGATACACATCAGGTTCTATCTCGCTGATTACTTCCATACGCCGGCTGCTTATACGCTTCGCCTTTATTAAGCTCTGCATAAGTATTTCTGTCATATCTTTTACAGCCTCAACGCTACGACTGGATATTACATAGTGAACCATATTACCTTTGAAATCAGATGCATTTTCATGTTCTTCAATATTTTTAAGTTCATTAATAAATCCTTGATCATACATAGCATTCTTGCAACTACTTTTTTCTGGAACAATTCTCTCCTTGAAATCGAAGTGAAAAGATTTAGTTTCATTATTGTAGTAGTTGTAAATCCACAAGTTTGACGCTTCGATGAATCTGTTAGTTAAATTCATGTAATCTCTTCTTCTTGCTTCCAAAAGAAAGTCAAGTGCCTGATACATGGTAATTTCATAAGGATCATTTTTTATTCTATTAACTAAAAATTCTTCTTTCAGCACCCCTGTAATACGAGCAAATGCATCAACGAACGCCCACTTCTTTTCATCATAGGAGAAAACTGCAAAAGTTGTATTTCCCTCTTCCCTATAAGCAAAGAAAAATACATCATTATCCAACCTTTTATACATATAGTTGTTCACTGCAGCAATCGTGTTTTCATAAGCGTATTCGCGCAGGTTAATTGTCGTCTTCTCTTTTATCTGATCCGCGCTTGCATTCAATGCGAAATTATAATATCTCATAGATTATCTCCTAACATTGTCTTTATTGTCTGAAGTCTCGAAGCAGAAAACAATACTGGATCAAATATGTCATATATAAACCCCACCTCGTCTCTATTGATTCCAAGCACCTCAGCTACTTCATCTGCGGCATTCCCAGGATAATCATATTTTTTGATTACCTCAATAACATCCGCATATCTTGTGATGAAAGTCATATACAATTCGGCCTCACGAACTTCTCTTTTATGAATCTCTTCTGCATCACTACGGATAGTTCCATAAGGAATGACATTCTCACTATCAATTCCTCCCCAGACCTTAAGCCAATACATAGCTCCTTTTTTAGCTTCTTCCAGTGTTCTATATGATTTAATAAATTTATCTCTCGTGTTAACACAGTAGCAGGAAAGATTCCCCGGAAATGAATTTTTCAACTCTTTCATTGGACTTTTATCTTGCTCCACAGGAATTTCCAACGGACCTCGCACATCCTCAAAACCATGGTAAAAAAGGTTGTATGCTTCTACTTTTGCATCTGCTGTATGTTCGCCTTCACGATACTGCTCTCTCTGGAAAGCGATGGTCATCATTGAACCGTCAATTCTACACTCATCAATTTTCTTAAACAGCAAAAGATAATATCCCTGAAGAAGCCACTTATCTGTATTTTCATCCTTTGGAATGCAGTTATTGTAGTATAGCTTATGCCACTCGAATGAATCCGGCTTTAATAAAACCCTTTCAAAATGTTCCTCTGACCGTTTTCTATCTTCTTCATCTCGCTCACGGATTTCCCTTGTTTTGCCATAGATAATATGTTCTATATCATTGGGATTCATTCCAAGAACCTGCCATACCATGGTCTCCCAGACATACAACAATTCCTTTTTCTTGCTATAATTTTCAATTACGTAGTTAATCTGACTTTGAAGTTCTTTCCTGCAGTATATTCTCTCTGATGCATATTTTTTGCTAATCCGAAACCATTTACCGCAATCCTCTGAATTGAACGCCTCTTCCATAAAAGGAAATGCGTTTTCAGGATGAAGCCAATCGTCTTCAAAACCTTCCTGTCCTATGAAGTATTCCTTACCATCTCTTGAAAGCATAATGATTGCACCGGGTCCACCAAGTCCCGATCCGATGCTATAGGAAAAAGCAACCACCTTATCAAATAATTCTTTGTTAAGATCTTGATACCTAAAATTCAATTCACAACACCTCCTGGTAAGCTACCAAAGATTATATTCTTGATTGTCAACATAGCCATTTTCCCTTAACTCCGTAAGGTATTTTATTGCATATTCTGAGTCCCATTCCCCGTCTTTCATTTTCATAAGCGGTGATAAACAATCTCTAAAATGAGCAAAGGGCTTATCAAATAGCTGGTTCTCCAACTCCTTCTCATATTCCAGCAGGAATTCTGGGATGTAACATTCATAGCAAAAATCGTTATCATCATTTACCCAAAATCTTCCCATCGCTGATGCCAAATATAAATTTGCCACATTTGCAAACTCAATATATTTAGACTTTGTTGTGGTTGTAATTACAACTGGATGCAAGAACATCATCGAATGAATTCGCCCTTCTGTAGCACAGTCAATTGTGATTTGTAATTCCCAACTGAATATTTCATTCTCTATCAATGTAAATAGATGAAAGTCCTCCTTCATAAAATATCCGTCTTTTTTATCTTTTATTGTCATTTGAAATAATCTGGCATTTTTCATAAGGATCTTTCTTAATTTTTGCTTTTGCAAGCTCTTCATTCCCTAATCCGCCTCCTTTTTTATGCTACATCATTTTTCAACTTCTGACACCTTATAGATAATTTCATTCTGTCTTTCTTCAAAGAAATATTTTTTATTGTCTATTTCATACAAACCATTTTGGGACTTACCTGATTTTAAAAACATCTCCGTGGTAAGCAACTTTGATTTAAGTTGAAGTTCTTCTAATTGTTTAACATCCTTATCAGTTAATAAAAAGTCCAATGTTACAGAAAAATAACTTGCAAATCTTATCAATGTATCAACAGAGGGATAACTTATAGCATTTTCAATATTCGATATAGCACTAGGCGTTAAGCCTATTTCTTTTCCCAGGTCCCCTTGGGATAACCCTCGAGAAACACGCAATTTTGCTATATTTCTTCCTATGTGTTTTATGTCCATGGCTAGTTCCTCCTTCTATTATACCTGATGTTTTCTTAAGTCATTGTATGCAAATAACGAAACATTAACACTAGCAGTGTAGTTCTTTCTTCTCCGCTACAATCATTTTATATGCAATATTTCTTTACAACTTTTCCTTTAAAACCTCAATAATCTTAGTCGTTCTATATTCTATAACCTCTTTTGATTTATCCAGAAAGTCTTCTAAAAGTTCAAGATACTCATCTGCTTCATAATAGGCAATCTCTGGATCCGTACCATTAGGATCCGTTACTTTTAATCTATCTTTTAATGGAGTTTTGAAAAGCAATATAGGTTTACCATCTTTAAAATATGGATTTAAAAAGAACCTCTCTTCCCAATCTTCAATTTTTAGAAACGCAGGATTGTATTCCGGGTTCATTTGAAGTTGCATCTCGAATTTAGTTAAGTGAATATCTCCTCTTTTAACTTTTTCTTGATATTTAGCAACAGCTATTATAAACCAATCAAAATAGTCTCTCATCCCTTCGCAAGTCGCATTATCGTAATAGCATGCTCTTGCTCCATTTATCCCATTTCGTAAGGTTCCTCTGTTTGGTATTATCAGAAAATTTCCAACACAATGGTATAACTTATGAAATTCATTTATTTTTTTCCACAAGCGCGGATTTTTATCTGCCGCGAAGTACTTTGCACGGAAAGCAAAACATCTACCTTTTTTCTTGTCTTCCTTCCCGAATAGGGATCCAAAGGAATTTAAAGTATCTCCTCGAAAGGCATATTCGTTATTCCAATTCCATGAACCCATTTTCTCAAAACTCAGGTCATATAAATCTCCCCACAAAATGATATAAATTGCTTGCGTAATAAGATACATATCTGGGTCAATAATATCACCAACATATGTTGTTAAGTTGGTAAAATCGAAATCTCTTAAATTCTCAATATCTCCATCTAATACGTCTTCAACAAAACCTCTCAGAATCCTAAAGCTTTCCTTATAATCATTAGTTTTTTCGTAATCTTTTCTATTCATATCTTTTCTCCTTTTAGTATTCGCAATCAATGTGTACGAATTTATACAGTAGTTATATCATTAAAAGTTAATATTGTCAAGTAAGATTTATTAAAGATTATTAGCGAATTTTTACTTTCCAAAAAAGAATATTTATGATATACTACTCTTATAATTAAGGAGAAGGAGCATAAAATATATGTATTATTACAGATTTCAACTAACTCCATCACAACCAAACTCTGAGATCGATTATACTAATTATCAATCTGAAATTTTGTCTGCCGTTAATTCAGTTAATAACGGAATTGCCTTTAAACGTGATGGGAAATTTATAGAAATGTCAAATAATGATATAAATTCTAAAGAGCTTAAATTAGTACTTAAGTGTAAAACTCCCCTTGTTCATGCCGCGAGAAGCTTAAGTGCATTGACAAGATACTTGACCACCAATTATTCTGACATTTTTTCAAAATATGTTTTTAATAAAACTCTTTTTCATATGAGCCTAATTTCTCAAGACAGTTCATACGATGACTTAGTGATATCCGATACCGATTTAATAAAAGGCATTGTAGATTTATTGTTTACCTATACAACTACAACCAAAACTGAAGCTGATATGCGTGAACAAACTATAAGTAGCATAAAAGAACTAATAAAACCATATATACACAAATAAAAGCTAGCGGGGTTAAAAAAATAGTTTCGCCCCGCTGATTTACAAACCCAAAAACTTTACTTGACAAACTCTACAGTCCCTTAATTACCTTGTTTTCTTTTGTTTTTCCATAGTTCTAACTTCTTCTACACCAAAATATTTTTTTCGATATTCATATTCCTCCAAGAAATCATCATATAATGCCATCTTATATCGGATACTCCTCACCTTTTCCTCTGTATATCCCATACGCTTACAATACGCATTAAATTCTGTCATAATATCATCTGTAGGTTCTGAAAGAAGTTCTGCTCGCTCCTTAATTGAAAGCTTTTTAAAATCAACTGGTTCAGACTCAATATCCTTCTCAGTTGTTTTCCCATCAATTGTTTCTTCTGGAATTGCAGAAACATCTTCTAAAGTCGATTCCACTTTAGGCACAATATCTGCTTCAAACACTGGTTGTTCCGTTATTTCAGTGTCAACCGTATTCTCATTAACAAATTGATTAGAATCATCAACAATCTGCTCCGGATCTTTTTTCTTCACTTCCAATTCCTTAAGCTCAGCAAACTCTTCATAAGTCAGAATTGCTTCCTTAGCCTCTTGAAGAGTCACACTACCGACATCCTTAAATCGAATCGCCTCCAAATAGTCCATATACTCCCATTTCCATCTATGCGTCACACTTGTGATGCCAGACAAGGTCTCCTCCCATATCAATCCGGCTTTTTCAGCCTTTACACGATACAAGTTAACTGCCTGTCTCGCCTCGAACTCTTCTCTTGTCATAATCGGTGCAGTAAGTTCTTCCTCTGAAAACGCAGCATAATCACTGATAAACTGTGTATTCAGATAAGCTGTATATTCCCTATTCCAATCAGGGCGATTAAGTTCTTCACTATAATACTGATGCTGAATATTATTATGCTCAAATGCGAGTTTTCTTTTCCTTGATAAAATCTCTTTTTGCTTTCGTTCCTCTTCGATCTGCTTTGCCTTTCTGACTTCTTCCTCTTTTGCAGTGACTTCTGCCTTTGCTCTTTCTTTTTCTTCAGCAATTCTTCGTGCTTCCTGTTCTGCTTTTCTTTCTGCTACGACATGCTCTATACGTTCTACAAGCTCAGCTTTTCCATATCCCTCACCAAGCTTATTCCCTCGAATTCCCTTTTTCATATTGGGAGTTGCAAAGGTTACTGTCTTATCCGTAACACGAATATTCCAATCATATATCCCTTGCAAAAATTCCAGCAACTGCTCAAAAGAATCTACAGAAAGTAACAGTTTATCTATGGTATTACGAATCAGCTCCTTATTTGATGTGATACCTACACCTTCCGTAACATTCTTATCCATAAGTCGCTTTTCTACCCAATAATTATCCGTATGCTTCTTTGTAAGCAAATCCACCTGACCATATCCTAAAAGGAGACACTGTCTCATTACCCATTTCTTTGCGTGATACATCATCTTTCCGGTACTTTTGTGTTTACAGCCCTGCTTCCATTCACAGGGCTTGTCATGCCACTTTTCTTTCTTACATTCATATTTTCTAACAGAATTTATCACAATGTGAACATGCATATTCTGACTTCCATTATGACCATCCGGGTGCACAGCTAGCACTGCCTGATGCCCTGGAACAAATACCTCTAGCCATTGTTTTCCAAATTTCATTGCCTGCTCCATTGTAATATTATCTGTCGGATCAAAACTGATGATATAGTGATGTGCCTTTACATCCTTTATCGAATTATTCTTGCCATACAGTCTATTTGTTTCAATGCACTCTGCTCCAAAAGTATCAGCATTACAATTAACTCCTTCAATCAAGTACGAATCTCTCTCCTGTACTCTTCCCTTTTCATCCAGAATCGGTTTATTCGTGTACTCATCAAACTTGCAGGTCAGATATTCCACCGCATCCGAATAAAATCTATTCTTCACGGATATATGCTTAATAATCGCCATTACTCCTCACTCTCCTTCTTCCTTTTTCTCCTGTGCTTCCTGCCACAAGCAACATCCTCCAATGCCGGCAGAATCTTAAATTTCAAATCCAACAACTCTTTCATTGCTTCCTTCAACTCAAAATAGATTGAAAAATAGTTGCCTCCAATGTTTAGATATTTTGCTATCTGATTGAGGTTGGAACCTATCTTTCCAAGCTGCATGGCATATTCTTTTAAAAGACTTGTATCGCCATAGCATGGAAGCTTTCTTCCCAGTGCACATCTCCTGATAAACTCAGATGTGCTAAGTCCGGTCTTTCTTGCCTTTTCTTCTATCAACTCCTTGTCCTCTGCCGAAATACGCATAGACATTAGAACCATGTTTTCTTTCTTTTTATCTGTGTTTCTCATAAAATCCTCCGTTTCTAATATTAAGAAAAGCAGGCAAATTAACCTGCTTAACTTTATTTCTACAAATTGTGTTTACATTAGTTGTCACTTCAATAAATCAAATAGACTGCCGGATACGTCAGATACTTTTCCCCGATGCAGATTCTGCATCTCCCCTCCCGTGCATAGCCTCGCTCCCCTAAGGTCGCTCACCAATACGCTCGCTTCGCTTGCGGATATATTTTTTCAATAACTATGTCATACGCCTGTCTTACAGAACTCTTCTCATCACCTTCCCTTAAGAAATCTTCCTATTACCTGTGCATCATTTTCCAAAAGAAATGTAGCCATAGCTGATGCGAGCCGACCTAATTCGGCTGGTGCTCCGTTAAAGTCGCATAAGGTAGAGCAAGTTCCGCCCTGTATATACAGGGCAGAACTTGTTGGGGATTTGGCATCCCCAAGCCCCAGCTTCTCCCGGCTTTTGAAAGACAAAAAACAGCCCGCAAGCGGACTGTTTTCTGCTTCAAAGCCTTGACATATTCCGTAAGACCTTTGTATGACACCCTTTCCCAAATAAAAAGAACTGTCTTACAAATTCGGTTATATCCTCATACAAGTAACCCTTTTGTAAGACAGTCCGTCATACAACTATATGAATTTGCATCTCAATCATCATCCATATCAAACAGACTTCCCAGCATGCTTTTTGTGGAATCATCCATATCCACAGAGGTATCAGCTGCAAGTTCATTATCTGAAGCCTCAGCATCTGTTACATGGATACTCCCATTACCAGACACATTACCCTGTGCTGTATTGAATATCATATTTTGCATATTACCGGGCACACTGTTCGGTACTGTTCCTGTCATCTGAGACATCGGAACTGCTCCCATATTCATCTGCTGTGCCATTGCACCAAGAACTCCGGCAAACATATTGTTTGCAACATTCTGGGATGATTCTTGTACAATCTTGATAAACTCTTCTCTAGAAAGCAAGATAGCTTCACTGATCCAGTCCTCTATGGACTTTTCCCTGTTCTCTTTTCGCTCGTCGTCGATTGCAGTGAGTATTGCTTTCTTAATTGCCTCCGTCTGATTAAGGAATCCGGGCTGGCTGGATTTTTCTCCCAGCCAGTCAAGAATTTTCTTATCACTTTCATTCTTTGGATTTAACCGGAATGATATTGCACTTCCCATAAAAGCCTCCTATCCCAGATTTTCCGCAAGATAACGATAGCCGATGGCATTTGCTTTCACATCTGTTACATACTGGATATTTCTGCCCAATGTTCTGCCAAAACGCTTCATCACACATGCTCCGCCGCCCACATATACGATATTCTCATGCAGTAAATCCACCTTAATCTCACGCAGCTTTGCTTCCACTTCATCTGCATACTGCTGTAACCCCTTTTCGATAAATGGAAGAAAGTCTGCATTCACATTGAACTGTTTTCCGCGGATAACATCAATAATATCATCCTCCGGAATTTCGCATTTAATCTTCGGTAACGAATCTTTCTTAATTCGCTCAATGGCTGTAATCAGTCCCAATTCATAAGTGTAAGCATCCTTATCCATCGGAATCCTGTCACGAACACTTAACACATCCAGTGTCCAGGAACCCAAATCTACGCATCTTAATCTGTCCATGTCTCCCATACGATTCGCAATCGCTGCGTAACACTGGGCATATATCTTTACCTTGTCAATAAAGAAGGAATAATGAACTCCTTCAAAGGTAAAAGAAATTCTTACCTTATGCCACAGATAATCACGAAATTCCTTTCTCTCAGCTCCAAACAAAGTAAGTGGAACTCCTGCATATAATTCCACATGCTCTATCTGTGTTTTTCCCTGATATTGCAGCTCCTTTGCAATCCCTGCTAGCGTCAATAAAAAATAATTCTCATTCTCTGTCTTGGTTGCCTGTTTTCCAAGTCTTCCCTGACCTACGATATACTTCTGTCCCTTATACTCCAGCAATCCATGATTGGTAAGCGGTGTATAATCCACCGGAACAACCGAAGTTTCCATAAAGATATGCTCTCCCTTAATGGAACTCCATCCGTGATCCAATGCAATCTTCACTGGTGCATTTTCAGCTTTCAATCCGTTTTCTGTCATATAAATACCATTCATCATAAAATCCTCTCTTTCTCCGGCATAACAACCGGTGTGCAAATCGTTGTTGTTTTGTGTTAATTCTTCATTAGTGATATTGGTAAACAATCTCTCCATAAATAACCTCCTCCGCAAGCATCTTTGCCTGTTCTCGTATTTTCCACATTTCCATAGTGGAATGCTTGTCTTTCGGCTTATGCTTTGCCAGATACCTCTCTACAATCCTATCTAACATCTCATAAGCCTCCTCATTTACTTCCTTTGCCTTAATTTGAAGCTGTCCCAACCTAATATGATGTCGATACCTGTCAGGATGATTTTCTTTCATATAAGAAATCCACAGATGACCATATTTTCCGATATCATAGGTTGTTATAGCTGAATCCATTCCAGAATGCATAACATCCACATCGATATTCGGATACAAAATACCATCCACTGACCTATAATTACCGCCCATTGCTTCATATAAAGATAAATCTCTGCTCATTGTCACTACCTCCATTCTGTTATCTTGCTCTGCCCCGGCTACTGTCAGAACTCTGCTTTTTTTCATTCTCCTGCTTCTCATACCATTCCTTCAAAAGCCGTTCAATTAAATCTGTCTTCTGTTTCGGTGTATAGTCCTCCGGAAAATACTTTGCAACAGAATTAGTTCGAAGCTTAATCTGCTCTCTCTGGTTTGGTTTTTCCTGCTCCAGTATGGAAAACATCGCATCCATATCAAGACTTTCCGACTGACTCATTCGCTTCATACGGTTCGCCTGCGACAATGAAGGCGTACATTGTTCGATATCCATAACTTCATAAAGCTCATACTGTTGCTCCTCTGTCAGATAGGAAAGCTCTACTGCTATGGTAAAAGCAATCTTTCCTTCATCTACCATATCGAGCACTTTTGGTATCAGATTGGTGAGGCGGATATAACGCTGTATGGTCATGCGATTTTCTCCCACCTGTTTTGCTAACAATTCGTCTGATCTGACTCTGGAAGAAATCATATCACCTTGCGTAATACACCAATTGCCATCCACATCATAATTCGATTGCAATGCATAAGCCTTCGTAGTCGGATTGTACAACTCCGGTCCATCCTGATCCGAAGTTTCTGTCACAACTTGTGACGAAGTTGACTTTTGCCAGACTCGGGAAGAAGTTAAATCCGTTCTTGCACCCTGCCTCTTCATTGCCTCCAGCTTCATCTTATAAGCGAATGCTTTTTCGCTGGGTTTTAGGTGTTCTCGCTGTAAATTACTATCAACCATGGCAATCACCGCCTGATTATCATCCAAATCCCGAATTACCACAGGCATACTATCTAGTCCCGCCCATTTGCAGGCAGCTTTTCTTCTATGACCTGCAATCAGTTCATAGCCACCATCCGCTTTCGGTCTTGCAAGTGCCGGGACAATCACACCTTCTTTCTCAATGCTCTGCATTAATTCAAAAAGTGCCATATCGTTTTCTACCTTAAAGGGATGCCCATTAAAATCGTGCAATTCCGATAAAGGAATCATTCTGATATCTGTTTCCACCACAACTCCATTGTTTTGTTGTGAAAAAGAATACCATTCTTCTTTTTTCTTCATAAAATTAATTACCTCCTATTAATCTTCGTAACGAGAGCTCCAGAACAAGTTCTGTCACTGTTGCGTTTTTCTCGTTACTAAACACAAAAGAGCCGCTTATTTCCAAATTCACTTGAAAATAAGCGGCTCAGACCACTTTGTTACTCTTATTTAAATGTTAGCTTTTTGATGAAAATATAAACTACAGATTTTTGTGTTTCCGAACTACACCCTCACAACCACTTGGACGTTTACTCCGTTCGAAATTGCCTTTTTCTTCTCTTTTCGGTCACTTTGAGAGAACAGGATATGTCGCTCAAAGTGCCTAAATTCAAGGAGTTTCAGGTATTTTTCCTTTGGAGCAGTGTCACGCACTCTACATGGCCGCTATGAGAAAACTGGTCAAAAGCACACATTTTTCTAACCATATAGTCTTTTTCGGTCAAAATCTTTACATCTCTGGCAAGAGTGGCAGGGTCACAGCTTACATAAACAATCTTCTTGGGTGACATCTTAAGCATCGTCTCGATTGTCACAATATCGCAACCCTTCCTCGGTGGATCGACAACTATAACATCCGCGTATGTACCATTCTTTTCATATTCTCTCGGAAGAACTTCCTCTGCTTTACCGACAAAGAACTCAACATTATCTATTCCGTTAAGTTTTGCATTCTTTCTTGCGTCATCTATCGCCTCCGGAATAATCTCAACCCCCATAACTTGCTTAGCTTTTTGTGCAAGAAATAGCGATATCGTTCCAATTCCGCAATATAAGTCCCATACAGTTTCATTTCCATTAAGTCCGGCGTATTCTAACGCCTTTCCATACAACTTTTCCGTCTGAACAGGATTAACCTGATAAAATGAAAGAGGACCTATCTGATATTTCACATCACCTATGTAATCTGTAATTGTATCACTACCCCATATAGTTTTACATTTATCACCTAAAATTCTATTAGTCTTTTCTGTATTGATATTGAGAACAATACTCGTCATCCCCGGGATATCTTTCATACAGGAAATCAATTCCTGCTCCACATTCATATACTTTCCATTATAACCAACAAGCTCATTTCCATTAATTATAACGCAAACCATTATTTCCCCTGTATGCTTGCCCACTCTTGTAAGGATATGTCTTACCAACCCTTTATGATGCTCCTCATCATATGGTTCAACATTATTAATCTCAAGAAAATGTCGAATTCTTTTTATGATTTCATCGTTTATCAGATGCTGAAGATAACATACATCTGTATCAATAATCGTATGAGTTCTTCCCGCATAAAAGCCTATGACAATGTTGCCATCCTTATCTCTGCCGACAGGAAACTGTGCCTTATTGCGATATCTTATTGCCGGAAAAGTCATCTTGTTGTGATTACTGTCATATTCATTATCATCTACATTTTCATTCAAACATTCAGCAGAACCATTAGAACTCATACCAACAATAGGTTCCATCAAATCCTCAACATAATCTATCCCGCCAATTCTTTTCATGCAATTTGCAACCTTTAACTGTTTCCACTCTAACTGTTTCTCGTATGACAACTGCATGATACTGCATCCGCCGCATCGTCTTGCATGAGGACATATAGGTGTAACCCGGTCTTCTGACGGTGTAATTATCTCTATCAAACGTCCATAGGCGTATTTCTTTTTATCTTTAATAATCTTAATTTTTGCAACATCACCAGGCACTGCGTCTTTTACAAACACAGCCATACCGTTTATATGACCTATTCCCTCACCGTCATTACCGATATCTTCTATTGTTATCTCGTACTCCTTATTCTTCTCTAAACCCATATATATTACCTTATATCCCTATCTTTATTTTTTGAGTGTAGCATTCATACTTCCAAGACGATAACCGCACATATCTACGGTTACAAACATAAACCCGATATCTTTGAACTTACTATAAATAGCCTTTCTCATGTCATCCTCCGCAAGTCTTGAAATATCTTTTTCCGGTACTTCTATTCTTGCGAGATTTCCATGCATCCTCACTCGTTCTTCAAAAAATCCGTTCTCGATCAGAAACTGCTCTGCCTGATCTATCATATGAAGTTTTTCTTTGGTTATTTCCTCTCCATATACAAACCTGGACGCCAGACACGCATAAGCAGGTTTACTCCACGTCGGTAATCCCATAACCTTTGATATATTGCGAATATCCGACTTAAAAAGTCCATTTTCCCTTAACGGACTTTTTATCCCAAGCTCCTCAATAGCTCTAAGTCCTGGTCTGTAATCTCCAAGATCATCCATGTTCGAGCCTTCAGCGACATATTTGATTTCATTTTCCCCTGCAATTCTCTTAATTTCTGAAAATATTCCACGTTTACAAAAATAACACCTGTCCGGACTGTTATTTCTATATCCTTCCTCCGTAAATGGATTCACATTACATATAATCTGTCGGATTCCTCTCTCCTTGCAAAATGTCTTCGCTTCGTTCAACTCACGTTCCGGCACAGATGCGTCAACAGCAGTAACCGCAATCGCTTTATCTCCAAGCACCTCATGAGCTACTGCCAATAAAAAGGATGAGTCTACGCCACCCGAATAGCCTACCGCTAAAGATCCAAGTTCTTCTATATAAGTCTTAAGTTTTGTCATTTTTTCCTGTAATGCATCAGACAATTGTTCTTCTATTCTATTCATAAAAAACTCCTATCACAATCTTTCATTTTATATTTTATCCATATATGCAATTGGGATATATAAAACAACATCTTTATAATATTATAAGTGTACATCTTAAACACAAGCTTTGCAACTTAAAAAACACAAAAGAATCAAAAGATACCGCCTCCAAATACTAGACTTTTTTCTACAGAAAATGTATAATAGCTTTGTGTATTTTTCATAAAATAATACACATATATTTAGTTATGCAACAACAAATAAATAAAAATATTATCAAAAGGAGAACACTATGGGATTAATCAAAGCTATCGGTGGCGCTATTAACGGCGTTATGGCTGATCAGTGGAAAGAGTACTTCTACTGTGATGCACTCGAAACAAATGTATTGGTTAAGAAGGGACAGCATCGTACAAGCGGGAAGTTCGGAACAGCTAACAAAGGAAATGACAACATCATTTCAAACGGTTCTGTAATCGCAGTCAACGAAGGTCAGTGTATGATTATTGTTGATCAGGGTAAAGTCGCTGAGATCTGTGCTGAGGCAGGAGAATTTTTATATGATACCTCTTCTGAACCAAGCTTACTTTACGGACCTCTCGGAGAGAACATTAAGAAGACATTTGCTCAGATCGGAAGACGTTTCACATTTGGTGGTGACGTTGGTAAAGATCAGAGAGTTTACTTCTTTAACACCAAGGAAATTATGGGTAATAAATACGGAACAGCTCAGCCTGTACCATTCAGAGTTGTCGACCAGAATATCGGCTTAGACGTTGATATCTCCGTTCGTTGTAACGGTGAATATTCTTATGAGATATTTGATCCAATTCTTTTCTACACAAACGTATGTGGTAACGTAACAGATACATACACAAGAGATAAGATCGACAGCCAGTTAAAGACAGAGCTTATGACAGCATTACAGCCTGCATTCGCTGAGATTTCCGCTATGGGAATCCGTTATAGTGCAGTTCCTGCTCACACATTAGAGGTTGCTGAAGCTTTAAATAAGCAGCTTTCTTCTAAATGGGGCGAGCTTCGCGGTATAAGAATTGTTTCATTTGGTATTAATACAATCAAGGCATCTGAGGAAGATGAGCAGATGATCAAGGATCTTCAGAAGAGCGCTGTTCTTCGCGATCCTACAATGGCTGCTGCTACTCTTACAGGTGCACAGGCAGAGGCTATGAAGGCAGCTGCTTCCAACACATCAGCAGGACCTATGATGGCATTTGCCGGTATGAACATGGCTAACATGGCAGGCGGCATGAATGCAGGTAACCTGTTCGCTATGGGACAGCAGCAGCAACAGCAGCCTACACCTCCTACTCAGCCTACAGGCGGAGCACCAGCTCCTGCAGCAGCTAATTCATGGACATGTGAATGTGGCTCTGTAAATACAGCTAAGTTCTGTTCTAATTGCGGTAAACCAAAGCCGGCACCTGCTCAGGGTTGGACCTGTTCATGTGGTGCAGTTAACCTTGGAAAGTTCTGTCAGGAATGCGGTAAGCCGAAGCCGGCAGGAGCTCCATTATATCGTTGCGATAAATGCGGATGGACACCGGAAGATCCACACAATCCTCCAAAATTCTGTCCTGAGTGTGGCGATATATTTGACGAAAACGACGTTCAGTAAAAAACAACAAATTTAATACAATAAAATGGCTGCGGGTAGCCACATATCCGCAGCTATTTTTATAGGAGACGAAAATGGCGCTATTACTTATCATTCTTCTTCTGATACTTATCATCTTAGTAGTCGGCATTGTTGCATTTTTTTATATAAGACAGCAGGCTCGTTCGCTATCTAAGGGATTATTCGGAACTGAGGATATCAAACAGGCAGCAAAAGAATTACAGGTGGAATACTCATCCACCCCAAAATCCGTTTCTGCAATGACCAGTCTTCTACTTCCAAAGATTTCACAGGACTTTCCCGATTTCAATTACAACGAGATGAAAGTTAGAGCAACCAACGTGCTTACAAGCTATCTGGCTGCAGTAAGCGCAGGAAGTGTTGGACTTCTCAAAGATGGTAATGCAGAGCTTAAACAGAAGCTTACTGACCATATAGGACGTTTTACTGCCGAAAACTTAAGGGAACATTTTGACTCTTTACATATACACAGAACTGAAATATCTCAATACAGAAAGTCAGAAGGACGCTGTATAGTTACTTTTCAGTCATCACTGGAATGTTTTCACTATACAACAGATCTTGGAGATAATTCTGTAAAAGACGGTTCGAAAGAATATAAATACCAGACACGTTACAACGTAGATCTCATTTATATTCAGGATAGAAATAAAGTTGAAAATGAACTCGATCACGCTTTAGGAATCAACTGTCCTAACTGCGGTGCTCCCCTTTCAACACTCGGAGCAAAAGTATGCGAATACTGCGGTACGCCTATTGTTGCAGTCAATCTGTATGCATGGACGTTCAACAATGTCGAAGAAGTATAAAGAAAAGACTGTAATTATGAATTACCATAATTACAGTCTTTTTAAATTGTCGCTATATTAAACTATACTGTTATCAGTCTAAAATCTTCTGCTCAGTATCTTTATCAAAAAGATGAATCTTAGATAGATCTAATGCTAACTGAACTGTATCACCAGGTCTTGCTGTTGTACGAGCATTTACTCTTGCTGTTATATCAAACTGATCAATTGTGAAGTACAAGTAAACCTCTGCACCTAACATTTCGTAGATAGTAATTCTTGCATCGATAACACTCTCAGGTGATGACTCGATAAACAACTGCTCATCATGAATATCTTCCGGACGAATACCAAGTACGATATCCTTATTGATGTAATTCTGCTCAATCAATACCTGTGCCTTAGAATCAGGAATCTTGATTGAATGAGAACCGAACATAAGATGTACATCCATTCCTGACTTAACAACCTTACACTCGATGAAGTTCATAGGTGGCATTCCCATAAATCCTGCAACGAACATATTGGTTGGCTTATCATATAATGTCTGAGGTGTATCAACCTGCTGAATAATACCGTCCTTCATAACTACGATTCTTGTACCAAGAGTCATAGCCTCTGTCTGGTCATGTGTTACATAGATGATTGTTGTCTGTAATCTCTGATGTAACTTAGAAATCTCAACACGCATCTGTACTCTAAGCTTAGCATCCAGATTTGATAAAGGCTCGTCCATAAGGAATACCTTAGGCTCACGAACGATTGCACGTCCCATAGCTACACGCTGTCTCTGACCACCTGATAAAGCCTTAGGCTTACGGTCAAGCAAATGCTCGATATCGAGAATCTTAGCAGCTTCATGTACCTGTTTGTCTATTCTCTCCTTTGGAACCTTTCTTAACTTAAGTCCAAATGCCATGTTATCATATACTGTCATATGTGGATACAAAGCATAGCTCTGGAAAACCATCGCAATATCTCTGTCCTTAGGTTCCACATCGTTAACCATCTTATCACCAATCCATAACTCTCCTGAACTGATATCTTCAAGACCGGCTATCATACGAAGTGTAGTAGACTTACCACAGCCTGAAGGTCCAACGAAGATTATGAACTCTTTGTCCTCAATCTCAAGATTGAAATCCTTAACAGCATTGAATCCATTAGGATAAATCTTATAAATGTTTTTAAGTGATAAACTAGCCATTTTAATTTTCCTCCTTGGGGTTTAATATTTCTTTCTGACTATTAATCATAGTGTTATGATACATCATTTATTTTTCAAATGAAATATTATTATTCAACAAATAAATTTTGATTTCTTTGTTGATTCTGTCAAAAAGCAAAAGTTTATTATAAAAATGGATGATAATTACTTCTATTTATTATCTAAAAGTACCTATATCCTAAGTATTTGTAACACTTTCGAGACAAAATAAAGCCATATTACTATTTATTAAATCAAAGATTCTCTTGATTTAGTGCAATTACAACAATGCCATTGTGCAATTACAACAACGTATAGCCCTGAATTTTCGTTATAATGACTACTTATCACGCTTAATTCGTAACTTCATCTTAATATTGTTAAATAAATTTTTTCCACTGCTATCTTTCTGAAACCATTTATAAATGTTTTCTATTCGCAGTTTCTCTATCGATTCTGGCACTTTTGCCTCGGCTACAGCCTTATTGTAAAGCGTGTTTCCCGTAAAAAGAATCAAACCTGCATTCATCTGTCTCCTGTAGTCCCTAAGCAACTCTAATTGCATATTCTCATTTAATGCCAATATCAGAATATCCGGAGCTACGGAATTAATCTCGTTGACAATATGCTCATACGATGAGTCCTGATCATCGAGATAAGTACCTGACAAAGTGAGATATGACCACTTCTCATGTATACTGTCCTGAACAGAGCTATATTGCTCTTCACTACCCGCAATAAGCTGAATCTCACTACCGTTCTCCACAGCATAATCAAAAATCTTGTTTAAATACGCCTCTAAAAAAAACGGATCGCGTTTATAGCCCAGCACCTCATCTATGCTTGTATTAACACTCAGAGTGCCGGGCAATATCATATCGCAATCTTCCAAAACGTTTTCTTTTTCTGCATTATTCTCAAGAATAATTAATGTCTCACTATTGACGAGATAGACGAATCTACAGCTTTCTTCCACTATATACCCTATAGCTGCATCGCTCGCAGCGCTTGTAGATGCGGTATCAACCGCAATCCCAAGCAATCGTACTCTATCTTGCATTGTAACATCCCCAAATTACTGTACATTTACATCATTTGATCCGATTACGATGAATATTTCAACACCACTGGTAGAAACATCAATACCGGAATCTAAAGAACCAACCTCAATTACAGCATCGTTGAAATACTGTAATAAATCATTACCCATTCCCTCTTCAGGAACATATATCTTAGTCTGTGTCTCTCTTGTTAAGCTATAATTACCCTTTGTTACATTAGTAAAGCCTTCTCCGGCCAACTTATTCATCCACTGTGAAGCCAAACCGTTAGTTTTGGTACTGTTAAGAACAAGTATCTTCTTATCTGTTGAAGCTATTTCCTCTACTTCGGTAGTTTCTTCTTCAGTTGTTTCTTCCTCGGTTGTAATCTCTTCAGTTGTAATCTCCTCTGTTTCCTCTTCTGTCTCCTCTTCAACCTCAGCCTGAAGATCTTCATCACTATTAGTAGACGCCTGTTCTGTAGTTTTCTCTGCAACCTCTTTCTTATCGCTTCTTACCTTGATAGCAAAAAAAGCACAAAAGCCTACTATCAAAATTGCCATAAGCACAACCAAAGATCGTAAAAACTCCTCTCCAAATACTCTCAGCATAGTCTTCTTATCCATTATTCTGCCTCCTGTAATCATTACGGTTTTTATTTCTAAACAATCTTATATATTATATCATTGTTATCTTTTCTTTTCAACCTTTTCGTTATATACTTAAATATATACCTAATATATAAGGAGAAAAAGCAATCATGAAAACTACCGCACTTATAACAGGTGCCTCACGAGGCATCGGCAGGGCAACTGCAATAAAACTCGCCGGTCATTTTGATCATATAATCATTAATTCCTGTCATAATAGTCAGGCACTTTTAGATGTCAAAAAAGAAATAGAAAAAAACGGAGCCGAATGCATGGCATATACCGGTGATATAGGAGATTATAATTTTGTAAAAAATATGATTTCTGAAATAATTGAAAAATATAAAAAAATAGACCTTTTAGTCAACAATGCAGGCATATCTTATGTTGGATTGCTGACTGATATGACGATTGAAGATTGGAATAATGTGATCCGCACTAATCTGACCTCTGTATTTAACTGTTGCAGCTTAACGGTTCCACATATGGTGAAAGAAAAATCCGGACAAATAATTAACATTTCCTCAATGTGGGGATTAAGCGGTGCATCCTGCGAAGTGGCTTACAGTGCCTCAAAGGGAGGGGTCAACACGTTCACTCAGGCATTGGCAAAGGAGCTGGCACCCTCTAACATCTCGGTAAATGCTATAGCATGCGGAACTGTCAATACGGAAATGAATGCCTGCTTTTCAGAAGAAGAGCTTGAAAGCCTTTGTAATGATATTCCAATAGGTCGAATGGCATCACCTGATGAGATTGCAGACATGATATACCTATTATATAATTCACCTTCTTATCTTACAGGTGAAATAATAAAAATAGACGGTGGTTATCTATAAAAACCACCGTCTTATTATTCTTATTATTGTGATACAGCGTATCTTGTAACTGTATCAGTGTTCTGTGGTACAGAAGGATCTGTCACATTAGGATCTGTTGTATTAGGACTGGTATTAGTATTCTTCTTCAACACTCGTCCTACACCACAATACTTTCTATACTTATAATTAGAAATAACAATTCCTGTAGACTCTGTAGATGCGTGTACCACCTTACCGTTACCTATGTACAATGCCACATGTGAACAACTTCTCTTACTACTTCCGTAAAAGATAAGATCTCCGGGTTGAATATTCTTCATCTTAACGCTTTTGGTATCAACCATCTGCTGATATGCATTGTGGAAAAGATTATATCCAAACTTCTTATAAACTGAATGAGTAAATCCGGAACAATCTGTTCCCTTTGTAAGACTGATTCCACCGTAGCGATACGGATTACCAACAAACTGTAATGCATAGCTTACAACTTCTTTCTGTTCTTCAGTCATTCCAGTATAGTCTATAACAGTTACCTTACATGTGTATTTCTTTCCATCAGCTTTGGCTGTAATGTTAGCAGATCCCACTGATACAGGTGTAAGTGTTCCTGCCGCATCAACTGTTACAACCTTCTTGTTAGAACTTGTCCATTTGATAGAAGTATCAACCACTACCTCGTTAGGATCATCTGCTGTAGCAAATCCCTCATCATTCTCAGAATTACAATTAATTATCTCTAACCGGTCTTCAGTGTTCATCTCCAACACAAGTCTTGTTTTATTAAGTTTCGGCTTAACTGTAGCCGCATCAGCCTTCAAAGTAAATGAAAAAACAAATCCAAATACCATCAACAGGGTCAATAAAAATGCTCTGCGTTTCATACTATATATTGTACCTTTCTGTATTCTTAATCACGATTTATATTTTAACATACTTTAAGAATAATGCAAGCTTTTTTTAATAATTCGTAACAAATTTGTAACAATTAGACAGCTTTTATATCTATTTTATACAATCACTCCGGATAAATCATTCTTGATTCATCAATTTTATCCAATATTTCATAGTATTTGGCTGCAACAAAACGTGCCATTGGCAGATTCATATCAAGATAATTACCGCAATCACGAGCACAAGCTCCCGGAACCTCTCCCTCAAAATCCTTCATAAAGGCAAACATTTCTTTAACAAGATCTATAACGTCTTTAGATTCATAATCTCCAGCGAGAACCATGTAAAATCCGGTACGGCAGCCCATAGGTCCAAAATAGACAGTCTTATCCTTATAAACCTCATGATTGCGAAGAAAAGTGGCTCCCAAATGCTCCAAAGTATGCACTTCTGCAGTATTCATGACCGGCTCGAAATTTGGTCTTGTCATTCTCAAATCAAATGTAGTAATAACCTCGCTCCCTACATGATCTTTTCTAGAAACATATACACCGGGTAACAAAGTCAAATGATTAACTGTAAAACTGGCTATCTTTTCCATCTCATATTCTCCTTTTTTTATTTTATGTCAATTAGATGATTGCAAAACTCTATGAATTGTGGATTGCGTTGTGCATGTTATACAAATTCCATAAGCACGGTGCTTTCGAGCCGCCGGTACTTGACGAATGCGAAGCATGAGTTTAGTACCGCTGCGTGCGAATAGCGTTTCGCAAACGCCTATTTTATGTTAAAAACCCATATTACAATCTTTCACATAATCCAAGTAATAATCTCACCGAATGGTCGATTGCCTTCGCCTCAAATGTCGGATAATCTACTGTCGCCGAATCATCAGCCTTATCAGAGATTGCTCTTATGATCAGGAAAGGAATTCCGTTAAGGTATGCTGCATGTCCAATCGCTGCGCCCTCCATCTCAGTACATTTACCCGAGAATGTAGATGACAACCACTCCTTCTTCTCCTTATCTGAAACGAACTGATCTCCGCTTACAATCCTTCCCTCAAAAACTGAAATATCAGGATTGACTTCATTACATACTTCCCTGGCGATATTCCTGAGTTTCTCATCTGCAACAAACGAAAGTGTATCCATTCTCGGAACCTGTCCGACAGGATAACCAAATGCTACCGCATCCATATCATGTTCTAACGTGTCTGTAGATAAAACTATATCACCGATATCAATGTCCGCATCCAGTGAACCTGCAATACCTGTATTGATTATGGCATCAACATTATATTTTAATGCAAGTATCTGAGTACACATTCCGGCATTTACTTTACCTATTCCGGATCTAACAACAACCACCGGATGGCCTTTCAAATTACCCTCATAAAAGTCCATTGCAGCAATTGTCTCAACCTTAACATCATCCATCTTTTCTTTCAGCTTAGCAACCTCTTCATCCATTGCTCCAATAATTCCAATCATTTTCTTTCCTCCTTTTGTCATACCTGTCTGTTTTCCATAGGAATCACCAGTTTATCTATAAACTCACCCTCATGATCATACGCTTCAAATTCTCCATTGTGAAGCTTCATAATCTTCTTACAGGTAATAAGACCAATCTTTGTACTTTCATGGGGATCAATATTCTTTTTCACAGTATTTTTAATAGTGATACACAGCTTATCAGTTTCAACATTACAGAAAATATTGACCGGACTTTCCTTGTCAGCATATTTCCCAATATTGGATAAGATATTATTAAGCACTCTGCTCATATATCTTGGATTAATCAGACAATTGCCTGCATCAGCGGATACTTTATTGTCACCTACCACCTTATATCCATCCTCTTCAAGATTAAGAAACTGATTCTCAATAAGATCCGATACCAGGTCATAAGCGGGAACCGGCATAACATCTATCCTTCTCTGCTCCTCATCAAAAACCAGAAAATACTCAAACAACTCATCTGAGAGCTCGCGTATCTCCTTGGTTTTCTTCATCGAAAGCTCTAAGTAATGTTTCTTCTTCTCTGCATCAGCATTATTATCCATGCCCAAAATCTCAAGATATCCCGTCAAAGTTGTAAGCGGAGTTCTTAAATCATGAGACATAGCCGTTACCAGATCCTTGTTTGCCTGCAGGGCTTTCTGTTCTTTTTCGTTGTTCTCCATTATTGAAAGTCTCATCTGATCAATACCTTTTGCAAGACTTCCAAGTTCATCACTCCCTTTAATCGTAACCGGATACTCTAGATTTCCGCCCTCCAGAATGCCAAGTTCCTGTTCTAACTGCTTGATGTATGCGAGTTTTCTGTTAACCAGTCTCGTAAAAACAACAATAAATATTAATATACCGATAACTACGGATAAGGCTACGACATAATACACATAATTATAGAAATCATAGCAAAACATATCAACTCTGGCACTTGTGCCATCAGCTAAAATAAGCTTATAAAAATAGTCAAAGTCAAGTGCGGTTGTATCTTCTTCCTCTGCAATCTCTTCAATTTCTTCTTCATTGGCATAACTGTAATCAGAATTAAAGATCATTTTCTTTTTCAGATAAACAGAAAAATACACCAGATTATTATCCTCGGCCCATTTTTCTAACAAAGAGATATTTGATCTGGTAATTTCATTGTCATATACATATTGCTGAAGCTCTTCCATGTATTTAACCTGAAATTTCTGATTAATTTCCTGACTGTCAAATGTATTATCAACATAGTAACTTCCGGCTTTTGCAAACAGAAAAGCAAGACCTATGGCTATTCCGGCCGAAATAATAATACACCCTAGAAGCTTCCATAATAACTTTGTCCTAAATGAATCCAAAACCTTAGACAATCCTATATCCCCTTCCCCAGCTGTTATGCAGATATTTTGGTGATGGGCCTGTATCGCCTAATTTCTTTCTTATATTTCTGATATGAACCATGACTGTATTGGTAGATGTAGACATAAACTCTTCATTCCATACACTTTCGTATATTTCTTTCGCAGTAAATAAATGATTTCTGTTAGATGCCAGCAAACATAGAATCTTATATTCTATCTCTGTAAGCGGTATAGTCTCACCATCTCTTACAACCTGCTGCAATTCTTTATCAAGCACAATATCCTGAATTATTACCTTAGAATCATTTCCCACACCAGAATTCTTCATATGCGGTCTTTTCAACAGGGCTTTAACTCTTAACAACAATTCCGTAGATGAAAACGGCTTAGTCAGATAATCATCACCACCAGCCTCGAAACCTTCCACCATATCCGATTCTGCTGATTTTGCTGTCAGAAAAAGAATCGGAACATCAGCCTTTTCCCTAATTGTTGCACACGCATTTATTCCATTGACATGAGGCATCATAACGTCAAGTATTACCAGCTTGATTGAATCATCAAACTTCTCAATAGCCTCCCTGCCATTTAATGCCAACACAACCTCATATCCTGCCGACTCTAACATTATTCTGACAACGTCCCTAATATCTTTAGCGTCATCGGCAACCATAATTTTGATACTTTCTTCCATAATCTCACCCTATTCTTATTCAGATTTGATCATTTAAGCCGCTTGAACAGTTACGATTCCTTCTCTATAAACTCTTTGATAGCCGTAAGCTCTTCACAAGACAATTTTGTAAAGTCAGACAATTGCTCCAAAGTAGGCGTCATACCATTTTCCGCCTCCAAATACTTTAAGGCCTCATGAACCAGGCTTATCTTACCTATCAGTGAATTTTCATGCTGTTTTTCACTATCCCACTCGGAAATATAATCCATGATACCTTTTTCTATAGATCTGGCAAGTCTCTCTTCTATTTCCTTAAAGTTCTTCTCGGCATCCGAACAATCAGGAGTTCCGCACCACTGATTGAGTCGCATGAGAAGTGCCATATTTCCCTCCTGTATCAGGTCTTCTGCTTTTGCGTGCAGATCCTTGTATTTTCCCGCTATCTCCACAACCTTTTTCAACCATACGGTTGTTATCGTTTCAATAACTTCCTCTTCGCCTGCAAACAAGCGCTTATATAATGCCATTACTTCTTCTTCCGAATATGTCTGTAACAGCGATATATCTTCCATGTATGCCTGAAGGACCTTAGAGTTCTTCGAAGCATCATCAATTCCGGTCTCTCCATTACCCGCCTCCACGTTATCATTTACTATATCCAAATTATCTTCATAGTCGATTTTATTAAGATAATCCAATATTAGCTTCTTCTGTCCCAAAGACAGGTCCATATCAGAAAAATATGACATAATGTCTTCTTCTGACATCGGTGTTTCCGCGGTTCTTACTATCTCCGCCACCTCTCTTAATACTTCCGTAAATGTATTCTGATCCGTCATTGAATAGTTATTTCCCTTCCTTTTTTCTAAGAATATCTAATGTATGTGCACCTGCACCGATAAGATCCTGTCGCTCACAAACAGATAAATGGTATCTTATGTATGCGTCAAAGGTTTCCTCGTCCATGGCATTTATAACAGGGCGCATATAATCCGTCGCTCCATCAGGAGAAATTATCTTTACCCTTGACAATCCGACCTCATTATTGATACGATCTATATCTTCAATCCGTACATAATCATAGAGATCCTTTTCACTTGAAACCGAGTGAAAATCTTCCGTCAACCGATTACCTTCAAGACATTCCTTTAACTTGCCCTCTTTAAAAGCATACATTAACACACAATATTCATTCATGCAATAAGCCACAAGTATCGTTCCTCCGGGCTTAGTAACACGTTTGGCCTCTGATAATGCTTTCACCTTATCCTCAAAAGAAAACAAATGATACATCGGACCAAACAAAAGCGCAACCTCAAAGCTTTCATCTTCAAATCTCTTAAGATTTAAGGCATTGCCCCAAAAAGCCTTGACAGAGCTCTTTTTCTGCTTAAGAATACCAAGATTATATTTCACAAGTTCAACTGCTGTTACATCGTATCCTTCATTTGCTAATGCAACAGAATATCGTCCCGTCCCCGCCCCTATATCAATTATCTTAGGGCTTTCATACCCATCCAGAACCTGATGAATATATTTCATGGATGTGACAAATTCAACCTGTCCATGTCTTGAAAGCAGACGTTTGTCCTCATTAAATTTATTATAATACTTTTCAAGCTCTGTCATCTGCTTAGCCATAATCTAATCCTCTGTCTAATAAACAATTTCATAAATTTCACATTTAGAAGCTGTGACCACCGCCACCTCCGGATGATCCGCCTCCGCCACCGGAGAATCCACCGCCTCCGCCACCGGAGCTACCGCCCGAACTGCTTTCAACAGGATCATATCTCTTTGTCTGATTTGTAAATGTCGCTTTTGCATTAGACAATTTCTTTTCAACAAATATACCGTTAAGCAGTTCCTTTCTGCTTGGTGCCTTTGATTTTGCATATACTCTCACTATTATATAATTGAATAACAACGCAATTACTATCGCAAGAAGTGCGTTGCTGATATACTTCATAGGCTGTGCAATTTTGCGTCCCTCCAAAAGTTCAAACTCCTGTTCAAAAACCTTGGATGCACATGTATAATAATCCTGCTCCGAAGCATAAGTATACACATTATCAGTAATTATATTGGCATAAGTTTTGGTTACCGTATCATAAACATCACCGTCTGAGAATATATATACTTTGCGGTTATCCATATCAATCAGAAAAAGAGAACCGCTTTCCTTATCAAACTTGTTGTGGTAATATCCGGCTGCATAAGAATCAGCTGTCGAATTATTGGCATCCACAGTGTGAAATGCTGCATTTCCATAAGCTGTGATTTTTTCCATCTCCGAAAGTAAATTTTCTCTTTCGGAATCATTTAAAAGATTAGCCTTATCCTCAATAATCGCTTTGTAATTCGTGGTAGGATTGACATACTCATATACATTTCCATTCACTTCTGTCGCATATGATCTACAGGACAACACTGCTACAAGCATGCACATACAGATTATCATCAGATATCTGCGTTTGCTGTTAATTATTTTAAGTATCTTACGCATTGTCGTCACCTCCCTGATAATCAAACTGCGGTAATCTTCTCGTTGCCAACAAGTTATAGCAGCTTATAATATCGATAAGAACCACTGCAATTGATACAAGAATCAGTATTACCACTCCGTAATAATATACATCTTTAACAAGGTCAAACACAGTTACAAACAATGCAATAACTTCGGCAATTATTATCCATAATATCGCAGGAAGTCCTTTTTTTGCCTCAATCTTTTTGATTGCATTCATGCCCACAAAAAAGGCTATTGCCACTGTTACAAGAGAAATTAAGCATGCTCCAACCCTGCCAAACGCTATCGCCACCATACTAAATAAAGACAGAAGCGGTCCACCTAAAAAGAATATCAACAGAATAATTAAAATAGTCGGTATTCCATTTCCCGATTTCTTGGTTTCTGAAGAAGTATTCTTGGTTTTCTTTTTATTTTTAGAACTGTCATATGCTACAGCTGTTTCATCAAGTCCTGCCTTTCGTGCTTCTTCACGTGCCTTTGCTTCTCGTCTTATACGTGCTAATCTGTCAGCCTCAATCTTACCTTTATCATCCTCATCATTTTCTTTCTTTGCAATCTTGCACAATGCAGCAGCATATACTATTCCGGCAATTGCAGCAATAACTGCCGCCACAGAAACCAGCGTAGTCGGAATTATAGTCAAAAATGCATTAAGTAGCAGGAAAATAGGAATAGCCAGGATTCCGGCTCCTAAAAGATATTTTGCGGTTGAAACAGGAAGGTCTGCGTATATCTTACCTGTCTGACCGTTAATTGTCGCATAGGTAACACGATCCCCATTCTTATACGACATAAACCATACAGGAAACATAGCAAGATCTACCGTCTCAAGCTTTGTATGAAATGCTGTCGAACAGTCTTTGGGAACTTTCATTTCATATTTCGAAAACTCTTTTTCCCTCTTTACAAAGGAGAGAGTTTCTTCATTAGCTATTTTCTTTGCGTCAGCACTGTATAAATCCTTGCCCAGATCGTTGGTGTCGGCATAGAAACCGCTCAGTATCGAAGGGGTGAACTCCTTCATGTGCTTCACATCATAAGGAGCAATACTCTCACTGATGCTATCGGCAAACGAAGATGAACCGTCATAATTAATACCTTTATAATATGCATCCAAATCTCCTGTAAGATTATAATGCTTTGTAATAATATAGTCACCACTCCTGTGACTTTTACTACCCTTAAGATTAATCTTGCCTTTCTGCGAGAAAAAATACACCCAGTAAGGCATATAGATTCCACGAAAACCATTGATCTTATCAGGATCCTTAAGATTTTCCGGGGCATAAATAAACCGCCTCATAAGTTTTCCGTATTCCCTTTTACAATCTTCTTTTGTCTTCTGGAAAGGAATAATAAAGTTAGGCTTCTTCTCTCTGCTTATACGACTTGTAAGTATAGTAGATGCACCACAGAAACTGCAGAAACCGGCAGCGGTATTATCTGTACTTAATATCTCTCCGCCGCATTGAGGACATGTAAAAATCGTTGCCTCAAAGTCCCTCTGTTCTTCTCCGTCCTTATCCTTGGTTATCTGATAAGGATCGTAAAATGCATTACAAAATGCACATGATAACTGTTGCGACGGAATATCAAACTTAAGATTACCGCCACATGCAGGACAATCATACATTCTCTAATCAACCCCCATTCAAGTTCAAAATATTATACATTGTAACACAATTAATTCTAAACCGCTACAAAAAAAGATCATGATGCCTAAACATCATGACCTTTTTCTCAAATATTTATAAGCAGTCAATTATAATTTAATCGTCTTCTTAAACGTCTTACCCTTAACACCTTCTTTGCTATATGGAGTAATCTTAAATGTTGCCTTCTTGGCATTACCCATAAACCACATCTCTTTAGTTAATTTGGTAGTCTTGATAGTCCAGCTGTCTGCAACCGTAGTATCAGTCTTTGGTGTTTTCTCAATTACATAAAAAGCTGCATTCTTTGCTTTTTTAACTTCATAGTCACATTTCTGTAATGTGTTATAGCCACACTTAGTACATGTCAATCTGTGCTGATCATCACTGGCATACTCAACCTTTCCTCCGTTATAATCATGCGGCTCGATAGGATCTTCAAAATCAAGAGTTGCATGATTACACACCGAACAGGTCACTGAATATTTGTGCTTATGTCCCTTCTCATATTCCGATTCCCAGTCCTCTGTCTTCTTAACTGTATTTGTATTAGCCTTGTGGTCACACACATATCCACAGAGGGTACACTTAAGACTACCGTTGGTATCAGCAGATGTCCATCCTCTATCGTGAGGACATGTTTCCTGTGATGGTGACGATTCACTTTCCGAACCGGAACCTGTACTTCCTGAGCCTGTACTTCCCGATTCGCCTACTGATTCTGATCCACCGCCTGATTCACTACCGGTACTCTTTATAATAACATAATTAGAATAGTCTACACTCGAACCATTCTCAATAGAAACTCTGTAATAAACATCAAACTCGACATTTTTAAATCCAAGCTTATCACCTTTATTAAGCATACCTTTAGTAAGTGTATCAACAGCTACCCACTTATCAACACTATATTCCTCTAAAGTGATATCTATTGAACTAAAAGCTTTGGAATAATTATTCACATAATAGATGCTTGGGACACCACTCCTATCTTCACCCTTAATCTCAAATGAAGACTCATATATTACCCTCCTTATATTATACATATTGTACAATATTATATAGTTTCCCCATCCTATCCGTCAAGCCTCAAAGAATTATGTAATTTCCGATTTTGTATATATAGCCTACAATATTTACATATGTAACGACTGCAGAACCTTATATCCCGGAATAAAACTACTGCCACCACTTATTTTATAATATTCTCTGAATATTCTGCCAACCGCCAACTGAACATCATCAGAACCCATTCCCACTAAAATTACCAGAAAATGCATGCCATAACGTGTAACAATATCTACCGATCTGAGTGACTGATTAATAGCCTGCTCCATACATTTAAGACCACGTTCCATTTCCTGCTCATCAAATCCATGCTTATCATCAGCATTTAATTCGATAAGAATAAGTTCAAACGGATGCGAAAATCTCTTTTCTATATTAGAGATATATTCATACAACCTTGAGAACTCATTATAATCAACATCAAGTATTCCCTCATCTTCCCGGGAAACAAATTGCTCCATTGCTGTTCTAAGCAGAGAGGACTGTTGCTTTACCGCCTGATCTTTATTGATATCATCCGCCTCCGAATCATACTTCAACATTCCCGCATCGAACAACTCTATGAACACCTCAATATATTCAGGATCAAACTGTTTACCCTTACCACGAACCAACTCATTTCTTATATGCTCTGTGTCGCAGGCTTTACGATATATTCTGTTTGAATTCATGGCATCAAACGCATCTGCTATGGCAACAATTCTTGCCTCCTCAGGTATTTCTTCGCCCTTTAGTCCCCTCGGATAACCTTTTCCGTCATACCTCTCATGATGGCTAAATGCAACATCTTCCGCCAGTTTAACCTGTGTACGATCCCTTAATATTTCATATCCCATTGTTGTGTGGGATTTTATTATATCATACTCAACATCTGAAAGCCTTCCAGGTTTGCATAAGATCGAATCCGGTATTCCAATCTTTCCGATATCATGTACCAGGGCAGCATATCTCAGCTCCCTTATCCTTTCATTACTCCATCCCAATTTCTTTGCCAAAATGACAGAATAAATGCTAACTCGAGTCGAATGACCATTTGTATATGGATCTTTCGCATCTATCGCATCCGCCAGCGTCTGTATCGTCTGAAACGACATCTCTTCAATCTTTTTACTTCTCTCTTCCGCTACTGCTGTCTGCTTTTTCACCTCTTCATTGAGTCTTTCCGTGTAATCAATCTCTAAAAGCGCATTTTTGTGATACTGGTACATTGCCAAACTTGTAAATATCGACAAGCTGATATAAATCACAGGGAAACGCCTCATAAAACTATCTGTATAATAAATACTTAAATTTTCTCTCAAAGGGGTATAAAAAACAACAGAAAACAGAACACTGTAATATACTGAAAGAAGCATTCCATATTTTACACTGACAAAGTAGCACATTCCGATAGGCATTAACAACGACCACAACAACGCTACACCTTCACCTATGCCTGTGAAAGTGTATACGGTAAATGCAACACCACAGAATATTGTTGGAATCAATATCGCTATCTCTCTGTTTTTAAGCACAGTTGTACAAAAAGCACAAGCAGCTGATGCAACTAATGTTGCAACAGACGCCAAAAGCATTAACGGGTCAAACCTTATAATGTTCGTTATTATAAGAACTAAACCAAGAATACCAGTGACATAACTTGCAAACGTCAGCGCACTCATATTCGCCTTATAGCGTTCACCAACATATATGGAACGGTTCAAAACACGAAACATTTCTATAATAGATATTTTCCCAAACAGTTTTTTCATACAGACCTCTTATTCTTTAACACTCTAAGCCTTTAATATACTAAAGAAAGTATATCATTTATACACGGGCACTACAACAAAGAAGTTAACATAAGAAATCATAAAATTTTGACAGGAAATTGTGCAAAAAGTAATAAGGAGAAGAAAAAGGGATTTATCATTGTCGCAGCATAATAAAAGCTTGAAAATCAGTAGAATGCCACTTGACATTTAGACAAAACAGATATATCATCATATCAAAGGGAACAGCCGCCCACAAGGTGTGGTTCGATCTCCCGTTGTTGTTAATATCAGCCTAATCCATGGGTTCGAAGTCAAGGATTAGGCTGATTTTTATTTGTGCTTGTTATTCCTATCTATGTAGGCAAGCAATGCTACAATGAAAGTATCATTGAGAATTAACAATGTTAAAACTTCATATGTACTCATCATACGCACCACCTCCCTTCAACATTTCTAAAGGGAGATTAACCACACCTTGAACACGATTGTTCCAAGGAATGATTATATCATGCCAGTATGTTTTGGGCAATAATTATTATATTAATTCTAAAGTAATGTATAAGCACAAGAGCCCTATGAAATATCAAATCATAGGGCTCTTGTAAGAGATATGGATTTTAATTCAATTTTTCTTTTCCAACTAAATATCTACCGAGCATAGCAGCATCTCGATTATTAACATATCCATCGCCATTAAGATCCATAGCTCTTAATTGTTCATCGGTTGCAGTTTCTTTTCCAAGAAGACTTCTTGTAAGACCAGAGATATCCTTACCGTTAATAATTCCATCTCCACTATAATCCCCAACGATTACTATCACAACTTCATCAATCATTCCACCCTCTTCGTTAAGAAGCTGTATCCTTGTTCCGGTTCCGGCCATTTCATCATCTGTTAGTTCAATATTGGTATTATCCTTAAACTTAAGATTTTGAGCGTTAATCTGTTTCTTGATCTCTGATACAGAATTCTTTTCTATAGGAATATTTCTTAGATATCCATCTTCAATTCTATATACCGAATTACTAAGAAGACAAATTGAAGTATCCGGATTTCCTGTTATGATGAGCTTACATTCAGCAGTTTCACCTGAGGATAATACTTCTACTGTTACAGTAACTTCACCCTTTGCTATTGCTGTCACATTACCCTCATCATCTATCGTTGCAAGATTATCATTTGAGCTTACAAATCTAAGTTCTTCACCCACAGCACTATTACCATTGCTCTCATATGTTACTTTAGCATTCAGCTTAAATCCTGTTCCCTCCATAATTGAATATGAATTTCTACCGAACTTAACTACAGCGTATGCATCATCCGTAATATATTTAGCTTTAACTGTCATATCTCCTGTTACATGGTCAGGATCATCTTCACTCTCCCATCCTACAAAACGATATCCATCTTTCTTTGGTGCAACATTGTCATCAACCGCACTTCCATAACTCACCTTGCCCGTAGTGATTTCAGTGCCATCCTCATCAAGATATGTGACATCAACTTTCTTTGCATCATATTTAGCGTATAATTCAAGACTCTCTGTTATCGTTTGAGCTCCTGTCTGCCACTTTTCTTCAAAATCATAATCATAATAGATTCCTTCAAGTTCAACAGATTCATACTCTCCGGTAAGCAAATTCTCTGCATCAAGCAACTTACCATCCTGAATAAAATCACTATATCCATCGATAATTGTATCATCATATACATTAACCGGATATATGTTTACAATATGAGTTGGTACATTACCAGTTTCATTAATTGCATACCACTGTTCACCCACCAAGCTATCATTCATACCTATTTTAGTTGCATAATATTTCAGTTTTGTCATATCTGATATATGAATTGATCCTTCATATATTTTAACAGATTTTTTATTTTCCACATCTGTAGGATCACTTCCATCTGTTGTATAATAAATTACTGCATCTTGAGTATTGCATTCAAGGATTATATCTTGGGCAGAATCATATTCTCCTCCTTCAACAGACGCTATAGGCATATCTACTGTTTCATCAAACTGATACTTTGCACCAACTATAAGATTTGTTGTGATACAACTCAAATCTACATCCTCACCCCAGCTTACAAAGTTCAATGTACATTTAGTTGTCTTTGTAGTTCCCTGTGGTGTAGTTGTCTCTATTTCCTCTTCTATTTCTTCAGGAACAGTTTCTTTCTTTGTAACGCCGGCTTCAACTACTTCCGGAGAAATTGCAGATTCTCCATATACAACTTCTTCACTGATAACTTCTTTACCATTCCAGTCAACAAATGTCACCATAAATGTTTCCGGTTTATACTGCGCCTCACATAACAGATCTGAAGTAACTGTAAGTAGTTGTATTTCATTAACATCTACATTCTCATCATCACTATCATCTGAAGCGGCATTAGTTTCAATCTCTTCTGTTCCGGTGACATCTGTAACCTTCCATCCGGTAAATACCATACCCTCAGGTGCTTTAATATCACTTGGAAGTTCTACTTCATCTTCATATTCGCAATCTTTAATATCAATAGATTTGTTTTCCCAATCAACATAAGTGATTGTATATGTTTCCTTCCTATACTGCGCAGTAACAGTCATGTCACCATGAATATTAGTAATTCCTGTATCCCATCCTATAAATGTATAACCATCTTTTTTGGGAGATTCCGGAACTTCTGCATCATGACCTTCTACTATCTCCTGTGTATCGATTTCGGTACCATCTTCATCAACAAACGATACCTTATAAACAGGCTTAGGTGCTTCTATAGTTCCCACCTTAACATAATTAGTCGTTCCCTTAACACCAAGTACCACCGTGTAATCACCGGTACCCTCATACGTTTGTTCTTCTCTCGGTACAAATGATATGTTCAAGCCTCCATCTGAACCTATTACAGTATTACCTATATATTCAACATTATCTTCCGCAATCTGATTTACCTTATTCTTAAATACTATTACAACTGCATCTTTTCCGGCCAATCCCATTGCCTCTTCCGGAAGCTTACATTCCGGTTTCATTTCTGCAATAGTACTTTCAGGCTTTTCTGACTCCGGAATCTTATATCTATACTGTTCCTTTGACTCAACAAGAATCTTAGTAGTTCCTGTCTTTAATGTTGTATCTCCTTCTATCTTTTCCTCTGTCCAATCTGACCATGTCGAATCTGTTTGATAGAAATAATAAGTCTTATTTGTCTGCTTAGATTCATAATAGTAATTGTACAACGGATCACTATTTAATTTATTCTGCATACAGCCTCTTGTTCCCGCACCAACAACTCCATCAACAGATAAACCATTAGCACTTTGGAAATTTTTAACTGCAGCAGCAGTATTATAACCATACACTCCATCAATATCAGTCCCAAATCCATAACGGCACAGACAAGTCTGTATCCATCTTACCATACTTCTGTATGTATCTCCTCCTGTTGTAGATACACTTATATTATATGTAGGAACTGTATGTATATTAGGATCATACTGATATGCTATCCCTTCTGCCCATACTCTATATGCTCCAGCCCTTGCAGGTGCAGAAGCACTTCTTCCATTACCATAATGTACCTTATCACCTTTACCAACATCTACCGATGTTGTATTGTATAAAGTCCATCCAGCAATTGAATTAGTTGTAGTTGAAGTCGTATAATTAACATTCTTTGAATGATAAATCGTACGTTTTGTATATTCAGGATCACCTTCTTCAGGAGCTTTATCAGTCCATTCGCCATAACCTTTTGCCTGTATAGGTATATCTTTAATTTCAGCCAACGGTACTGCCGACTCATATTCATCTAAGACAATAACTCTTGCCTGATCAGCAGCTTCTTCGCAAACGATATACATATCATTTACATCAAGGATTCCATCTTCTGTTATTTCTCCCTCTTCATTTACTTCACCTGCAGGAATCTTAACAGTTCTGGTTTCACCCTGTGCAACCATCTTTCCGTCTTCTGTGGTCATATATGTCATAACTCTTGCACGACGTTCTTTATCAGTATGATTCTTTAATTTAAAGCTTAATGAATACGAGCCATCATACTCTGTCTGACACGCATCATCCTCTGCCATAACCACTACCGGAAGCTCTTCATCTGCCCACTTATAAACAGGATATATATCAATATTTGAAGATATATGATCAAAAGTCTCACTCCAACCGGTGAATGTATAACCTTCCGGAATGTTAAGATTGTCTTCTGAAGGAGCAGTTGCAGCCTCATCATATGGAATCTTCTGCGTTTCACCTATTTTAGTTCCATTGGTTTCTTTAAATGTAACATTATAAATATTCTTCTTATATACTGCCGTTACTGTTGCATCACTCTTAACATTTTGGTATGTTCCATCCCACTTAACAAAACTGTATCCTGTCTTTTCAGGATTTGCCGGAGGATTTGCATTTTCACCCCTTCCAACTTTCTGCTCGGATAACAGACTTCCATCTTCATTAACAAACTTAATATTATATGGATCATAAACAGTAACCATACATTTAGCTGTTTTTCCATTATGAGTACTTGCTGTAATCGTTGCTGTTCCTGATGATACAGCTTTAATTGTTCCACCCGATACCGTAGCTACTCCTGAATTAGAACTTGACCATGTCACATTTTTGTTTGAAGCATTTGCCGGAGCTACACTTGCTGATAAACCTTTTGTTCTACCGGTTGTAATTTCCATAGAACCAGCACTTATTGATATACTTGTTGCATCAACAAACTTAATTCCATCCCAGACTTCCTTCAACTTACTTCTGGTAGCAGGTCCCACCACTCCATCAGCTGAAAGTCCATATTTACTTTGAAAACTTTTTACTGCTGAAGCAGTTCCCGAGCCATATACACCATCAACAGATAAACTGTTACCATTAACTCTGTTTAATACTGATTGAATCCATGCAACACCCGTTGCTCTTGAATTATATCTCGTACTAATAGTTGCGGTTGGCATCGGATTGTCATCCGGATTTGACGAATATGTAGTTTTTACACCAGCATCGTAATATCCACTACCTCCACCGTTTCCTTTTTTCCAATTAGGTTTAGAAACAGCAGGTGATTTTCCACTATAATCCACCTCACAAATACCTTTTATTTCTGGAGCATTTATATTCCATTGATGTATAACAACACCTCTCCCATTACCTGATGTCGAATTACCACTTGCTGTTTTTATCGTTCCATTATTATAACCAGTAATCAACTCTACATGTTCTGGATAGTAACAAGTTTTGCACCAATCAATATATATTAAGTCTCCTGCCTTTGGTGTGTATCCTCCCTCGTGCCATATACCACTTCTAACATTCTCATTTGGTACCGCAAAGCCTAAATTACTTGAATTATAATTATAAACATTTAAACCTACTCCTGCTGTCTTCATACACCACGCCACAAAATAAGCACACCAATTTGTTTTATTATGTCCAAATGAAGCACCATACTTATTATCATAATAGTTGGTAGCCATATACCCAATCTCAGCTTGAGCTACAGCCACAACATTCTGCCCATTTGCTGCACTAACCTTCTTCATTGGCACTACTGGACACAATGTAGCTATCATCACCGCAACGAGCATAATACTCGTTAATTTCTTCAATGCTTTTATCTTCATCCAATCTCCTCCCCTCTTTACTTAGTTCTCTTCGATATGACAACCCATTTACCATAAGAGTTTCTATCTACGCCACTTGCATCTTTATAAGTCTGATACGCTCGAATTCTAATGTAATATTTTTTATTAGCTTTCAATTTTTTTATCTCTAATTTGTTTTTTGTTGACTTAACATTATATGAAGTTACTGTTTTGAATTTTTTCTTAGTTGAGATTTGAACTTCATATCCACTTGCTTCACTAAGTTTTTTCCAATTTACAACTACAGCTTTTTTCTTTTTAACAGCTTTAAAACCTGTCACCTTTGTATTTGATGTAACACCCGGTTGTATCTGTGCAACCTTAGATGACTGACTGTTGTTTTCTGAACTATTATTTCCTGATGTTTGATTTGTTCCCGCATTATTTGTTGTTCCGGTATTTTGTCCTTGCTGTTGTCCTGAACTTCCCGAATTATTATTACCCGAGTCAGAAGTTGCTGTAGTATTTTCTGTTTTCGATGTAATAGAAAATGTTCCTACTGCAACAGCACCATAATATTCACCAGTCTCATCTACCGTTGCTTTAATAAAATACGTTCCCACCTCATTCGGAATTGATGAACTGTATTCTCCATTTTCCTGCTTTGCATATGTAAATGTTACGTTACCATTACCAAGATTACCAAGAACAGACGGAGTTGATGGTTCCGAGCCTATTTCCCAACCTTTTAATATAACGGCAAATTCTTTCAAGGTTTTCTTTGTTCCTGCTTTTTCTTCTGTGTTTTTCTCATTTATTTTAAATGAACAAATTGCACTTCCACTCTCATATTTCTCTGTTTCTTCTACAATTATCTTTAAATAATATGTTCCTGCTTTAGAAGGTTTTTCACCAGAAAATGTTCCGTCAACCTTATCAGAATATAATATTGTATATTTACCTTCACCATCGTTTCCTACTACTGATGGATTTCCTAATTCTGTACCTTCTTCTATATCCTCCATAAATACCGCCAAATTATTTAATTTTGTCTTTACACCACTGTCTGTAATACCAATAGTACATGTTGTTTTCTCAAATGTGATGGTATTATATCCTTCGTTATATGTACCCGTCCCTACAGAAGATACTTCAATATTACACTCCTTTTTATCCATATCCTCCTTACAAAGAAACTCCAAATCAAAGAGTTCTCCATCTGATGTAATATTTTCACTTCCGCCCCAAACAATCTTATAACTACCGACATCCGAAGTCGAAACACTGTCATTTACTGTTTCAGAATTAAGTATTCCATTATTACCTACAGATAAAGGTATAAAGCAATCCGAATCATAACTTACCTGTAATTGTATTCCCATAACTCCACAGTTTTTGGATATTTGAATTGGAATATGAAAAACCTGTCCTTTAACTACAAATACATTTTCCGAACTCAAAACCGGTCTCTCATATACTTTTACATTAAAATCAAGTGAAATTGTCTTTTCAGTCTCGGTATATGATATCTTTACTGTACATGTTCCGGCATTTGAAAAATCGTAATCATAACTAAGGTTATTATTGCCTGCATTGATAATCTTAGTATTGCCTGATGAGTAGCTGACAAGTAACGAAAGACCCCTTTCATTAAACTTATCTCCCACACAGTATTCCTTTTGTAATGGTTCCGTTACCAGTTCCAACGACGTTGGCAGATCTGATGCCGCAATACTAACTAATGTTATCGGTCTGCAAATTGATAAAATCATCATTATTACAACACTTACAACCCATCTCCTTCTATTCATTCCTCTTCTCCCTCCTTTTAAACGCTATAATAATTACAAGTATGACAACCATACAGATAATAATACCAGCTATAATATAAACAATGGTTTTCCAATGCTCACTCTTCGCTTCATCAGTAGCAGTAGAATCCAACTCACTATAATACTCATCATCTGTAATACTTACCTGATCAGCTATAGTCTTAAGATTCAAATTCTTAATATCGCCTTTTTTCACCCCCTCGAACTCAATAAGATTATTTTTTGCCTTCTCCCAGAACTCTTCTTCATCCTCTTCGCGTATTTCAGAAATTGATTTTGAATTGTATTCTTTTAATGTTCTGATTATCGCATTTTTAATTTTTTTAATTCCTATCTTTTCTATTTGCTGATCTGCTAATATATTTGATTCCGCCTGTTGAATATATTTATTTTCTTCCTCATTACCAATATGTTTTTCAATCTCTTGTTTAACAGTCGCAGGTATTTGATTGTTATCATTATCAACTATCTTCTTTTCGTCTTCTTTAGCAGTTATTCCAAGAACAATATCATTACAATTAATAACAACATCTTTCCATTGTTCATTAAATGTATCTTCCTGACTATAACTCAACCCAATTGATATCTGATTAGTAGTATTATCTTTTACCGTTACAACAATATACATCAATGAACCATCTTCCTTAACGTCCTCTGTTGTATTCCATAAAACACTTAAAGTAGATGCACTTTCTTCAGGCCCCAAATCAGATGCAAAATTTCCTCCACCAGTGACAAGTCCATTAGTAATGGAATCAATACTTAACAACTCATTATCATAATTAAGATAAAGTCGAAAACCCATGATTCCTTTATTACCTGTCAAATACAAAGGAATTAAATACTGATTATCATTAATTTGTTGTACAGCTTCTGCTATAGTCGATAAAGTATATTCTCCTTCAGCACAAACCCTATTTTGGGGGTTACTTAAACTAATTAGTGAAACAACCAAGACACCTACGATTATTTTGATTAATCTCTTATAACACCTATACATCTTTATAACCACTCCCTCAAAGCCATCCCATTTTTACTAAATAATGCAACATATCTATTTTATTTAATTACGTTATTTTTTATTTGATCAAACACCTCTTTTCTCATAGTTTTTACAATATAAACCCGTACAAATAACATACATAAATTATATCACAACCTATAGTTGTATTCAATTATATATTTTAGTACTTTGTGGAAAGATAATATAGAAAATAGAATAAATAATGTCTATATGATTAAAATAATGGATCATTAAAATTGAGAAAATGGGGGTACTGAAAATGGAGCGATTACGGGAATTAAGGCGAGAACGAAATATGAGTCAACAAATGCTTGCCGATATCATTGGCGTAACCCAACAGGCGGTCCACAAGTACGAGTATGGTCTTGCCCAACCTGAATTCAACACCCTTATACAGCTTTCGAAATTATTTCATGTATCCATAGACTATCTGATTGAGAATCCTGAGTTTGACTGCACATACGAATATAGAGCAAAAACTTCCGATGATCGGAATAAGGTGCTGGAAATAGAGATTACTCCGTCTGAATATCATTACCTTTCGTTATACAAAAAGCTTTCACCACAATCAAGGCAAAGCATTGAACATATTTTAGAAGCAATGACTGACAATAACAATAATTAATCTTTACTTAAAATAAACAGCCTAATCCAAGAATGTAATATCAAGGATCAGGCTGTTTTTTATTTGCACTTATTGTTCTAATCTAAACAGGCAGACTATGCTGCAATCAGGCTATCACAGTTCTTCCTGCAAATGACTAACCATAACAGGAACCACCTGTTTCTTTCTGGATACCACTCCCGGAAGTGTACATACATTTTCGACAGCAACAGCATCAAATGCATCCTGCATATATTGTACCGCGTTATTACCGAACGCGAGTAACAATGAACTCTGTGTGCGTATATTGGTCAACATAATATATACTAGTTGAACAGGCATAGCTTCGATATGCTCCGTCACATATTCCTGCATTATCTTAGCCACTCTCTTTAGCTCATTTTCATTGATAGAACTGATCTGACTGACTCCGATACCTGTAGTGTTGACCTGAAATGTCTTATAATCCTGATTAAATAATTCCTCAGGTGTTTTTCCCCGGAGCGAGCTTCCTGCCTCAAACATCTGCATAGCAAATGCTTCCAGCTCAATTTCCGCAGCACCTGCCAACTCTTTAGCTGTAGCTTCATCTAACGGTGTACAGGTCGGAGAACGGAAAAGTAAAGTATCAGAAAGAATTGCTGAACACAAAAGACCAGCCATCTCTTTACTGATAGTCTGGTTGTTTTCACGATACATCTGATAAATGATCGTAGCTGTACATCCGACCGGCTGATTACGGAAATACACAGGTGAGATGGTCTGCAGTGAACCGAGTCTGTGATGATCAATAATTTCACAGATTTCAGCATCTTCAATACCGTCAACCGCCTGCGACTTTTCATTATGATCTACCAGTATAACCTTCTTCTTGCGAAGAGCCAACAAGTTTCTACGTGAAACCATACCGCAGTAATGTCCAAGATCATCCACAATAGGGAAATCACGAAATCTTTTCTTAGACATAATTTCCTTAATTGAATCAACAGTATCATCTAACTGAAATGTTATCAGATTCTGTTTACGCATGAAGTATTTTACTGGAATACTCTGATTGATAAGTCGAGCAGCTGTGTATGCATCAAGCTTTGTAGTGATAACACTACACTCACGCTCTTTTGCAAGCTGTAAAACCAACGGATTAACCGGAGCATCCATACAGAGTATCATACATCCGATTCCCATCTCGATTCCACACATCTGTGTATCCACCTGATCTCCCACGATCATAATATCATCTTTTTGAAGGAGCTGGCCTATAAGCTGCGGGTTTGCCGCTCCGATTGAAACCTTACCGTTTACTATATGATTATGTGGATTTCCTGCAACAAGCGTTCCTTCTAACACATCTACCAAATTCGAATACGGAGTTTTTGCCTTTGCCAGAATGTCGTTATCATATACGTCCATATAAGATGTCGCGATATCATTGACAGTTATAATACCTTCCAACATATTATTCTGTCCTACAACAGGTAGTGTAACTGCATCCAACTCGCCCATCATTTTCCAGGCATCTTTAATTGAAATATTATTGGGAATACCGTCAATCTTTCGATACTCAATATCCATTACCTGTGTATTAACATCTTCAATAAGCTCCGGCATTTCAACCTTGAAATAATCCAGAACAAACTTGGTTTCATTATTTAAACTTCCGGCACGCTTCGGAATACATGAGCCGGGATGAATCTGATTTTTCAAATTTGCATATGCAATAGCCGAACATATAGAATCTGTATCCGGATTCTTGTGTCCAACAACAATAATCGGCATATCTTCCATTATCATTTATGTCCTTTCTATACGAGTCTATCTAGTTTTTATATAATAATGATTTAGAATAAAAAATGCAAGAACAAATTTAAGCCGATTTTTCAAACTGTGCATTATACAGCTTTGCATAGAAACCATTCTTAGAAAGCAGACTCTCATGATCTCCCTGTTCTATTATTTTACCGTCCTTCATAACAAGTATCACATCCGCATTTCTGATAGTCGAAAGACGATGCGCAACGATAAAGCTTGTGCGACCTTCCATCATCGTGTTAAATGCTTCCTGAATCTTTACTTCCGTCCTTGTATCAATACTTGACGTAGCCTCATCAAGAATCAGCATAGGAGGAAGTAACAGCATGACACGAGTGATACACAAAAGCTGTTTCTGCCCCTGACTTAGGCTGTTGTCATCTATTACTGTATCAAGTCTTTTCGGCATACGTCGGATAAATCCCCAGCTATGTGCCGCTTTACAAGCATTAATTATCTCCTCATCAGTCGCATCAGGATTACCAAATGCAACGTTTTCCCTAATTGTTCCATTCTTGATCCACGTCTCCTGCAATACCATTCCATAATTTCTGCGAAGCGAATGGCGGCTCACCTTATCAATCTCCCACTCATCAACGCTTATCTTTCCATCATCTACATCATAAAACCTCATAAGCAGATTAATAAATGTAGTCTTTCCGCAGCCTGTAGGACCGACTATCGCAACTCTTGTTCCCGGTTTAACATCAAGTGAAAAATGCTCTATAAGCTTCTCACCTCCGGTATATGAAAATGATACATCTTCTATACTTACGTGTCCCTTAGCCATGTCCATGGTCTGTGGAGAATCTTTCTTTTCGGGCTTCTCCTCCATAAGTTCAAACACACGGGCTGCACATGCAAGTGCTCCCTGAAGCTCCGTAACAACATTGCTTATATCGTTAAACGGTTTCATATACTGATTGGCATAGGCAAGCAGTACTGAAAGACCTCCCACCGTAAGACCTCCTGCCATTATCCTGCCTGCTCCCACAAGTGCCACTAATGCATATATCACATTGTTGACAGCACGTGTACTCGGATTGGTAAGAGAGCTGTAAAATACCGCTTTTCTTGAATACTCTTTCAACTCCTCATTTATCACATCAAATCTCTGTGCTGCTCTTTCCTCATAGCCAAATGCCTTAACAACTTTCTGATTTCCTATCATTTCCTCTACCAGTGCAGTCTGCTCACCTCTGGTGTAGGTCTGTTTCTGAAACATTTTGTATGTATGTGTGGATATAAATCTTGCTACTATAAAGCTTATCGGCGTAAGTGCGATAACCATTAATGATATCATCACATTCTTAGAGAACATAAAGCCAATCGTCACAATGATAGTCATAATTCCACAGAAAAGCTGTGAAAATCCAAGCAGCAATCCATCCGACAACTGATCGGTATCTGCAATCACTCTTCCTACAACATCACCTGTGCTGTGCGAATCAAGATATGAAAGGGGAAGTCTCTCAATCTGTCTTATTGCCTTTGCCCTTATATCCTGAACAACACTATATGCCAACCTGTTATTTGTCGCATTCATTATCCATGTTGCAGCCGAAGTAATAATGATAAGAACGATAGTCTTTGCCAAAACACCTTTTATCATCTCAAAATCAACATGGCCTTTTGATACAATTCCATCAATCGCGTCACCAAACAATATGGGAATATAGAGCTGCATAACAACCGTCACCATTGCAAGGACAATACTAATTCCAAGAAGAATCCTGTATCTGCCGATAAATGCCATAACATTCTTTAAAGTCTCGATGCTTGTTGTGTTTTCACTCTTCTTATGACCACTTGCCTGCAAGCGTTCCTGTGTCGTATTCTTCTTTATATTATTTTGTTTAATGTTATTCTGTTTCCTCTTGTTGTTGCTTTTTTTCTTTCTCTTCTTACTCATATTTTCACCGCTTCTCTTATCATCTATCGCATTGCTCTTCTATTATTTCATTTCTGTTCCTATTTCTTGCTTTCTGCTCGTTCTATTTCTCTAGGAAACTGCGAATAATATATCTCCTGATACACCTCACAACTCTTCATAAGCTCATCATGAGTTCCACATCCAACCATTTCCCCATCATCCATTACCAATATAACATCAGCATTTCTTATACTTGAAGTCCTCTGTGACACAATGAACACTGTCATATCCTTATCCAGTCCCGCGATTGCCGCACGAAGCTTTGCATCAGTTGCAAAGTCTAGTGCACTTGCAGAATCATCCAATATCAGTATCTCCGGCTTTCTCACTAGCGCTCTTGCTATGGTAAGTCTCTGTTTCTGACCGCCCGAAAAATTACGTCCGTTCTGTTCAACAACAGTGTCAAGCCCCTTACCCTTATTCTTTATCACCTCTGTCGCCTGAGCCAGTTCAATAGCCTCCATCATCTCATCATCACTTGCATTCTCATTGCCCCACAAGAGATTATCCCTTATTGTTCCCTCAAACAGCACCGCCTTCTGAGGTACAATACCAAACTTTGAAAGAAGCTCCTTCTTAGAGTAATCCCTGACATTTACACCATCGACTAACACCTGTCCCTTGGTTGCATCATATAATCCGGGAATTAAGTTCACCAGAGTTGATTTACCGCTTCCTGTCGCACCTATAACACCAACCGTTTGGCCTTTTAAAATATCAAAGCTGACATCCGAAAGTGCCTCGTCTCCGGATGCATTATATCCAAATGAAACATTGTCAAATTTGACCACAGCTAATTTATCTGGTTTTGAATCGTATACTGATTCCTTCTTTGAGTTTTTCCTCTCTTCGCGTCTTCTTTCTTCACGCATTCTTTTCTTATCCGCCAACAATCTGTTCTTACCGGTCTGTGCATCATTTGATGTTTTCTTCTTATCCAACTCGTTCTTATTCGAAGTAGTTTTATTATCTTCTTCATTCCCTTCTTCCATACCCGGAACAATATCAAATACATCCGATACACGATTTGCTCCTGCAAGACCCTTATTGATGATAACCACAAGGGACGCAAATTTAATAAGCTCTACTATCATCTGAGCCATATAGTTGTACATAGCAACGACATCACCCTGCTTAAGCTCTCCAACATTTACCTGTAATGCACCCTGTTTTATAAGAACGATAGTTGCAACATTTACCATAAGAAATGTCAGTGGATTCATAAGCGCAGATATACGTCCAACGAATTCGTTAAGTCTTGTAAGAGTGTCATTCTTCTCATCAAATTCTGCTATCTCATATTCTTCCTTGCAAAAAGCTCTGATAACTCTGACACCCTTCAGGTTTTCTCTTGTTATTCCAAGCACATCATCAAGCGCAGCCTGCACTTTCTTAAATAACGGAATTGTAGAAAACATGATTGCAGCAACCACAAGTGACAACAGCGGAATTGCAGCCGCAAATACGAGCGCACATTTAACATCAATTGTAAATGACATTATCATCGCGCCAACTACTATAAACGGACTCCTTAGAAGAAGTCTTAACGCCATATTCACACCATTCTGAACAAGGTTGACATCACTTGTCATTCTGGTAATAAGGGTATCCGTCCCCGCCTTATCTAAGGTAGCATATGAAAATGATTGAATATGGGTAAAAAGATCCTTTCGAAGTGCTGTGGCAAAGCCTACGCTTGCATTAGCTGCAAACCACTGTGCCGTGATTGAAAAAGCAAGACCTAGTGCCGCAAGCAGGATCAAGAACCAAAAATATTTCCAAATATACGCATTATCTCCGGTAGCAATACCGTTATCAATAATCCGCGCTATCACTATAGGCACTAATAAATCCATTAGTGCCTCAAATAATTTAAACAACGGAGCAAGAATACTCTGTATCTCATATCCCTTGATGTATTTCATCAAATTCTTCACATTTATACCTCTTTATCACTCATAAAATTGGGTGCCGAAACACACGACACCCTGTAATTATGCTATATGTTAATATCTATTATTTATTCTAAAGCTTCCGCTTCATATTCTATCGTCATCCTCTCATAATACTGAGTTTTCTTCCACGCTTCCAACACTCTGTCGATAACAGTCTGAATACTTTCATCAGCAACATTCGGCAAAATGACAAGATACTGATTGATCGCACCATGCATCATTATATCACTGCTCCTCAATGTATTTGCAAGAATCTCTCCAAAATACTCTGTTATCTCGGTAAGTTCTATCTCCTTGATACTTTCATTATGAGGAACTATTGTAAACAACACCTTATATGCTTCCTCGTTATATCGTCTGACATATCTTATAATATATCTGTATACATTTGCAAAGTTATCCTGACTTAGCATCAAAGCCCTGTTAAGGACGTTGCGTTCTTCCAAAATAATGTTCCATTTTTGAAGATCCTTCATATCAGCCCTTGAGATATCAACCACGCTGTCCTCTTCAATATACACCGAGCATCCGTGTTTTCCGTTCTGTTTTACGGCATATAATGATTTATCTGCCTTTTTAAATGCTTCAGAATACACAGCTCCTTTCTGGGTTATAATCGCACCTACAGAAACACCGAGCGGTATCTGCATATCATCACCCAACACGTTAAGTGCCGCATCATGAAGCTTCGTGTTAAGTCCCTGGGCAACTCTCTTAAGGACATCTCTGTCTTTCATGTCCTTCAAAAATGCAATGAATTCATCACCGCCGATTCGACCGATAATATCATGTGAACGGAAATGATGTTTCAATATGGTAGAAAATGAAACCAATATTCTGTCACCGGCTTCATGGCCATAGAGATCATTTACCAGCTTAAAGTTATCCATATCTATAATGAGCAATGCACCGTTATTCTCATTAATTATCTTCTTGATATACTCATTGACACTTATCTTGTTAAGCAAACCTGTAAGTTTATCTGTGGATGCCTCAACCGAAAGTGTCCTGATCTTTCTGGTATGGTTCAAAACATTCTTGATTCTATGCAGAAGAACACTTGGTTCAAAAGGCTTCTTGACAAAATCCATAGCACCAAGCTGAAGCCCCTTTGCCTCAAACTCCCTTTGATCACCGGCCGTCAGGAAAATAACCGGCACCTCAGGTATATTGATTGAATCCTCATATTCCCTCAATTTCTCATAGGTTTCAAAACCATCCATATCGGGCATAATTATATCTAACAGAATAAGATTAGGGCGATTACCTTCTTTGATAAAGTCAAGCAAAGCCTGACCACTGTTAAGCGCAGTAACCCTCATTCCGTTTTTGCTCAAAATATTACCTGCAATTTTGAGATTAGTAATATCATCATCAATTACTACGATCCAATCCGCCGTATCTGAATTCATAATTATGCCTCCTAATACATTAATAAATTGATATACATTTATCTAACGTAATATTTCCCCTATTGCCTTCTTCGTCTGAACATATATCCTTATGAACTTCTCATGATTCTCCATAATATATATTTCATCCTCATTAGCAGCTGCTTCTTCAAGCTTTGAAGCCAATCCAAATAGCAGTTCCGCCCCGATAGATTTGGATGTGCTCTTAAGAGAATGTATTAATATTCTGTAAGAGTTCCAATCCTGCTCTAAATAATAAGTGCCCAGTTCTTCCGCTTTGACACTGCAGGAATCAGCATAATCCCTTAATATCTCCACATAGAAATCCATGCTGTCTCCGCAGTATTTGATACCTTCTTCAACCGTAATACCTATATCTCTTAGATTCTCCAAAACAGAGTTGTTAATATCATCATCAACCTCCTCCTCGTTTTGTGGTGAAAACTCCATCATAACGACCCCATCAGAAGAAGCCTCGATATCATTTGACATCTCATCTGTCACCTTGTCAGTACCATACAGATTATTCTCTGTTTCTGTTATCATGTATTCAGGCAGATATTTCTTCAAAATCTCCTCAAGCTTATCTACTTCAATCGGTTTTGAAAGATAGTCTATAAACCCTTCTTTAAGATATTTTTCCTTTGCTCCCTCTACTGCATTGGCAGTAAGCGCTATCATCGCGGTCATATCCTTTAAAATGTTACGAGTCTTAAGTTCTCTCAAGGTTTCGATACCATCCATACCCGGCATCATATGATCTAAGAATACTATATTATAATCCTTTTTCGCCATTTTTTCAATTGTTTCGACACCTGAAGCTGCCACATCCGGAACGATTCCGAATATCTTCATAAGATTTTGGGAAACCTTGATATTCATCTCATTATCGTCGACAACTAAAACCTCGGCACCGCTTATCTTGATGTCCTCACCAGCATTCTCTCGTCTGACTGACGCTTTCACGCGCTCTGCATAATCGCCAATCGGCTGCTCACTAACAATTGTCTGCAGGAGTCTGAATGAGAATACCGAGCCTTCACCATATACACTGTCCACATTCAGTTTACTTCCCATCATGCTAAGAAGCCTTGTGACAATAGACATTCCAAGTCCTGTTCCCTCGATATTCCTGTTTCTCTCTTCCTCGATTCGTGTAAATGATTCAAACAGCTTATCCATATCTTCCTTACGGATTCCTATACCCGTATCCCTTACTTCGACATCAAGGTATATGTTGCCATTCTCCCTACCTCCATCATTTATTGATAAAGTCACCTCACCTGTTTCGGTATATTTAACAGCATTAGTAAGCAGATTCATAATAACCTGAGTTATCCTTACATCGTCACCGAACAAAACTGACGGAAGATTATCATCTATATTGAGTTTTACACTAAGACCTTTGTTCTTAGCCCTTTCAGATATCGAATTGACCAGATTGTTAATAACTGAAGACAGGTCATAATTAACAGGTATAATCTCCATCTTCCCGTCTTCAATCTTTGAAAAATCAAGAATGCTGTTGATTAGCGAAAGCAGTGTTCTTCCGGCTGTCTGGATGTTAGAAGAATACTCTAAGATATTCTCGTCATCCGACTCTCTAAGTATCATCTCATTCATTCCCAGAACTGCATTTATCGGAGTTCTTATCTCATGAGACATATTGGCAAGGAACTCACTCTTTGCCTTATTGGCAGAGTTTGCAATCTCTATCTGCTCTTTAAGAGAAGTAGACATCGTCTGAAGACTTCTCGACAATATACCAACCTCGTCCTTACTGCGAACACTCATCTCCTCATCAAAGTTACCGTCAGCATAGTGTTTGGCAACACTTGTCATCTTCTTAAGCGGTTTGATTATTCCTCTGACACTCAGCGCACTGACAATAATAGCCAGAATAAAAATAGCTGCAGCTATCACCATGAGCTGTACAAGCAATCTTTGCTGTGGTTCCTGAATTTCGTCCACAGGTGCATATATACCAAATATCATTCCATTCCTAAGTTTTTTCAATATGAGTTTCTGACTCTCTCCTGTCTTTGAAGTCCAAACATTTACTGTATCCAAATCCAGATTAAGCACCTGCTCAAAATACTGTTTGTCAGCCTCATCCAACTCCTCGTAGTATGCACCCTCTCGATAATCCTCATGATAAATGATATTTCCCTCGTCAGTCATCAAAAATGCCTTACCATTATCGTATATCAATATCTTCGAAACAGCCTCGCGTAAGAGATCCATATCAATATCCATACCGATAACGCCAACCGTACTATCTTTGTAGTAATACGGAATTACATAAGATATCATTTCCGCTCCCAGATTCTTGTTATAATACGGATCCATCCACATAGGGACTCCGGCATCAACGGGGATATAATACCAGCCAACATGTTCAGCATCATCCTTGTCATACAAGCTCATATCCGTCGGGACAGAGGATTGCCACAAACCATCTCTGACATTAATATTATATAAAAAACCACTACTCGGACCATACACATCAGGATTATATCTAAGATATACAGCTTTTGCACCGCTTGTGTTTTCAGCAATACTCTTACCAAGCTCTGATATCTCATTCGTATATTGATTTCTCTGATTTTCATCTCCCAAAAAATCCGTATACGTCTCTGCGCGTTTCATTGCATAGTTATAAATCGACCCCACAGACTGTTCAGCAGATCGAAAATTATCATCTATTATATTACAGTAATAGTCTGTAGTAGACTGTATTATCTGCTCGGAATCGTTATCAAGTATTACATTGGTTCTTGAGTTTGCGGTAACTATAAATAAGACGGTTACAACCATCAATATCGCCAATATAACAACACTAATCTTCGTCTGTATTGATCGCATATTCTATCCTCACATCATTTCACGAACCTGGTAAAAATGTGTCATTTATCCAATAAAAAATCACGTACCTAATACAAATTAAACTACCTATATAATACCTTATTTTTGCCTATTTATCAATCATTTTAGGCATCTTATAAGTCAATTTCAAGTTCAACCGGACAGTGATCTGAACCGAATATTTCCGTGTGAATTTTGGCATCAACCAGCTTATCTTTCAAATCCTCCGAGGTAAGGAAATAGTCGATACGCCATCCAGCATTTTTCTCTCTTGCCTTGAATCTGTATGACCACCATGAATAAATGTCGGTCTGATCCGGATAAAAGTATCTGAATGTATCAATGAAGCCACTTCCCAAAAGTTCAGTCATCTTAGACCTCTCCTCATCGGTAAATCCGGCATTTTTACGGTTGGTCTTTGGATTCTTCAAATCTATCTCGTTGTGCGCAACATTCATATCACCGCATACAATCACGGATTTCTTAGAAGCAAGCTCTTTCAGGTAATCTCTGAAGGCATCCTCCCAGGTCATTCTGTAATCAAGACGTTTTAATTCGTTCTGAGAGTTAGGGGTGTATACCGTTATCATATAATAGTTTTCATACTCAAGCGTGATAACTCTTCCCTCATGATCATGTTCCTCAATGCCAATTCCATATGTAACATTTATAGGCTCCTGCTTTGTAAATATTGCAGTACCCGAATAGCCTTTCTTCTCTGCGTAATTCCAATATTGGTAGTAGCCCGGAAAATCAAGTTCTAATTGTCCCTCCTGCATCTTTGATTCCTGAATGCAGAATATATCAGCATCCGCCTCTTTAAAATAATCCTCAAAGCCCTTTGTCACACAGGCTCTTATTCCATTAACATTCCACGATATCAATCTCATCCGGTCATCCTCCTGCCCTTGTCATATAGTATCATTTATAATCGTTATTGTAACATGCATAAATATATTAAACAACTCTATAATCCATCCGTTTGTTTTAACACTGACAATAAAGGTTATGCGTTTTTTTCGGCAGTTAAATTTATTATTACTTATATTTTCGATAGTTATATGTATATAAAAATGGGCCCCATAGAGTTCTACTTATATGTAATACTCTGTGAGGCTCATTTTTATAAATTCACATTCAATTCAATATGCAATTATTTGATTAATGTAATTCCACCGATTAATGGAACAGGCTTCTCTTCCTCGTTGATTGCTGCAATAAGACCCATGATCCAGCAAACAAATATAAATATCAACCAGATCTGACCTATACACGGAATAGCACCAAGCAAACCAAACAGCATGATAACAAGTGCCTGATTAATATGGAACTTTGCGCCTTCTTTGTCTCCTGCTATAACTGCAATCAATAAACCTATCCATGTGATATAAGCTACAATACCAGTCGTTCTAGCGTCCATAGTTATCCTCCTCTGTGTGTATAATTTATCGAATCGGGTTCATTATAGCAAATCCAAAAAAATATGACAAGGGGAATGAAACTTGAGTTTTTCTTCGTTGCCCTGTACAACAGTTCATATATCAGTTGCAATAAACTTTCATTTATGTTATATCATGTGTGTATAAACAGAGTTTCACAAACTCCTAATAACATCAAACAATAAGGGGAAATACAATGAATTACATTGATTTACATACACATTCAACTGCATCCGACGGGTCATTTACTCCAGAAGAAGTTGTCGAACTGGCTAAAGAAGCTGGATTATCTTCATTTGCACTAACAGACCACGACACAGTCAAAGGCATAATCCCTGCACTTAAACACGCAGAAAAGATTGGTGGAATTAACGTTATCCCGGGCACCGAACTTTCCTGCTATATAGGAGAACGTGAAATTCACATCATCGGACTTTTTATCGATTATAATGATAAAGATTTTACAGATGCTTTGAATAAGCTCGAACGTGACAGAGAAATACGAAATGAAAAAATGGTACAGAAATTTGTGGATGGTGGAATTCCGTTAACAATCGAGGAATTGAAACATGGCAATCCCGGAAGTGTTATCACCCGTGCTCATTTTGCAAGAGTATTGGTTGAAAAAGGAATATGCAAAGACAAAGTTGAAGCCTTTGACAAGTACGTTGGAATAGGCTGTCCCTTCTATCTTCCAAAGCCCAAAGTAACTCCTGAATATGTTATTGGATTAATAAATGCTGCCGGCGGAACTGCAATCCTTGCACATCCATATTCATACAAGCTTTCAAAATCGCAGGTTGAAGCATTGTTAGACGATCTCATTCCTGCCGGACTTGCCGGAATGGAATGCTACTATTCTACATACGATAACGGACAGACATCTGAGCTTCGCAGTATAGCATACAACAAAAACCTGCTTGTGTCAGGCGGATCAGATTTCCACGGTGCCATCAAACCCGACATCTCAATCGGAACAGGCTGGGGAAATCTTAGAGTACCTGAAAAACTGTTGGATAATATCGTAGAGTACAGAAAAAACATTAAGTAAATGATATCTTTTGATTATATATCTTCTTACTGATTTATTTATGTAACCATTTGCGAATCCACGCACTCCAATCCACTCCACTAGTAATAAACATTTTCATCACCTCCATTTATATAAAATAGACTACCTATTACAATTAGGTAGTCTATCAAAAAATATGAATAATCCAATACCCTTCCCTACGAACGGTCTTATATCCCTTTGAACGGTCATGAAATTTTCAAATACACCTTTGTACAATATGTATCTTTATTAGTTTCAACTACATATCTTCCATTATATTTTTTTACAATCTCTTTTATATTAAGAATCCCTAAGCCATGATTTTTCTTATCATTCTTAGACGTTACAACATTTCCATTTTTGTCTGTGAATATTTTCCCGTCATAAGAATTCTCAACTTTTATATATAAATAATCTTTTCCCTGTTCTATATTAAAATCTAATCTTCCATTCTCCAATTTCTCTAATGCTTCAGTAGCATTTTTTATAAGATTAGCAGATATCACACACAAGTCCCTTTGTTCAAAAGAAATATTATCGTCTATATACCCATGTACCTTAATATCATAATTATCCTTAGATGACTGAAGATAATAATTTAATACAGTGTTAATAATATCATTTCCCACATCATAACTGCTTTTACTAATATTCTGAACAAAACCTAATGTACTATCCAAATAAGACTTAAGCTGTTGGTATTCTCCATTCTCACAATAACTCTGCATTTCCAGCAGATCATTGATGATATCATGTCTGAAGCACCTGGTTTTCTCTTCTTTTGATAGCAACCGTTGAAAATATTCTCGTTGTTGCTCATTTTGTATTTCTGCAAAATCTTTCTGCATTCTATAATTTTGAGTACTGTTATAGTAATAGATCATGGTCATCAGAAGAACAACTATCAGCGTTCCACCAATTGCAGTTAACGTTTTTCCAATATCCGTTATTTTACCATATGGCATTTCATCAATAATCACATATGAGAAAAACTCCATCATAAATGTAAGAATCAACATAATCAGGTCCAACATATACCACAATTTTGTTTGTAGTCGAAATGATTTGAATTCTATTTTCTTCCCTATAGTAAAGTTAAAAAGCCATAATAGAACACTCAATATAATCATTATTGCCATTTCAAGCATATCGTTCTTTAATTTTGCATGCTCTATTATAATATGTATCACAGTCTCTAAATTAGAGATAATCAGCCATTCTCCGATTGCCAAAGCAATAATCTCATTTACAGTAACTTCAAAGATACAATATAAAATCACACATATAATAAAATGTTCCATAGTAAATGGTAATAATGATGTGTTGTTCCAGTCAACTCCGAACAATAAGCCTATAAGCCAAACTGATATAACTGATATTATTGCAACCTTATTTTTAACAGCATCTTTTCGGAAGTCTATTCTAAAAAAAATGAAGAAAAAAGAAAACCATTCAAAAAAACAAATTAAACTCTTAACAATTTCCCATAAATAATTCATTTTAATCCCTTACCTTCTTCTAGTATCATATTCCATATATGCATTCATCAAAGGTGTATGAAGTCGCCTTGACACAGCCACCTTATCTCCATTTAACATATAGATTATATTTTTTTCTATATGTTCAATTTTACCCATATTCACGATAAATGATTTGTGACACTGAAAAAACACCCTGTCATCCAAGACATCACGCCATGATGCAAGCGTCTGTTCGCTTCGATATTCATTACCTCTTGTAAAAATAAGTGTTGCTGATTTATCTGCTTCCACATAAAGAATATCACGTTGAACAATATCATAAGATACTCCATCCCGAAACACAGATACCTTTGATATGCCCACGATATGCTCTCTGACATCATTAATCGCTCCATACAATTCTGTCTTTTCTATAGGCTTTGGCACGAATCTAAATGCCTGAATCTTAAATGCCTCCTTATATCTGTCCTCTCTTGCCGTAAGCATAATTATCTTGTATTCTATACCCCTGTCACGCAACTTATGTGCAGCCTCTATTCCATCCATTTTAGGCATATCTATATCTAAAAACAAAAAATCCAAATCATCTCCTGCACCTAATAATTCTGCAGCCGATGTGTAATGAATTATTCTTATATTTAAATCGTATAATACTGCATAGTCAGCAAGCAGATTCTCAACTGTATTATGAGTGTTCATCTCATCATCACATAATCCAATTATCAGTTTAACCTTATCTTTATGCAAACTCATATATATTCATCCATTCATTATTTTTTACTTTTCAGTCTATCACAAATAATTATTCTAGACAAATAAAAAACAAAGGTTGAAAGATTTAATATATCCAATCTTCCAACCCTTGTTTAATTTATTCAAACAATCGTTTCATATACGATTCACAAAATTCATTGTATTTACGCCTACTTATCTGAACTTTCTCACCTGTACTCAACTCTATTTCTGTTCTATTGTATTTTGTTATATAATCAAAATTAACAATAAAGGATTTATGACATCTGTACATTTTGTTGTTGTCTGTGAACATCTCCTCAACCGACGATAAAGTTGCTTTATACTCCAACACCTCTTCTTGTTTACGATCAAGGTGTAATGTACAGTTTTTACCATCACCCTCTATATAAACAATCTCATTTATATTTATTATATGATTTTCACCATTAATTTTCACTTTTATATATGCTTCGTCTTTATATAATCGCAAAAAATCTTTCATTGCTTTTTCAAACTTATCATCCTCTATAGGTTTTACCAAAAATCTAAAAGTCCCCACCTCAAACACATCAAAGACTATTGTTGCATAGCTGGTAAGAAATATTATATGTACATTACTATTCCTCTTTCGAATTTCTCTTGATATTTCAAGTCCGTTTTTCTTATCTTCCCCAAAATCATAATCCATGAATATTAGGTCATACGATTTCTTAGCTTCAAGTATCCGTTCACCCGATTCATATTCATCTACACAAAAATCCTCATTTTTTTGGAAAGATAATTTTAGTAATTTTTGTTTTATCTCATCCCTAATATAGTCTATATCATCACACACTGCAATTTTAATCATCTTTCCGTCCTTTTATTTTATAATAATCAAAAGTCATTTTTACATGTAAAAAATCATCGAGGCTTAAAAGAATCACGTTTCCTGAATATTTTTCTACTATTTTTTTTATATTTAGCAGCCCTGTTCCATTAATATACTTATTATCCTCAGTTATCAACACTTGATCGTTAATAGTAATCTGTTTTTCTGAAGTGGGATATGAAATTTTAAACACCCATTTCTCATTTTCTAAATATGAATCAATTACTATTTCTTTTTCCCCTTCGATTTTGCCACATGCAATGATAGCATTATCAAGAAGATTTGAAAGTATATCTACCATATCTGAATCTTTTACAGCATCTTCCGGTATTATACCATAAACTGATAATTTCGCATTAATTTCTTTGATTATTTTTTGTTTTGAAGTTAATACTACATCCGCAACAAAGCACCCGGTATTATATTGCATTCTTGTAGCCTTTACATCTTCTATTATATCACTTATATAATCTCTTGCTACTTCTATCTTAGTGTCCGAAAGAATTCCATCGAGTTTGCAAAGAGTGTTTATTATATCATGCCTAAACTTTCTTAAGTCTTCGTCTTTATTTCCAAGTTCATTGCAATACCCAGCAGTTGCCTTCATCTGCTCTTCTAATACAATTAGCCTATTTCCCACTGACATGTTTTTTTCTTTTATAGTAAATATTAATGTTGTCAGAAATACTACTATAAACACGAAAAATATCATTGTCATTTTTACTATAGGTAATACACTTGAATTAAGTATTTCTCTCTCCATAATATATACAAACAATAAAATTGCAGATAACAATATATATTCTTTATTCGACAACGACATCAAACATAATGGCAGCCTTTTACTTTCTCTTTTCTTATCATAAATACGCAATATAATAATAAGTAAAACCTGCATAATCGTTCCACACAAAATCACTATCAATTCTTTTCTAACCATACTGATTGTCTCACAAAATATAAAAGATACCGTATCGCTCATCAAATAAACAACCACTGTATAAAACAACGAAAAACCTACAGTTATATTTCTCTTTTTAAATATAAAATACAAAAGTACAGATGCTTTAAACAACAATAATAAATTTATCAACAGAGACAACACTGATAAATATGTGTGTTTCCCCTGACTGTTTATTGTACATAGTCTAACATAATTAATCCCAACTATACATACATATATACCCAACCCAATAAAATATCTCTTAAAGTTTTTACTAAACTCTGCTCCAAATACTTTCTTAAAAAAGAAAAGCAACGCAAACATGTATACTATTTCATATAATACTGTCATAGATACGCATGTAATGTCAAAATTCATATTATCACCTTTTAAACTAACCGTATTATTTATCTATATAAATAGATACAAACTCACCTTTCCTTCTCGTTTTTAATATTTTTCACAATCAAAATCACTCCTACCATAAATGCAATAACAAATATAGCCACTGCTATTATCGGACTTCCCCATATACCATGTGTCTCCTGTGGCATAAGTAATGCAAATACTCGTGACGTATCCTGCACAATATATATTGCCGTATTCCACGCCATATGCAATATTATTACGAGCATTATATTCTGAGATACAATAAATACAATTCCCAATATCAATCCACCAGGTATCCGATTCTCAAAATCTGATCCATGACATATCGCAAATAAAAACGTTGTAATAATAAATGCTATTATTTTGCCTTTTTTGCTCTTAAACACGCTTATGCACATCACTCTGCAACAAAACTCCTCAAGTACCGGACCTAATACTGCACATAACGGCAAAGTCAAGAGATCCTCCGCTAATTCATGCCAGCTGGTTTTTTCAATTGATTGAAATATATTACCAAAATCATTATATAAAATGTTGGCATACAAAAACACAATAAGAGGATAAACCAAAAATATTCCCAATATTACTTTTTTATTTGAATAAGTCAATCTATATTCGGCTGATGCTGTAAATATTTTTCTTAAAACAAAAACATAAAAAATAATAGTTACAATTACACCGACAAGTTCAACCAAAGTTCCCTGTAGAACCTCCCTGACAATAGACGTTTCATCACTTAATCCATAGAAGGAAAGTAAGCTCACTGCAAGTATAATTACATACGCCAAGATAAATGATACTAACTTTAGAAAATTGTGATTTTTATTTACAGCTGTTCCTTCCATAACGAATAATAAAACCCTTTCTTTTTCATTAATTCTTCATGTGTTCCTGCTTCTTCTATTGAACCATTACATATCGCAAATATTCTGTCACATCTCTTTATTGTACTAAGTCTATGTGCAATTACTATAATCGTCATCCCTTCTATACTGTCTATTGATTCGGTAATAGATTTCTCTGTTATAACATCAAGATTGCTTGTTGCCTCATCCAATATAAGAACCTCAGGTTTTCTGATCAATGCCCGGGCAAGACTAAGCCTTTGTCGTTGTCCTCCCGAAAGGTTCGTTGCATTTTCCTGTAGCTTTGTGTGTATTCCATCCGGATTCTCGTTAATGTATTGATCAAGTTTAACCTGTTCCAAAACTCTTAATATATCAGTATCCGAAACCTTTGCATCGTTGCCAAATAATATATTTTCCTTCAATGTCCCCTTGAAAAAATACGGTTCCTGTGATACGTAAGCAATCTTATTCCTGAGCACTTTTTTGTTAATGTCACATATATCTTTATCTCCATACCTGATACTTCCACGCTTAACATCATAAAACCCAAGAAGTAATCTTGCCAATGTTGTTTTTCCCGAACCGCTTTCCCCAACTATTGCAATCTTTTCATTTTTACTAATTGAAAAACTCATATCATTTATTATATGCTTTCTTGTTCCATATTGAAATGACAAATTTGTAATTTTTATTTCACCGGCAGTTATCTCTTTTTCCTCTAAGCCTGTTTTTTCCTTATCCATACTAAGCATCTGCTGAAGTCTTTCAAAAGCTACAACTGCACCCTGCAGACTAGTCTGAAGTGACATCAGGCTCTCTACCGGTGAGAAAAAATATCCTATCAATGAATAGAACATAAGAAGTGTTCCCACAGACATTTTTCCCTGAACTATTAATCCCGCGCCTATCCAAAGCACCACCACATAACCGCAATTACTAATCACTCCGGATATTATCGTAACAATGCTTTCCACTTCCTGAGAATGCATTGCCGCATCCAATAGACTGACAAATATTTTTTTTGAATTATCACAAACTTTTCCTTCAGCTCCACAAGCTTTTATTGTTTCCACACCTTTTACAGTTTCTATAAACATGGCGTTTGTCTCTGAATTCTTCTCCATTACGGTCTGATTATTTTTCTTTATTTTCTTTACAAACATGAAATTTAATAAGAAATACATAAGTCCAATTATAGAAACAACCACGAACAATTTCTTATTAATTGTAAATAAAACTACAGCTGATATAACTGCCATAAACATATCCAGAACAGCACTTATAGTCGCTCCGGAAAGAGCATCCCTAATTTTAGATGCATCGTTTAATCTGGATATTATCTCACCGGTCTGTCTTGACGAGAAGAAATTCATAGGTAGATGCATAATGTGCTCATAACTGTTGTATGTAAGCTCCATATCAAATCTTTTACCTAATATAAGCATCATCTTTACACGCAAAAATTGCATTAGTCCACCTATTAAATATACAATACATAATCCGATTGCAAATTTCGCCAACATATTAATTGAATTACCAGGAATTACTTTATCAAAAATCAATTGAAAAAACAACGTTGAAATTATACCTATGGCTGTATAAACCAGAGAACAAATAAAAATTCCTAAAACAAATTTTTTCTGTTTCCCAATTATGTTAATTAATGATATTTTACTTTTATCATCTTCTATTTTTTTCATTTTACAGGTCGGTTTTACAAGAAATAGAACTCCTGACCATATTTCAAGAAATTTTTCCTTCGTATAGTTGACAATCCCTTCAGCAGGATCAGCAACCACTATATTATCAGGGGCAATCTCATGTATGATCATATAATGATTGCAATCAACCTTATTCACATGTGCTATACATGGCAATGTAATGTCCTTGCAAAAAATATCTTTGTCATCTAATGCAAAACCCGCCACATCAAACCCTAATGCTGTAAGTGCTTTTATCACTCCGTTCCCATTAGTTCCATTTTTATCAGTCCCGGCAAGTTCTCGTATATTTGTTATACCCTTTCTCAATCCATAATGGCGACATAATGTCGATATACACGCTGCCGCGCAGTCTGTTTCATCAAACTGCTTAACACATTCATATTTCATACGGTTCACCTTATTATCTTCTATAAGTCTTCTCTTCTATTCAACCATATTCCTGCAAGTAGAAATAATATTATATGAGCAACCACCACTGCCACACTGATCATCAAAGTTTCATTTTTCACAGCCGGAACATCTATAAAACTGACAAAATCATAGTTCATAAACAATGAATACTTTCCAAGAGCAAAACCTTGTTCTATCAGCTTTGCAAACAACATTTTTCCCCAAAGAGCACAGACTATTCCTGACAATACTGTCACCATCTGATTTTTAGTTAATTCAGCAACTAAAAATACTATGGCTGATACAGCAATTGCTTTGATTATTGCAAAACTCATATAAAGTATTGCTTCAACGCCAAGAGATACCGACATCATTTTCCCAAATAAGCATATGGCTGTTCGTGATGATATACCATCAAACCCAAAGATTACTCCTCCCACCAGACATGCCATCAACATCATAGCTATTGCAATTAGTAAAATAATTATTACCGAGGCGATATACTTTGACACATATATCTCCCACCGCTCATATGATTTTGTATATACTAGCTTATATGTTTTGTTAACATACTCTGTCATTATTATTTCTGTTGTCAACCAGATAACTATTATTATTAATACAACATTAAGAATCTGAAATGTATACGTTATAAAATCCCAGGCTGTGTTATGTTCATACGGTTCTATGTCCTCATCTATTTCATACTGAAGAATCTTATTTTTCATATCAATTTCTTCCTGAGAATACACATCCGACATTGTCTGGTTCATTTCCATCTGAATCTTAAGCTGTTCTTTCCAATCATTAGCGTTCTCATATTGTTCTTCCAATACAGACTGCTCTTCACTCGAATCATCAAATGTCCCATCCATATTCAACAAAACACCAAATCCGACAATTATTGCCAATGCACATACCATACTGATCCATATACTTTTTCCATATAGCATCTTTGTAAGCTCTATTCTTATAAGTTTAAACATAAATCCATTTCCTCTTCCATAATTTCCATATACTTCTTTTCAAGATTATCATCAGGTTTTTCTTCAAATGTACATCCGTCTTTTATGAACAGAAATCTGTCACAAAGAACCTGCATTTCTGATAATATATGACTTGATATCAGTATCGCTTTGTTTTTCTCATGCGCCAGTTTTTTTAATGTATTTCTTAGTACCATTACTCCCTGAGGATCAAGACCATTCATTGGCTCATCAAGTATAATCACATCCGGATCATCCATCAATGCAAACGCAAGACCAAGTCTCTGTTTCATTCCAAGAGAATAATTCTTCACTTTCTGTCTGATATATTGTGACATATCTAGTTCCTTTACCAGCTCATCAACTCTGTCTGCTGAAATATCCTTATAATACATGCTATCTATCTTTAGATTCCTAAAACCAGACATATATGGATAAAAACAAGGTTCTTCTATAAGTGCCCCTACTTTAATGTTTTCTTTTTCAATATTTCCATTATAGGAATACAGATCCATAATACATTTCATGGTTGTCGTTTTTCCTGCACCATTTGCTCCAATAAATCCTACGATTTCACCTCTATGAAGCTCTATATTAACATCTTTAAGAATGATTTTTTTTCCTTTTCTTTTCTGTAAATTATTAACACTTAATATTGACTCCATTTCAATATCCTTTCCCTTAATTTGCCAGGCTGCATATTGCAGCCCGGCATAAAACCAATTATGCAAGTTGGAATTTATTTTTTGTTCCATCCATCCTTAACACCTTGTACAAAATCACCCAGCTGATTATTAACAAAATTTTTAATCTTCTCGTAAAGTGTTTTCTCTCCACCATTTACCGATAATAATTCTGTGTTATTTAATTTTCTCATTTTAATATTCTCCTTCTTAACCAAATACTTTGCGCCATGCTCCTGTTACTTTATCATAAACCCATCTGGCAGCTTTACCAACCTTGTATCCAAAATCATAATCTGACTTGTCACCACCATTGATGTTATACAAAGCTTCTGTTGATAACTTTCTCAAAATCTTTTCCTCCCTTCTTTCGTATTCTTCGATTGATTCAATCATGTTCAACCTTGCTAGCTTTTGTATACTATCACATTTCTTTTCCTTTTGGATTTTGTCGGAGTAAACGGTACCAAAAAAGGAGTGAATGGTAATTTGTCTGTAACAACATTTTATCTTTAAAACGCAACAAACCCTCCGGCACAAACCGGAGGGTTCTAATAATTCTCTTATATTAAGATATATATCATCTAATTAATTATGCTTTAATTAGAACTTACCTGCCTTTGCAGCTTCCTCAACAGAAACAGCAACTGCAACAGTCATACCAACCATAGGGTTGTTACCTGCACCGATAAGACCCATCATCTCAACGTGAGCTGGAACTGATGAAGATCCGGCGAACTGTGCATCTGAGTGCATACGTCCAAGTGTATCTGTCATACCGTATGAAGCAGGACCTGCTGCCATGTTATCTGGGTGAAGTGTACGTCCTGTACCACCACCTGAAGCAACTGAGAAGTACTTCTTACCCTTCTCTGTACATTCCTTCTTGTAAGTACCTGCTACAGGATGCTGGAATCTTGTAGGGTTAGTTGAGTTACCTGTGATAGATACGTCAACGCCCTCTTTCCACATGATAGCAACACCTTCAGGAACTGAGTTAGCTCCGTAGCAGTTAACCTTAGCACGAAGTCCCTCAGAATATGACTTTCTGAATACTTCCTTAACTTCGTTAGTATATGGATCATACTCTGTCTCAACAAATGTAAATCCGTTGATACGTGAGATGATCTGAGCAGCGTCCTTACCAAGACCGTTAAGAATAACGCGAAGTGGTTTCTGACGAACTTTGTTAGCCTTCTCTGCAATACCGATAGCACCCTCAGCAGCAGCAAATGACTCATGTCCTGCGAGGAAACAGAAACACTCTGTCTCTTCCTCTAATAACATCTTACCAAGGTTACCATGTCCAAGACCAACCTTACGTGTGTCTGCAACAGAACCCGGAATACAGAATGCCTGAAGTCCCTCTCCGATAGCTGCAGCAGCCTCAGAAGCCTTCTTGCATCCTTTCTTGATAGCGATTGCAGCACCTACAGTGTAAGCCCAGCAAGCGTTCTCAAAACAGATAGGCTGAATAGCCTTAACCTGATTATATACATCTAAGCCAGCGTCCTTAGTGATCTTCTCTGCTTCTTCAATAGAGGAGATACCGTAGCTGTTTAAAACTTTATTGATCTGATCAATTCTTCTTTCATATGATTCAAATAATGCCATTTAACCGTTACCTCCTTCTTATTTGTCAATCTCTTTGTCTGTACGTGGGTCAATAAGCTTAACAGCGTCATCAACTCTTCCGTACTGACCGCAAGACTTCTCATATGCTGTGTTAGGGTCATCACCCTTCTTGATGAAGTCAGTCATCTTACCAAGGTTGACAAACTTGTAACCGATGATGAGGTCATCTGAATCTAAAGCGATTGCAGTAACATATCCCTCAGCCATCTCTAAGTAACGAGGACCCTTCTTAAGAGTACCGTACATTGTACCAACCTGAGAACGAAGACCCTTACCAAGATCCTCAAGACCTGCTCCTACAGGAAGACCATCCTCAGAGAATGCACTCTGTGAACGACCGTAAACGATCTGCAAGAATAACTCTCTCATAGCTGTATTGATAGCATCACATACAAGGTCAGTGTTAAGACCTTCCATTACTGTAAGTCCCGGAAGAATCTCAGCTGCCATAGCTGCTGAATGAGTCATACCGGAACATCCGATAGTCTCTACTAATGCCTCCTGAATGATACCTTCCTTAACGTTAAGTGTAAGTTTGCAGGCACCCTGCTGAGGTGCACACCAACCAATACCATGAGTAAAGCCTGAAATATCCTTAACTTCCTTAGCCTGTACCCACTTAGCCTCCTCAGGAATAGGTGCACAACCATGATGCACGCCCTGAGCAACCGGACACATGTTTTCTACTTCTTGTGAATAAATCATGTTGAAACTCCTTTCAATAGTAAATTAAGTCGACATTTATCCTATGTAAATGAAATAAGGAACAAAACGTCGCAACTAGATGTATTTTCTCATATATTTAGAAAAAAATCTAGTCCTAATTTGTGGTTTTTCAAAATCAAATGTACTTTGGTGTAAATCTCTTTTTTCCAACAAGTATCAATGCAACACTAAGAAGAGAAAAAACTATTATCACCACCAATCGAACAGGAAAAGATATCGTCAACTGTAACTGTTGATAATAATAGAATCCAAACGTAACAGTAAGTAGTACAATAAAAGAAAATATCTTAAGCAAAAGATTTCTAAATGTCCATAACGGTTTCTTTTTCGAATTATGAATACGTACAAGCATCTGCGGTGACTTTCCGTTTTCTACCCTTTGATACAATTGATGATTCAATACTCCCGTGCTTAACAAAAGTAAAATCAAAGAAAATAAATAAAATATAATAAAATCCGTCATAAATATTTCTGCAAATGATAACGTATGATAAGATTGTATCATCTCTTCTTCTAATACATCCGAAATATCTTTCCCTTGCATCAGATACTGAGCGATCCCTATAACACCCCCTACCATAAATGCACGGATTCCACAAAGAATTAGTTGATCTTTGTAGAAACGTTTTCGACAAAACCCAAAAGTAATATATCTATCATATTGTTGAAAACTTAGTTTCATCCCTCCAAAACCAAGCGAAAATATTAAAAAAACATTTTCAAACATCATAAACCCCGAAGTTGTTCCACCATCAAAATGCATGCAAATAAATGCTATAATGCTCACGAATCCCAATTCCACTAGAATATGGCATACATCTTGTAACGCCAAAAGCCTAAGCGTCCGATTCTTCATTTACATATCTCCTCTCTTCCATGATGCTATCATTTTCTTTCCCAGCATCCCATCCACTATCATCAGAATAACCGTAAAAATACCACAATAATAATCCAAAAGTAAGTGCTTCCAAAGCATACACACCAAAACAATCGCAGGACACGAAAGGCTCAACAAAGAGATTATTGCAACAAATCCTCCCACATTATTTTTTCTTGCTGCTACAACAAGACTGCTGTGTCCCAAAAATGGTATCAGGAATAAATAAAACATATACCATGCAGATACATAATTCCCACCTAATAGATACTCAATAAGATAATATAATCCTATACCAAGTATTCCTTCAATTAGAATTATCTTTCCCATAAGACGGAATTCCCTTCTCATCAATTCACTTCGATAGAAAAGGAATTCACTCACAAAAGCAGTATCGCTATACTGTCCAAAGAAAAACATATATGCAGCCATTTCCACCATTGCAATTATAAATAATAGATTTCCTTTAATTAATTCCATCCATACTCCTCCACTCCTCTTCGTCCTTCAATGTAAATGCGATAAATAATTCCTGTAACGACATAGAAGTAATTCGAAAACCAGCTGTTTCTAATTGATGTCTTTCCTCAGTTGTCATTTCATCATAAATACTATACTCGACCAATGTTCCGATTTCTTTTTTCTGAAGAACTGTTTTATTTACAAGTAAACTGTCACAAACTGCCCTTCCCGTACACTTAAACGATTTACGATGAATTTCTTCCATTTCCTCACAGAGCAGAACCTTTCCATCATTTAACATTAACACATGGCTGAACAAACCGGTCATTTCCTCAATAAGATGCGTAGATAATACAAATGTGCGAGAATTTTTTTCCTGTTCTTCTAACAAAAGCTCATAAAACTGCTGTCTTGCCACTGCATCCAAACCGGAATAAATCTCATCAAACATAACTATCTCACAACCACTGCAAAGACCGATGATAATTCCTACAGCTGTTTTCTGCCCTTTCGAGAGGGCAATATATTTTTTATTCCGGTCAATCTCATACTGACTTAACAATCGTTCCATCAAATCGACATTCCAATTATCATAAAAGGTGGAGGCAAAGTATAGAATCATTTTCACACTTTTTGTTTCAAAAGTTTCCATATTATCACTTGTATGATAATTAGGAAGTTAATTATCACACGTTCCTTTCTTTTTAATATCATGGTTAAATACAATTCAGATACTATGGACTTTTGATTTTTTCCTG